>CAYWBV010000458.1:0-2997 GCA_964455785.1 uncultured Maribellus sp.
ACTGTTTCGAAGACCAACTTCGCTGTTTCGAAGGTCAGGCGCCGCGTTTCAACGGGTTAATAATCAATCCAAATGTATTTCAACGGTCTAATAACGCCGGCAGATTTTCCGGTAAGGGCAGTACCGGCATTTTTCCTCGTGCCGGGTCTGAACAAATCGATTTTCGGGCGAAAGAATCTCCTCAATCACCGATTTTAGAAAGTTCAAAAATTCCTCTTCCAGTTCCGAAAACAGAAAATTTTGGTTATCCCGCCGGATTTCAGGGGAATAGTTTTCCGAAAAAAACTGGCGCAAACTGTAAATCACCGGCTGAAAAGCAGTTTCATTCTTGTGGTTCCGGCTGAGTACAAACGTATAGAACAGCGCCTGTAGAATCTCCTTTTTCGGACTTTTGACATCTTTTTCAAACAAATCGTCCATCGTTTTAAACGAGAGCGAACCCACATTCCCGGTTTTGTAGTCGAGGACACGCAGCTTTCCGCCGACGCGGTCCACCCGGTCGATTTTGCCGCCAATCCACACAGGTTGTACCTTTCCGTTCAACATCACCGGCAGTTCGGTTTTATACGGCTCTTCGAGCGCAACCAGCGAAAAAGGGGCTGTTTCGGCATCGATTTTTAACAACTGCTTCAAAAATGTTTTGGTATTTTCAAAAATCAACAGGGTTTTTCCTTCCAGTTTTACCGGCTTTTGTGGTGGCTCTTTTTCCATAAAATAGTGTTTGGCAATGGCTTTCCTGATTTCATTCTCCAGAAGAATTTTATCCTTCTGTATCTTTTCCAGGTCCTGCTTTTCCACCACTTTCCCCACCAGCGGCGAGTACAACGATTCCATGGTTTCGTGAAAAATATTCCCAAACACGGGGCTGTCGATTTCGTCTTTCACCTCGTCGGGTTCGGGCAACTGCATCAAATACCGGAAGTAAAAGCGCAGGCTGCACTGCAAATAGGTATTGACGGCGCTGGGCGAAAGCGGATGTTCTTCGGTAATCCGCGAAAGAAAATCGTTAACCTTCGCGGCCGAACTTTGTATTTCAATGGGTTCTGCCGGGTCGTTGGCAAACGAAAAGCCGAGGTTCACCTGCCGGGGGGTTTGGGTGGAATCGAACAGCAACTGAAATCCGTACCGGCTCAGTTCCCCGGTATTGATTCCCTCTTTTACCACACTGTAGGTTGCCGTCACATTCTTTGCGCGCTGCAGCAGCCGGTAAAAATAGTAGGCATACATGGCGTCCTGCTCGTCGATGCCGGGCAGCCCAAATCCTTTGCGGATGTTGTGCGCAATAAACGAAGGGGCGGTGAACGTTCGCGGCCACTTGTTTTCGTTCAGGCCGAGAATAATCAGGTTTTCGAAATCGAGACAGCGGGTTTCGAGGATTCCCATCACCTGTGTCCCGCTTAGCGGCTCGCCCTCGTAAGCCACCGAAACCTGTCCGAGATACTGGTTAAACAGCCGGAAATAAACCGCCGGGCTAATCTCGCGCAACTGCCCGGTCATCACGTCCGAAACCACCGCTTTCAGCTTTTCAACCGCCTGGTAAACCGAATATACCAGCTCGGTCAACATTTGGTTTTTTTTGTCGTTCTTGAAAATCCGGCGGTAAAAACTTCCCAGTACCAAAAGAAAATAGTCGCTGTACTCTTCTACTTTTTTTGGAAGGTTAAAAACCGCGCTGTGCAACTCCGAAAAATCAATCTCCCGGAGCGGAATCGTAATCCGGTTTTTTTGTTTGATTTCGGAAAGAAAAGTTTTTGTTTTTTCGGGTTCCTCGCCGCTTAAAAGCGGATGGTTCAACACGTCGGTAACAAAACGGTGATAAACCACCGTGTGGTTTTCGGAGTCGGTTTTTTTGTTTTTCAGGAGGTTAACCAGCAACAGCAAAAAACCATACACCACCGAGTTTTTTACCGGGTAGCCCATGGTGATGTTTACGGTTCCGGTTTCTTCGGGAATGGCGCCCAGCGCCGCAAACAACAGCGACTCGTCGGCCAGCACAACAGCGGTATTGTCAAACTCCTGCCTGAAATCGGGTTTGGTTTCGTTCAGAAAAAACGGAATGGCCTGCGCCTGGCCGTAAACCGACGAAACCGCCACCAGTTTGATATTTTTCTTTTTTGAGAAGAGGTCATTTTTCAACAAAAAATCATCGGGCGGAGGAAACTGTTTGAGATTTTCGCGCATAAAACGGCCCGCTTCATTTTTGACATCTTCAAGGTAAAAACGATCGTAATCCCACAGAAATTCTGCTTTTTGTTCGCGCTGTAAAAACGTAAAAAAGGCCTTTTCGCAATTGTTGAGCGCATTCAACCCGATGATATAATATTTCTGAAACGGAAGAGCCAGACCTTCGTTTTGTAGTTTTTCCACCACCGCGCGGTCGGCCATCCCGCCGTAAGCCAACTGTTTTTCGGCCAGTATTTTTTTGAAATCAGCATAAACCGGGTAGAGGTTTTCCCATATCCTGACATATCGTTTCTGGTACTCCTTTTGCCCGGGAACAGCCACACTCCCCCAGAAATGTTCGAGCGCCTCCCTTTGTTCCGGAGTGAGGTAATCGAACAGCGACTCAATTTCCTTTATGTCGGCAATGTTCCGGAACAAGTCTTTGGCATTGACCAGGTAGCGGTCGATGTCGTTAAAATCGGCCAGCAGAATTTCACCCCAGAAATAAAATTCATCAAAAGTTTCGGTGGTTTGTATGTGTTTTTTGAAAACATCGTACAACATTGAAATCAGTTGCAGCCTGTCGCCCAAATAAAACGGCGAAAACCCGGAAATCAGTTCGTTCACCGTGGTAATTTCGGGGCCGATTACCGCCGACGAAAGTTGTTTCCGGAGGTACGAGGTAAAAAACACCCCTGCACGCCGGTTTGGAAAAACCAGGCAAATGTCCTTTAGTTCCCCGGCGTGTTTCTGAGCAATGTATTCCGCACATTGGGAGAGAAAACGTTCCATTTTTCGAATTTTTTCCGAAGATAATGAATCCTCTCTATTTTT
>CAYWBV010000459.1:0-2989 GCA_964455785.1 uncultured Maribellus sp.
TTTTGCTGATCCTGCAAACGCGAAATCATCCCGCGAATTTCTTCAATCCTCACAATCGGATACTGTTCCTGTGGTTTGATGTCCAAAGCGGCCCGGAATTTTCCGACGGCAGCCACCAGTTCATTTTGCGCCACCAGCCGATCAGCCTCATCCACCACCTGCTGATAATTTCGATCGCGTTCGCTGGCCAGCGCTTCCTGCCTTGCCTGTTCGGCGGCCTGCTGTTCAGCCAGAATACGGGCCTGGTCCGCCAAAAGGGCATCGATTTTTCCAATCATCTCCCGCGGGTAGGTTTCCGCCGGTTTTAAACCATCTGCTTCCACATAAACCGGTCGCGCTTCATTGTAACTTTTCCGGTTAAACAAATCATCCGCCCGTTGAACCGTTTGCCGGTATTTCTGATCGGCCTGCGCTATCTGCTGTAAAAGGGAATTGATTTGCGCAATTTTGTCCTTCGGATATTTTTCGTTGGGTTTAACCGCCAGTGATTCGTTGTATTTGGATTTGGCGTTTTCATATTCCGGCAGGGCCAGTAAACGATCGGCCTCGGCAATCAGATTGTTGTAACGATCGTCATTGGCCATAAGTGCAAGAAAGCCGTCAATTTGTTTGATACGGTCAGTGGAGTGTTTGTCACCCGCCCTGATTTCAAGCGCCTGTGTATAAAACGATTTCGATTCCTGGTATTTTTTTTCGGCAAAGGCTTCGTCGGCCTGTTTTACAGCCGCCAAAAAATTAGCTTCGGCGTTCTGCGTTTTGTTGATCAACTCAATTCTTTCCGCCGGATGTTTCTCCTGCGGAAACACTTCAAGCGCCTTTGTATAATCGGTCAGCGCTTCGGCATACAGCTTTTTGTTAAAAGCTTTATCTGCCGTTTGAATCAGTTTATCGTAGAGGGTTTTGTTCGCCAGCCCCTGCATCAGTTCCCTGATCTCTTTGATTCTGCCTTCTGCTTTTGTATCGCCAGGTTTGTAAACCAGCGCATTCTCATACGAAGTGATGGCCCTGTCGTAAAACTGTTTTTCGAAATTGAGTTCCGCCTGAAAAATAGCCTGGTCGTAGCTTTTCTGGTTCTCGGCATTTTTGGCGAGCAGGTTCAGCTTGGCATTAATTTCTTCTATTTTGGTTTTCGGATAACTTTCGCCGGGTTTAAGTACCGACGCCTCGGTATAAATTTTCAGCGCCTCTTCGTACAGCATTTCATTAAACGCATTGTTTCCCCTGACAATTAAATCCTGGTATTGTTGTTCGGTCTGTTGTTTTTTCAGCATCTCGTTGATTTGCTGAATCCGCTGGTTGACATGACTGTCGAGGGGTTTTATCGAGAGTGCGCGGTTGTAAAGGCTGCTGGCCTCGGGATACCGCTGCGAAGTAAAAAGCTGGTCGGCTTCGGCTACCAGTTTTCCAAACCGTTCGGACAGCGCTTTGTCAAGTTCTTCGGCCACCATCATCAAACCCAGCAAATCGTTGATTTCGGCAATCCGGTCTTTGGGATACTGTTCCCGTGGAAATATCCGGCTGGCCGCCTTGTACCCGTCGAGGGCATTCAGAAACTGTTCGTTGGCGTACTCTTTTCCGGCGTCTGCCAGCAATTTATCGTACTCTTTGCGCATTTCGGCCAGTTCCGCTTTGGTCAGTTTCGACAGATAGTCGGCCTCCTTGCCCACCATTTGCGATTTCAGAATGGCCTGATCGATCAGATTTTTGATTTGGGCGTCGTTGTAATACAAATCCGAAATAAAATTATCGACCTGTTCGCTGTAATAAATTTTCAGCACCGTATTTTCAGAAAACGAACGGTCGATTCCGGGGATTTCAGTAAAAAGGTTGATGTTTACCGGAAAAGGTGGAAACCGCGGGTTGGTCTGCAAAACAGCAGCAGGCACATTGGAATCGACGACAATCTTTTGCGAAAAATTCCCCTTCAGCGTAAAAATCAAATCGTATTTATGATTGTAGAGAAGTTCTACCTTGTAATTTCCATCGGCGCCCACGCCATAATTATCCAGGCGCCGTCCATCCTGAAACATTTGAATGACTGCCCCTTCAACAACCCCTTCCTGTACGCTGATTTTTCCTTCAACGGCAATTCCGCTGCTTCGCTGTGCAAAGGAAGTAAAACAAAAACCTGAAAGTACTATAGCAAATAAAACAAACCTCCGATAAAAATTATTCATACCATCCATATTCAACCTAAAAAGAAACGAAGATAAAAACAATAAATTATTACGGGCAAATTGAATTTTTATTTGTGGGTACGCGCCAAAATTCATTTTATTCGTTCTTGTATTCCGCTTAAATATATTAGTTTGGCATTTTTTAGTTAAAATCTGAAAATCTTATCGTACATGAAACGCGAGGCGACCTTAATCGGGGCACTTTTTCCCATTTTCGTTTTAATTCTTTTATTGACCCTTAACGTTTTTCTGTTTGAAGATACGCTGGGAGGCCCCAACCAGATTGCTCTTCTGCTGGCGGCAGCCATTGCCGGGGTTATTTCTATCCGGCTGGGATTAACCTGGGAAACGATTCGGGAAAAGATTGTGACCACGATTGGCTCGGCGATGCCCTCCATCCTGATTTTACTTTTGATTGGTTCACTGGCCGGAACCTGGATGATCAGCGGCGTTGTTCCGGTAATGATTTATTATGGTTTGGACATTATCAACCCGAGAGTATTTCTTTTTACTGCCGTTGTGGTCAGTTCTGTGGTAAGCGTTGCCACCGGCAGTTCGTGGTCAACCATTGCTACCATTGGCGTGGCTTTGCTGGGAATCGGGAAAGCCATCGGGATAAACGAGGCGGTGGTGGCCGGTGCGATTGTCAGCGGAGCTTATTTTGGTGACAAGATGTCGCCGCTGAGCGACACGACCAATTTAGCGCCCGCCATGGCCGGAACCGATTTGTTTACCCACATCCGCTATATGGTTTACACCACTACCCCGTCGATGATACTGACATTGATTATTTTCCTGGTAATCGGTTTCCG
>CAYWBV010000460.1:0-2981 GCA_964455785.1 uncultured Maribellus sp.
TTTCCGATTTATTGGACATGACGGTCAAGAAAGGAGCAGAGACAACGCACACCACTACACCCGCGATACAATTTGCAAAATGTTATGGGCTGGCATTGTTTCTCCTTCTTCAATTCGTTTTAAATGACAAAATAATAGTTCTCCAGTTTTTTCATCTCTCAAATGCAAACCATTTCCTTCACAGTAACTAAAGAAATCGCAATCGCTACAGATTCCTGTTTTTGTCCAACTCCTGTCTCGATACATTGAGTATTTATTTTGCCAAACATCCTTAAAATTATCTTTGTAGATGTTCCCTTGTATAAAATTGTCTCGCAAATTTGGGCAGGCAGAAATAGAACCATCTAAAAGTATAGAAGCAACATTAACACCTGCCCGGCAGAAAAAAAAGTTGTCTCTCACTCGACCTTCATAATTTCCTAAAAATCCTTCACAGCCGTAGTTTAACTTTATTCTTCCTTCTTTACGGACTTTTTCAATAAAATCAAACAACCCTTTAAACTCGTTTGGTTTTAATTGAAGTAATTCATTCTCCTTTGCTCTGCCAATTGGGAATATTGTAAAGATTCTCCATTCCTTTAATCCTAACTTTAATAACAAATTGTAAAGTTCAGGAAGTTCATTTATATTCTTTTGATTTGCACATGTTACGACATCATATCGCAATCCTTCTGTTTTACTTAAAATGGCAATTGCATTTGTTGCATTTCTGAAACTATTTTTATTTCCTCGAAGCCAGTTATGAGAATCCTCTAAACCGTCAAGACTTATTGTTATTGCTCTAATTCCATTATCAAGAAGACTCTTTATCATTGGTATTTGCATACCCATTCCATTGGAAACGACTCCCCAGGGAAACCCCCTTTTATAAAGTTCTTTTCCTATTTCGGAAATATCTTTGCGTAGAATAGGCTCTCCACCAGTTAAAACAATCATCGTTTTATTTGGAATGATGTCAGGTGTTATTTCATCTAAAGCTTTAAAAAAATCCTCTTTTGGCATATCATTGATTGACGAATCCTTCATACAGTCGCTACCACAATGAATACAATTTAAATTACACCTTAATGTACACTCCCAAAAAATATAATTTAGTTGATGAATCTTCTTTTCATTCGCACGATACCTATTATACAGCTTAAGTGCAAGTTTCTTTTTAAGTGGAATTTTCTTAACGGTCATTCTTTGTCTTTGAGTTTTACATTAACTTCTTTTTCAGTTTCTCCACTATCCCAACTGCCTGTCCCTCCCGAAAATTCAGGGTCAATAAATTCAACAATCGTGTCAAGTGACTGATAGTCTCCATTAGATTTTCCGTCTATGTCTTTAAATTCAAGTAAAAAAGTTTGGTTTTCGGGGAATTCTTCGTTTGAAATTTTATAGTTGCCTGCCTCATCTGTAAATGTTGTATCATATCCCATCACCACTCTAATATTAGATATAACATTAGAAGTTGCTTCAGACTTAATACTCCCTTTAACTTTAAAAGTCGCAAAAGGAGTTCCGTATTCAACAACAGGGTCACCATACATACAACCATTAAAGGTACATACTGCTCCAAATCCTAAGATTGTCAATAGGTAACTTATTAGTGAATTACTTTTTTTAAGTAAGAAAGCTTTTATTTTTTCCATAATAATCGGCTTTATCATAGATGTCTTTCATGTTACGATGGTTGCGTTTTACTTACCTATAACTCAGTAATCCCCCGAACTTATTCCCATTTTTTTCATTTTTATGTTTTTTTCAGCAGCAGCTTTTTTCAGTATATCGGTATAAAACCTTCCTGATGTTGTTTGTCGCTTTTTTTTTTGGTTTTAGGGGCTTCCGCGATTTTGGTGACTTACGCGCAGGTCGCACTTGTCGTGTTACTCCCTGAAACGGATTAGGATTTCTAAAATTTCCCGATTTGGGTTAAAAAACAGAGACCAGGAAACTCCGGCATTTTGCCGAACGACCAAACTTACAACTATTTAGAAAATTAAAAAAGGTTTTTTTTTATTTTTTTTCGTCCCGCCACTGGTTTTAAAACCGGCTGGCTGTTTTTTTCTTTTTTGAAAAATGCCCAACGCCCAAAATAAAATTTTCCTTTGGGCAAACTCCCAAAGCCTGAAATGATTTTTTGCTTTGGGCAAACTCCCAAAGCTCGCCAGAACGATATTTCTTGCTTTGGGCAAACTCCCAAAGGTCGCCGGAACGATATTTCTGCTTTTGGGCAAATTTCAGAAACAGGCAAAAACCTTCCCCGAAAAATAAAAATACACCATCGTATCAAAAATGGAATTGGCGGTTTGGCGCTTGGCTTTCGTGCGGGTTTTCGTGCGGGTTTTCGGAGTACCAGGCTGTCAACCCGCACTGCACTTGAATAGAAGCTGAAAGCTCCAGGTTTGCACGTCACCCCGCCTGACGTAAAACCCGTGTTGTGCGCTGCCCTTTATTCATCAAGGAGTCGGGTTACTTCATTTTTTAGTTTAGGCAAATGATTTATCACAATACTCCAAATCAAATCATCTGATATTTTATCATATCCGTGAATTATCCTGTTACGGGTACCGATAATTTTCTCAACGTTATCAAGTTTGAAATCTCTGTCCTTTTTAAATATCCGATTTGCAGCTTCGCCAATTATTTCCAAATCTCGCTCAATTGCCCTTTTTGTCTTAATATCAGAAACATACTCCTCAAAAATCCTTGATTTTTTATCAAAGTAGCTATCAATCTCATTTATCGATTGTAAAATGTCGTAAAGCCAGGTTTTAATATCATTATCCATATATCATTTGTTTAGAAGAGTCGATGGATTTTCTTAGATATGGATTTTTAACAGCTTTATCCTCAAGCAAGTCTATCTGTCTTTTAAGTAATTTTTCCAAAGAAGTTTTTAAGTCAAAATAATTATCTGCATAGTCGTAAAGGTCAACTCCCGAGAAATCAACCAATAAGTCAATATCACTGGATTTTTTAAAATTATCAGTCAGGAT
>CAYWBV010000461.1:0-2969 GCA_964455785.1 uncultured Maribellus sp.
TCCACGCATTTTGTAGTCCGCATCCACGTTGGTCAACGTATTGATTATACTTAAATCGTTGTTGATGGTGCGGTCCCAGTTGATTTTATTTTTGGTGAATGTACCATTGAACACGGCCATTACCGATGTAAACGAAAACTGGTCGAAAAGGAGCCAGTGCATGTTTATATTTTGCGCTTTTTCGGGTTCCAGTGCGGGATTGCCGTAATAAAGCGCCAGCGGGTTGATGTTGTTGACCACCGGGAGCAACTGGGTTGCCGAAGGCGTATTGACATTCGACGCATAATTCAACACCAGCCGCCGCCCGCTCTGGTATTCATATTCCCACAAAAAACCGGGCAACAGAGCGGTGAAGTTGTTCCGACTCAAATCGTCTCCGTTCAGGCTGTTTTCAAGTTTTCCGTTTTCCATTTGCAACGACAGGGTTAGTTTTGTTTTTGCGGTATTCCGTATCCAACTGATTTTTGGCCGGAACCATTGATACCTCTTTTCAAAAGCGGGGCTTAACGAATCGATAACAAAATCGTTCTGAAGCGGCAGCCCCTGTGTGCGGTCAAGTGTTTCAACACTGCTGCCGGCCCTGAGTTCGGGTTCTATATAAAACCGTTTTCCGGCCCTCTGGGTCAGCGTGGCGCCCAGCGAATAATTCAAACTTTCGGTTTGGTCATCCTGAAATTTGTTGTCCTGTGCGGTTTGCCACCCCCCGTTTTCAAAAAACGAAGTTTCGGTATCGATTAAATTTTTAGCCAAACCCTGCGACAGCGATACATTTCCGGTTGCTTTAACCACAGTATTCCCCTTGTTTATAGTTTTGATGTACGAACCGCTTGTATTCCCCGAAATCCGGTCGGAGTTGTTCCCGGTTAAGTTGCGCATGGTATTTACCAGACTGCCGTTGGCGCTGCTTTCGGTAGCTGACAACCGATTGGTCTTTCCGCTGGAAATCGAAAAATCTCCGTTCAGAATCATATTTTGAGAAGAATCGATTCGGTTACGCCAGCCGAAATTAAAATTATGCGCTGCGTTTTTGTCGGTTTCATTTAAATTTTCATTCTGATAAAAAGAACTGTTTTCGGTGTAATTCCAGCTTTTGGTGGTCTGCTCCAGTTTCTTTTCGGAGCCGCTCCCGAGATAGCTGATAAAAACACGGTCGTTGGGACTGGTTGAATACGAAAAGTTGGCGCCGCCTGCCCCGGAAGTATTCAGCCCCGACACCGGCTGCCCGAAGTTGATGGGGAAACTGCCGTCGGAAGTAATCCGTATTTGCGCTGATCCGCTTCCGTGAATCATACTGCCGATACCTCCGCTGAAATTCATATAATCGTTAAACGAAAACCCGAACTGGTTAACGTTGTTGGCCATCCCTAACACCGCTGTCTGAATTTTATCGGTAAACCGGTAGGCTTTTGCGCTTCCCTGCCAGTGTTCGCCTGTACCGCCACCCGCCATCACGTCGCCAAAAAGGGCGTTCTTCTTATCTTCTTTCAACTGAAGGTTGATGGCCTTTTCGCGGCTGCCGTCATCAATGCCGGTAAACATCGATTCTTCTGATTTCCGGTCGTACACCTGCACTTTTTCCACCGCATCGGCCGGGACATTTTTTGTGGCCACTTTCGGGTCGTTCCCAAAAAACTCTTTTCCGTCAACAAACAATTTACTGACATCTTCACCCATCGCCTTAATATTTCCGGCACGGTCCACTTCCACGCCGGGCAACTTTCGTAACAGGTCTTCGGTAACGGCGTCGGGTTTTAGTTTAAACGCCGCGGCATTGTATTCAATGGTGTCTTTGTTTATCGCCAGCGGGACATATTCTCCCACCACTTTTACCTCGTCAACGTCAACCGGTTTCGATTTCAGCGCCACACTTCCGAGGTTGTTCCCTTCAACCGGCACTAAAATTTTGCGGTAGTGGGTTTCGAAACCGAGAAATGCAATTTGCAGAAGGTACTCGCCTTTTTTGATATTTTTGATTTCAAAATGACCCTCTTTGTTGGTAATTCCAAACGCCTGCATGGTCGAGTCGGCCGGATGCAGCAAAACCACCGAACTGTAAACCAACGGAGAACGGTCGTCGGCGAAAACATCGCCTTCCAGCGGATAACTTTGGGCAAAAGCCGCCCCTGCAATGCTTAAAAAGATTGCTGTAACCAGTAACTTCATCAATTAAAATTTAACGGTGAATCTGGATCATCATTCGGGCGCCTTCACCTTGTCCGGCTCCTGTTTCTTCCCTTTTTTCCTCCACAATTTTGTCGAATTCATCGCGCGTCACCTTTTTCCCTTTTTCGGGTTTTAGAAGAATATTTTCAGATAAAGGTGAGAACCCAACTGATTTTGCCGTCGTTATCTGTTTCCCTTCGTCAATATTAACCTGCAAAATCAATCCGGGCAGCCCGCAAAAATTCCCGGGGCCTGCCGAAACCGGGATTACCGGCGTAAACCAGGCGGCAACTCTTCTATCGTTCTTTTCCAAAACCGCTTCCTGACAGGGATAATCAAGGATCATTTTCTGGTTGCCAGTCAGTTTCCATTGGTGGGCCGCTTCGTCTTCGATGATAAAAACGCGGGTCATAAATTCGCGTTGTTCCACCTGTTTTTTGTTTTCGAGGTCGGTGAAAACTTTGTTCTCCGGCTCTGTCATACGGATCATTACATTTCCGCCGCCAGCCTGCATATTTAAATCTTCTGCCGTCGATTTACCGTTTTCGTAAAGTGCAGCGCCAGGGCTGAAATACAATACCTTTTCCGATTTTCTTTCCTTAGGCAGCATGTCGGCAAACGCGGCTGCTTCTCCTTCCAGTTTCACTTCAAGCTGAACAACCTGCTCGTAGATTACAATTCCGGTTGTATTTTCCTGTGCCGACAACATTTTACCCCAACAAAATAAAAATAGGGTCATCAAAATTGTTTTCATTTTTTTTGATTTGAATTTTGAGGTAAAAGTAAATTCCACGTCCGGGAAAAAC
>CAYWBV010000462.1:0-2966 GCA_964455785.1 uncultured Maribellus sp.
TCCAATACGTTGGGCGGTCGGCGGTGAGGATAACCAGCGGGATATTCTGGTAAAATGCCTCGGCAACGGCAGGCGCATAATTCAGCGTTGACGTTCCCGAACTGCAAACCAGCGCTACCGGTTTTTGTAAAACTTGTGACAACCCAATCGCAAAGTAACCGGCGCTACGTTCGTCAATAACATTCCGGCAGTTAAAATAATCATTTGTGGCCAGCGTGTGTACCAGCGGGCCGCTGCGCGAACCTGGCGAAATTACAATGTTGCGAATTCCTTTTGCCTGTAAAATAGCTACCAGTTGCTGAATATGTTTTTTTGTTGAAATCATTTGTTTTGAACGGTTTCGATTGCCGATAAAAGTGTAGTAGCCTTTTTGTTGGTTTCTTCCCACTCGTCGTCCGGAACAGAGCGGGCAGTGATTCCGCCACCTGAATATAAAATATATTGTTCCGGTTTTATTTCCATACAACGCAAATTTACAAATAATCCCACACCACCGTTCAAGCGCCACGGGCCAAGGTAACCGGTGTAGTAACGGCGGTCGTGTTTTTCAATTTTCGGGATAAACCGGGCAGCTTTCGATTTCGGGTAACCGCAAACGGCCGGGGTAGGGTGCAGTTCGGCAATAAAATCACCGAGGTTGGAAGCCAGCTTTTTTGCTGAAAACCGGAAACTTGTGCTGAGGTGCGCCACTTTGCCGCTTTCGAGTGTTTCCGGTCCACGGGTTGTGTAAGGGTGAATATTGAACTTATAAAAAACATCGAGCAGGTAGCGCGACACAAATGCCTGCTCCTCAATTTCCTTGGTGTACCAACTGTAATCGTCCACTTCTTTTCTCGATTGTGTTCCGGCCAGCGACACGGTTTCCAGTGTTTTGCCTTCCGATTTCAATAAAATTTCGGGCGTGGCGCCCATCCACAAACCGGCTTTCGGAAGGTTCACCAAATAAACAAAAGCGTTTGGCGTTTGCTGAAAAAGCTGCAAAAAAACTTCGCCCACCGATTCGTTTTTTCTTTCAAAAGGAATCAAACGCGAAACAATTACTTTCGCCAGTTTTGTATTGTTGATTTCCCGAATGGCATTTTGAATATCAACCAGGTATTCTTCCCTGGAAATGATAAACGGGTTTTCCAATTCTGTTGGTTCAGCTTTTTCTTTCTGAATATTTTGACAATCGATTTTTAGGATTTCTTCGGTCCCTTTTTTGTAAAACCCTGGACGAAGCAGTACCAGCGGCGATTTTTCAGAAATTTCATAGGGAGCGAAAACAAATCCTTCCTGCCCGTTTAATTTGTTAAAATTGGCCGGGTAAACCAGCTCTTTGTTTTGGGCGATAAGAATTTCGGGGGTGTTGCCCCCGGGCATCGACCAAAGGGCAAACGGACAGTGGGTGGCAAGCAGGTTGTCGATAAAAAGGGCAAAATCTTTTGTTTCAGTCATTTCTTTTTACAATCATATTGGTAACCCGAATCGTTGAAATCAGCCGTCCTTCTTCATTTTTTACATCAACATTCCAGATGTGAGTCTTGTTTCCGCGGTGAATAATTTTTGCCTCGGCCAGCGCTTTCCCGCTTTTTAACGTGCCGGTGTGGTTTCCCGTAACATGCGAACCCAGCACGTCGTGTTTTTTCAGGTCGGTGATTAACATACTTCCCAGTCCGGCCAGGGTTTCAGCAAAAGCGAGGTTGGCGCCTCCATGTAAAATTCCGTCGGGGCGGCAGTTTTTTTCTGAAAGGATAAGAAATCCATCCACCAGCCCGTCTTCAATCCGGGTAACTTCAATTCCGAGGTTGCCAATCAGGCTGTTCTGCATCGCCTGATTAATAAGTTCCAGCGGAGTATTTAAATTCAGTAAAGTAAAATCCATAACGGTTCATTCAATAAAATGAACTCAAAATTAAGATTTAGTTTTTACTGTGCCAACGTAAGCCTGAAACTTACACCGATATTCGATACCGGACCCACAAATGTTGAAGAAGGACGATAGAATCACCCTGTTGATTTTTTTGTTGTCCTGTAGATAAAAATGACTTTCCTGTTGAGTTTTCGGCCGTCCTGTAAAGGGAAATGACCTTCCTGTTGAGTTTTTGTCCTTCCTGTAAGGAAAATTAGCTGCCCTGTATGAAAAAGTAGTCGTCCTGTGGATTTTTTTGCCGTCCTGTTAGGAATAATGTTCGTCCTGTTATACAGGGCGTTTAAAAAAATATACAGGGAGCATAAAAAATATACAGGGAGACTAACTAAACATACAGGACGGCT
Organism: uncultured Maribellus sp.; assembly: GCA_964455785.1. GTDB lineage: Bacteria > Bacteroidota > Bacteroidia > Bacteroidales > Prolixibacteraceae > Draconibacterium. The sequence continues at coordinate 2,257 of CAYWBV010000462.1, forward strand.
AACCAAACCTACAGGAAGGTTATTTTTTATACAGGAAGGTCATTTTATTAAACATGGGGCCCAAAAAACCAACAGGGATGGAATAGTTTCAAATTTAAGAACAACACCCGGTATCGTTTTTTTGAGCGGTTCCGGATGTATTGTTTATCCGGCATACATTTGCTTTTAAAAAACATTCTGGAAGAATTTTTTATATGTTTGTTTCAAAACCTGATTGAACGGATGGGGCTAAAAATTAATCTGGAAAAGGTAACGAAAGAACTGTCGTTGGATAATGATTCATCTCTGGAGGAGTTATTCAACTATTATTATCCGCGATTATTCAATTTTTCCAAATCATTTTTAAAAGTTGAAGATGGAATCGACGATATTATTCAGGAAGTATTTGTAAAAATATGGCAGAACAGGAAAAATATTACAACCCCGTCCACCTTCAATGCCTTTATTTTTACTATCACGCGGAATCTTTTACTGAACGAACTCAGAAGTCGTTTTAATCAGCAAAAAACCAAAAACGAGATTTTTAAACAGTCGGTCGCCGAAGAATATCAATCGTTTGAACCGGCAGAATACCAGGAGTTGAAAGAAAAAATCGACCAGATTATTTTTGAAATGCCAGCCCGGCAAAAAGAAATTTTTCAGCTCAGCCGCACCGAAGGGTTGTCGCATAAAGAAATAGCGGAAAAACTGGCCATTTCCACCAAAACCGT
>CAYWBV010000463.1:0-2963 GCA_964455785.1 uncultured Maribellus sp.
GTGCTCCGGCTTCCACATCAAATTTTTGCAATGCTTCCTGCGATGCTTCGCCGTTATTCGAATAAACCATAACCCCTTGTCCGGAGTACAACCCTTTTCCGTGAGCCCCGGCCAGGGTTGCATTCTGCGGGTTCACGTCCGTGTCGTCGTGTTCCACTTTATTTCCTGCGGCATTGTTGCCATCTTTATAAAGTTCTGTTGGTTCAAGTGTTTTGATATCCACTTCATAAAATCCTTCTTCCATGGTGCCGTAGTAAATTTTGCCTGCCGGGTCAAACAGGTGACGGGCGTTTCCGGTGTGGCGCCCCTGCATCTGGGCGTACGGAATTACCCTTACATTCCGGTTCGAATCAATGGCATACGGCCCGATAAAAAGCTGGTTGCTTTCTTTATGAATCATCCGGTTGGCCGGTGTTCCGCCAATACTTTCCTCCCTGACCACCTGCTCCAGGTTCGGTGTAATTTCATACAGTTTATCGGATGAACCCAGCGGAAGATGCGGACCGTAAGTGATCACCCAAAGCCTGTCTCCCCAGGGAACCACGGCACCCGTACCACATTCCCCTTCATTGTTGTAGTAGGCCAGGTGCGGGTAAATGCCGCTTACCTGGCGGGGTTGCTGCTTTTCCTTCTGCGGTGAAGTACACGAAAAAAGAAGGGTTACAACCATCAGTAAAAAAAGTTTTGATTTCATTTGGTATAGATTTTTATTGTTTTGCCCGTATCTTTTGGCTCCGTTTTTTAATTATACTGAATAATGGCGGTGGCCTTACATGTTTTGTTTACCGTAAGCCGCATCCAGTTGGCGGAATAAGCATCCGGAAATTCATAATGAACATATTCACCCGGTTTTACGGTGATGGTGGTAAAGTCTCTGAAATCGCCGTTCCCCATAAAATCAGTCTGAATGGTAAAATCCACCGTTTCACCTGAATCATGATAAAGATGGACAGACTTTTTATCGAACCCTGTCATTAAATAGGGATCTGAGATTTCATTTTCCTTCACCCCGGTGTTGTACCACACGCCGCCGGAACCTTTTGGTTTTCCGAAGTTCCAGAGGTCGTCGGTTTTTCCGAACCATAATCCGGCCTGCGGCTGACCGGCCAGCGGATTATTGTCGATCTCACGAAATCCCATGGCAGTTGCCTGGTTTCCGCCAAACACCAGCATTCCGCGCCACGAACAAAAATCAGGAATTACACGCAAGTGTGCCGAAATGGGTTTAATCGCCCACAATTGATCTCCGTAAGTGTGCATCCCGATTTCATAAAACATCCCGTGACAATCCATCAGGGCGCGTTCGGTTTCCACTTCGCGTACCCGCATCCACTCGGTACAACTGGTTTCGTCCCAGGTGCGGCTTCCTTTGGGAATACGATACCGTTTCCATTCGCCATTAACAAAAACCCGCATAATGGCTGAAATGTGATCCCAGCCGGTGGCAATCAAAGGCTGACCAAATGAACCGGCTGCCCAAACTTCAGTAAATGCTGTTTCTTCCAGAATTTTCCATTCACCTTTTCCATTCCATTCAGCTAACCGCCCGGCATTCCATTCGCCGCTATAATCTTTCCAGTTGTAGCTGTTGTTACAAACCACTACCCTTCCGTGTGCCGTAAAACCACTTTTAAAATGAGGTTTCGAGCCTGCCGGTTCTTTCAGTTCGTCCATTAACTGAAACAGTTGTTTTACTTCGAGCGTGTGAACATCTACTTCGAAAAATTCACCTTCCATGGCTAAATAATACAACTTATTTTTAGGATCGGTCAGGTGGGTCATGGTTGCCGCCAGCCGGTGTTTGGTAAATTCTTTGATAAACCGAACATTTCCGAGGGTATCAATCAGGTACGGGCCAATGGCCAGTTGCATGCTGGGTTTGTGAATGATACGGTTGGCATACGTACCCACCACGCTGGCCGGGTGCTTTTTCAGTTGCAGGTCGTTGCTGATTTCATACAAACCGGTACCGCTACCCGTGGGCGTAAGGTGCGCCACATAGGTTACAGCCCACAACCGGTTGGCCCAGGGCATCAGCGCCCCAATTCCTGCTTCGGTACGCGGCAGATGGTCGGCGGTCATGGCCAGCGACGGAATAACTCCGCTGATGTTGACCGGTTGATTTTCCTGTGCCCACGCATTTACCGGCAATAAAAGAGTAGCAATCAAAAACAATTTAACTATGGTTCTCATTCGCTGTTATTAAAAGTTACTGCATTTCATTTTTTATCTGATTTTTCTCCTGCTGTTTTGTTTGTCCTAATCTTTTGGAGGAATCCGCAGCTCTTTCGGCGAAATCCGCATGTCCAGAAACGATTTCAGCAAATCAAGCTTTTCGGCATATACCTCGCGCGGAGAACAATCCTCCTGGATACAAATCGTTGCCGCCCGGCCAATCACTTCCCCCATCATTCCGGTAGTGCGCATTACCCTGACAGTTCCCAGCGCCACATGCGTCACACTGATATTGCGTCCGGCCATAAACAGGTTGTTCACATTTCGCGAGTACAACGTCCTGTACGGAACGGTATAAGGTTCAATTTTTTTGATATCGGCGCGCGAACGGTAGGGTTCCACATTCAAACTTCCGGTTTCAACGGGATAATGAAGGTCGATTCCCCAGGTTGTGGTAAAACAGGCATCGGGAAAAACCGTGTGGTTTAAAATGTCCTGCTCTTTCAGGATAACGTCGCCAAGCAGGCGTCTCGATTCCCTTTTTCCACCAATGTATGCCACCCATGACAACTGGCGGCTGGCAAATTTCTCTTTATCGGCGCCGTGGTTTTTAATATAGTCCCAGTTTCCGTAAACCACACGCAAAGCATGGTCGCGGATGGTTTCAATTTCGTTGATTTGGTCGCGGTATGCACCGGTTTCCCAATCCCAGTCGCCTTTGGTGAGGTAATGGCAGGTATTTTCGTCGAACTGAACCGCCCACGGGCAGGAAGGAAATGTTGACGGGG
>CAYWBV010000464.1:0-2955 GCA_964455785.1 uncultured Maribellus sp.
TAGCCAGGAGCATAATGTGAAGCGACCGGAGCTGCAAGATATTAAGAATGCCATTTCTGAAAAGGGATGGCATTCTTCTTCCCATCATCCGGATTATTTTGCTTTAAGAATTTCCTGTATTTTTGTTTCCTGACTCAATCATTTGATTATGTTGAAAATGAGAACTATCTTTCACGACAAATAAAACAGAATTTAAATGGAAATTAAACCTGTAAAAACGCAATTTGCTCCTGCAGAAAGGGGCAGTCCTTTAGTTTTGGAAAAAGATGCCCTGTTTTTTTCTGAAAACAAAGCCCTTCAGAAAATTGCCGACGCTGTTTCAACCATGATGGTTATTCTCAATCAACAGCGGCAAATCGTTTATTCCAACCAACTTTTCCTTCAGTTTTTAAACCTTTCGGACAGCAAACCCATCATCGGGAAGCGGCCAGGTGAAGCCGTTGATTGTATTCATTCCCAAATAACGGAAGGCGGTTGCGGTACCACAGAGTTTTGTCGTACATGCGGCGCAGTAGGTGCTATTATGGAATCGCAACTCGGAAAACAGTCAGAAAAAGAATGCCGCATTATTACCTGTAAAAACAGTGCACTCGATTTACGGATAACGGCGACGCCATACAACGAAAACGGAACAGACTATACTATTTTTGCCGTTCACGACATCAGCAATGAAAAACGGAGGCAAACCCTCGAACGGGTTTTCTTTCATGATGTACTCAACAGCGCCGGTGGTATTTCGGGGCTTTCCAAAATCCTTGCAGAAATCGATAACCGGGAGGAAATGCTGGAAATTGCCAGGGCGATCAACCGCGCTGCCGAAAATATGCTCGGCGAAATACAGGCTCAACGTCTTCTGAGCGATGCCGAACGTGGCGATATGGAACCTGATTTTAAAAATATCGGATCGCAGGAAATTATTCACGATGTAGCCCAACTTTATTCAGGACACGAACTGGTGAAAAACAAAATGATTTCCATCGATAACAATTCGGAAGAATTGCCTGTTTATACCGATCCCATCATTCTGCGCCGGATTTTGGGAAATATGTTAAAAAATGCGCTCGAAGCTTCATCTCCGGGCACCATTGTTACACTATCCTGCAGCTCCACCCCTCATCAATCTGTTCGTTTCTCGGTTCACAATAACAGTTATATGGAAAGAAACACCCAACTCCAGATTTTCCAGCGTTCGTTTTCAACCAAAGGAAAAGGACGCGGAATTGGCACCTACAGTATGAAACTGTTAGGCGAAAAGTACCTGAAAGGGAAAGTCTGGTTTGAAAGCACCAAAGAAAACGGAACCACTTTTTTTATCGAAATATAAATGAATAGCATGAAAAAGAATTTTGTTTTAATCGTATTTTTTGGACTGTTTGTTTTCAATGGTTTTTCGCAGGAAACAAACTACCGGCCGGGCCTCTTTTTTCGTGAAGACTGGAAAGAGACTCCGGCTGAAATCCCGCTTTCACAAAAACATGTGAATAACCCCGGCTTGCTGGTGCAGTTGTACGGTCCCGGACAGGACAGCCTGAAAAAAAGTAACCATGAAAAGCCGGTTGACGACCCCTTTTATGTGTGGTCGGGGTTGTGCCTCGGAAACTGGATGGTGACACTGAAACATAAAACCAACAACGTAGATTTGACCGGTTTTGCCAAAATCAGCTGGCGTTCGAAACAGGCCGGATTACGCTATCTTAGGATTACGCTGAAACTGGCCGACGGGACCTGGCTGGTAAGCGACCAGTTCGACAGCGCTTCCAAAGACTGGAGAATCAGGGAATTTAACATCCAGGATTTAAACTGGTTTAAATTAGACAGTAAAACCATTGTGGAAACGGGCGCGGTAACAAACCCAAATTTATCGAACGTGGAAGAAATCGGGTTTACCGATTTGATGCCCGGTGGTAAATCAGCTTCATGTACCCGCTTAGACTGGATTGAGGTTTACGGAAAGCCGGTGAAACGCTAATTTATGGACTATTCGGAAAAGCTAATTTTGAAAACAATTGTTGTTCTGCTCCTCTCGTTTGTGTTCTTTTCGGGCGCTGCTCGACCGGGAGAAGATCCTGTTTTGTATCTGAACAAAAAGGAAGTTAGTTTTGAGTCGATTCGATATTTAAATCCTGCGAATATCGATTCAGTGCATGTCGATAAATCAACAAAAAACGGTTCCATCCATGTTTTTACGAAAGAAAAAGTAAAATTTCTGACGCCTGAAGAGATTGTAAAAAGATACACGAACCTAAACGAACCGGTTGGTTCTCTGCTTTTTCAAATCAACAACGATATCGTTTACGATATTTCAGGTATAAAAATCGATGCCTCGTACTTTATTTATGCGGAAGTGAAAAACGTGTCGGAAGTAAAATACATCGACGAAAAGTTCAGGGGGATGAAAATGGTAGTTATCAGTTTGGAGAAGGAAGAAAGAAAACCGGATATCCGGATTCGTGGAGTGGATAAAATAATCGGTAATTTTGACTGAATCTTTTCAAAAAACATGGAAACAGCTTCGCTCAGTGAAATCAAAAAGGAACTAAAGGAACTTTCGCCACAGCAACTGCAGGATGTGATTGCGCGGCTGGCCCGGTTCAAAAAGGAAAACAAGGAGTTGCTCCACTATTTGCTTTTCGAGGCTGTGGATGAACAGGTTTTTATTCAGAATGTGAAGGAAGAAATCGACGAACAGTTCCGCCACCTGAACCGATCGGCGGGTTATCTCGCGAAAAAGACAGTTCGCAAAACCTTACAGACCACCAACAAATACATTCGTTTTTCCGGTTCCAAAGAAACCGAAATGGAACTGCTCCTTTATTTTTGCGGGAAGATGAAATTGCTGAGGCTGTCATCCGGTTCCGGACGGACCATTTCCAATCTCTACCAGCGACAGGTTCAGCGGATTCAGAAAGTATGGAGTTCCCTTCACGAGGATTTGCAATACGACTACCGGGAAGC
>CAYWBV010000465.1:0-2953 GCA_964455785.1 uncultured Maribellus sp.
ACTGAACCATGTCGGCTATCAGTGTTTTCAGGGTGTATTGAGGTTCCCAGCCCAGCTTGCTTTTGGCCTTCGAGGCATCCCCGATGAGCAGGTCAACTTCGGTAGGCCGGAAGTAGGCCGGGTCGATGGCAACCACGGGCGAACCAGGAGTTGCTGAACCAGGGTTGGTTACTTTTTGTTTGATGTTTGCCAGATATCGTTCACCCACTTTTTCGTTGAACTTTTTTTCATCGACGGCTGTGAGAAATCCGTATTCATCGGCTCCGGCGCCGGAGAATGTAATTTCCAACCCGATTTCCTCACCGGTTTGTTTTACAAAATCGCGGATGGTGGTGGTTATTCCGGTGGCAATCACATAATCGTCGGGGTTATCCTGCTGCAGAATAAGGTACATGGCGCGGATATAGTCTTTGGCATGTCCCCAGTCGCGCTGCGAGGAGAGGTTACCGAGGTAAACCACATTTTGCATGCCGAGGGCGATACGCGCCAGTGCTCGGGTAATTTTCCTGGTTACAAATGTTTCTCCGCGGATGGGCGACTCGTGGTTGAACAAAATGCCGTTGCTGGCGTGCATCCGGTAGGCTTCGCGGTAATTCACCGTAATCCAGTAAGCATAAAGTTTGGCGACAGCATAAGGCGAACGCGGGTAAAACGGTGTTTTTTCCGTTTGCGGCACTTCCTGCACCAAGCCATACAATTCGGAAGTGGAAGCCTGGTAGATGCGGGTTTTGGGAATCAACCCGAGCAAACGTACCGCTTCGAGGATACGCAACATCCCAATCCCATCTGCGTTGGCCGTGTATTCCGGGGTGTCGAAACTCACCTTCACATGACTCATGGCTGCGAGGTTGTAAATTTCATCGGGTTGTGTTTCCTGGATGATACGGGTCAGGTTCATCGAATCAGTCAGATCGCCGTAGTGAAGAATCAGGTTTCGCTGATCCACATGCGGATCCTGATAGATATGGTCGATCCGATCGGTGTTAAACTGCGAGGCCCGGCGTTTTATGCCGTGTACGATGTATCCTTTTTTAATCAGGAATTCGGCGAGGTAAGCTCCATCCTGCCCTGTAATCCCTGTGATAAGTGCTGTTTTTTGTGTCATGGTATTTATTTTTTAACAATATTTTTTTGTGATTTCCCTTTACAATTTCTTTTCAACAAACGATATTCGATTATGTTGCTTTTTTTATTCATTAAATGTAACGATACCAGCTCAACTTACCTCAACAGTTTGAATGTTTTCCGGCATCACCTGTCACAAATTCTTTTTTTGGGGAGAACCGTTACCCTCCGGTAAAAAAAGACAGGCATTTCTCCGTTTTCACCCGTAAAATTTTTTCGGTTAGGATTGATTTTATTTTTTTTGCATTTTTACGACCAAATAGAAAAAACGCAAAGAAAAACTGACGTATCGTATGTCTGGGATTTTTAATCTTCGGAGCTTTTTTCTGTTCGGTCAATACAGAAAACCGGAAATGCAACGAACCAAAAGAAAAGACAGATTATTTCTATTCCTGATATTTTTTATGATTTTTCAGGTTGTTGCTGCCCAAACCGAAAAAAAGAAAACCGGGCAGATAACCGGCGCTTATTTTACCGGTAAAACAGGTATCTCATTTTTGGCAACCGAAATCTTTAAAGGTTTTTCGGGCAGCGCCAATGAATTTACGAACCAGCCCGGACCCCACTTCGGGTTCGAAATTTCGAGGTTTTTAACTCCCCAACTGGAAGCCGGCGCCGATGTTTCTTTTTCGTGGCTCAAGGGTGTGAACAATTCCCCTCACTTTTCGGCCATCGGGCTTCATGCCTGTATGATGGATCCGATCACTGAACCGGTGGAGTACAACAACCGGCTCTACGGTCCGAAAATATTTACCCGCTTTTACTTTCCCAACAACTCCAAAAAGGAAAATCCGGTAAATGTTTACCTGAAAACGGGCTTTGGAATTTTGTTTTATGAATCGGAGCTTTTTTACCGTTACCGTACCAACGACGAAATTATTTTTGGCAAAGGATACGGCAAATTTAAAACTACTAAAGTTTCCAATGCCGTTTATGTGCTGGGAAGCGGTTTTACCCGTGCTATTGCCCAAAGGGTAAATTTAAACGCTTCGGTTAATTTGAATTTTGTAAACTATGATTTCCTCGATGTGGTACACAATTTTGATCCTTCAGGGAACCGCCGCCAAATCACCGGATTCTTTTCCGAAGTTTCCATCGGCATTTCGGTCAACTTAGACAAATCGATGGTGACCTTTAACCAAAAGGTAAAAAAAGCGGACCCCGTGGAATATATGCCTTTTTACAAAAAATGACCCTTTAAAAAAAATAAACCACGGATTAATCTTCCCTGATACCTGCTCTGAAAACGTTGATCATTCGAAGATCAATGTTGTATAACAACGTATTTCCCGATGGGTTCCTTCTTTTGCCTTTTTGCCGTTCGATACCTGATAATCTGCGGCAGAATCAGCGAGGTGACAACAACCGCAACAAAAAGCAGCAAAAACTGAATATTGATATTCAACGTACTTCCATTTAAAATAAATGCAAAACCTATAAAAATCAGGTTGATGCCGGTAATAATCAGGGTAACATGAAGGTGGTTCGGGGTAAAGGCGAGCATTACGTGGTGGATGTGATTTTTATCGGCCGCAAACGGAGACCTTCCTTTGAGTAAACGTATCGACATTACCCTTATCATATCGACCAGCGGAACAACCACAATGGCGAATGAAACGACAGGAGAAGAAACAATGGCGAACGGAGTTAAACTGACGACGTTAAACTCGTTAAACTGGATGACAAGAGCAGAAATAACCATTCCAACCAGTAACGAACCGGTATCGCCCATAAACAATTTTTTTCTGCCGCCAAAAACGTTAAAAATAAAAAACCCGGCGAGGCTGCCTGCCAAAGCAAAGGCGATGATGGCGTACTGAAAATGACC
>CAYWBV010000466.1:0-2944 GCA_964455785.1 uncultured Maribellus sp.
GGGGGCTGTTACGCGATAACTTAGGCAGCGGGGTATTTTTATTTCATTTTTATCCGCAAAACAAAGTCAACTTGTGCTGTCTATTCGTTTATTCCTTCAAAAAAAACTGACAACTTTAACATTCCGGTATTTTTAATAATTTTATCAGATCAAAACTGAAAAATTATGACAACATCGACACTGGCAAAACTTTATACCGAAACATTCCACAAGAACTGGGACAGCCTGGCTTTTTCAGACTACGAGGGCAAGGACTTCAGATACGGCGATGTGGCGACCATCATTAAATCGCTACACCTGTTCTACCAGATTAACGGGTTGCAGCGCGGCGACAAGATAGCTGTACTGGGCAGGAATTCGGCTCACTGGGGTTCGGTTTTTCTTTCGGCGGTTTCAGCGGGGCTGGTCATTGTTCCTATTCTTCCCGACTTTAACGAAAGCGACACCAATCATATTATCAATCATTCTGAAGCCAAAATTGTTATTGGGGCCAAATCGTTACTCGATAAAGTAGATCATAAAAAGTCGGAAAACCTGATTGCCATCCTTGTTATCGAAGATTTTTCGCTGCTTTGGGCCAAAGACGAAAACACGCAGTATAAACTGGCCGACTCATTTCAATATTATCAGGAAAAAAAACTGGCAAAAAAGAGTTTCGTTTTCGAAGAATGGAAAAAAGAGGAGGTGTGTATCATTTCCTATACTTCCGGAACTTCGGGTTTTACCAAAGGAGTGATGATTCCCGAACGGAGCCTGGTTTCGAACATTATTTTTGCGCAGGATAACATGCCGCTAAAAGCCGGAAATAAAATTGTTTCCTTTCTCCCGATGGCTCACGTTTACGGGTTACTTTTTGAATTTTTGTTCCCGTTATCAGTAGGTTGTCACATTACATTTTTAAGCAAAATGCCAACACCGGCGATAATTACCAAAGTTTTTGGCGAAGTAAAACCTCATTTGGTGCTCTCGGTTCCGCTGGTCATCGAAAAGATTTACAAAAAACGGTTGCTGCCAACGCTGCAAAAGCCGGTAATGAAAATACTGCTTGCTACTCCGGGGTTGTCGAAAATTATCCTGAAAAAAATACGCGCCAAACTGGTCGATACATTTGGAGGCCGTTTTTTCGAGATTGTTATTGGCGGTGCGCCGTTAAGCGCCGATGTTGAAAAATTTTTCAAACGGATTAACTTCCCGTTTACCATCGGCTACGGGATGACCGAATGCGGGCCGTTAATCAGCTACGCGGCCTGGAACAAAACAGTACAATCGTCAGCCGGGGCGCTGGTTGACCGGATGGAAGTCCGCATCGACTCGGAAGACCCGTTTCATGTTGTCGGAGAAATCCAGGTAAAAGGAGAAAATGTAATGCTGGGGTATTATAAAAACGAAAAGGCGACAAAGGAATCGTTCACCGACGACGGCTGGCTGAAAACCGGCGACCTGGGTATTATCGACAAAAATAATTTTATATACATCAGGGGCCGTTCCAAAAACATGATCCTCGGCGCTTCCGGACAAAATATTTACCCCGAAGAAATTGAATCGAAACTGGGCAATCTGCCTTATGTTGCCGAGTGTGTGGTCACCGAACGAAAAGGAAAACTGGTTGCCCTGGTCTTCCCCGACAACGAAGCGCTGAAAGCAGACCATGTTGAAGAAAAAAATCTCTCTGAAATAATGGAACATAACCGGAAAAAAGCGAATGCCGAACTTCCGAAATATGAGCAGATAAGTAGTATTGAAATAGTCACTCAGGAGTTTGAGAAAACACCCAAAAAGAACATCAAACGATTTAAATACGTATAGAAAATCTTAACTAAAAACAAATAAAAATGAAAAGTACAGACCGTAGAAATTTTATCAAAACCACGATTGCCGCCGGCGCCGGAACAGTTCTGGTATCCCCGGTATTGGCAGGTTTTGCCGGGAAAAGTTCACTTTTTAAAATCTCCCTGGCCGAATGGTCGTTCCATAAAACACTGTTTGCCAACGAAATGACAAACCTCGATTTTCCGAAAATTACCCGCGAACTGGGAATTGACGGGGTGGAATATGTGAACCAGTTTTTTAAAGACAAGGCGAAAGATGAAAAATATCTGGCCGAACTCAAAAAAATAGCCAAAAACGAAGGTGTCGCCAATGTTTTAATCATGTGCGACGGTGAAGGTATGGTTGGCCACCCCGACAAAACCGAACGTGTTAAAACCGTGGAAAACCATAAAAAATGGATTGATGCCGCTGCATTCCTCGGATGCCATTCCATCCGCGTAAATGCGGGGAGCCAGGGCGAATACGAAGAACAGCAGAAACTGGCTGCCGATGGATTGTCTATGTTATGCGAATATGGCGACACCAAAAAAATTAATGTAATTGTAGAAAACCACGGCGGATTATCGAGCAACGGAGAATGGCTCTCCGGTGTAATGAAAATGGTCAATCACAAAAGAGTAGGAACACTTCCCGATTTTGGGAACTTTATTATTAACCGGCAAACCGGAGAAGAATTTGACCGTTACAAAGGCGTTGAATTGCTGATGCCCTATGCAAAAGGGGTCAGCGCAAAATCGAATTCATTCGATGCCAGTGGCAACGAAACCAAATCGGACTATTTCAGGCTGATGAAAATTGTAAAAGCAGCTGGGTATAAGGGTTTTGTCGGTATTGAATACGAAGGGAGCGAACTTTCTGAAAAAGATGGCGTAATTGCCACCAAAAAATTACTTGAAAAAGTTTTTGCCGAACTGGGTTAAAAATATTGCCGGTTAAAATTTGTTAAATCTGTTCATTCCTGAAACTATAGATTAGTCCGTCCGTAACTTTTTATGACTTTGTGGCTTGAGGGGCTTAATAGCGTTGATTGATTAATCCATACAAAGTTCAAAAAAGGTTTTTATGGTTTGTTTTTAAGGGAAAAGCGGTGAAGTAACTCCACCGCTTTTTTTAA
>CAYWBV010000467.1:0-2940 GCA_964455785.1 uncultured Maribellus sp.
CACCCGATCTAAAATATTTTTAGGTGTAATTTCTTACATTGAAAATATCGACTACGAAATACAGAAATGCAAAAATTACAACAAGAAAAATAAACCCGAGAAAAACGAACATCGACATCCGAATTTGCCTGTTCTTTTTTTGCAGTTTTTTAAGCTGAATGATTTTATTCAGTTTATACACTACTTTTTCGAGCGCCAGCTTGTCCTTTACAATATAATCGTACGCCCCAAACTTGATGGTATTTACGGCAACTTCCATGTTTTCATTACTGGTAAGAAACAGGAACTCTGTACGCGGGCTTTTCTTTTTTACTTTTCGTAATACATCAATTCCGTTCATTTCCTCCAGTAAATAATCCTGGATAACGATGTCAGGAACCTCACCCTTCTCAATCGCCTGCATACACTCTTCTCCGGAAAAGACAGATTTGATTCGCGTAAAATGTTGTTTTTTTAAATATTCCGTCACCAGGTGGTTGAATATCTTATTGTTCTCAACAACAAAAATGAGATAGTCGCTTTCGTTTGCCATATAAACAGTAGGTTTGAATGAAAAAAATAAAGTTAGAACAAATTATCTGTTGTAAAAGCAGTTGCAGTTGATTGTGAATAAAATCAGACAGAAATTCTAATTCTGGGACACGGCGCTTCTCTGTGAACCAGTTTTTAAAACCCTGCGGCAAAACCGAATCAAAGATTACGCTGTATCCAAATTTCAGAAAAACATACTGATTAACAGTAGATGCCTTACAAAAAACTGCCTGTCGGTATTGACAGGCAGCCTAAAAGAACGAACTAACATTCGCAGCAGTATAAATCGAAAAATGGGAAAACTCCTTTATTTAATTGAATTCAAAAATTTTGTTGTAAACTGTTCCGTTGGCTAATTTAGCCACCAAAACAAACTCGGTTTTACCTTCTGTGCGCAACGGACTTAAATCGAACCGCAGTTCTTCGGTAAAAGAAGCTTCGCACATGTCGCCGTTGGCATTGTGTCTGATTTCAAAGGTCGGGACATTCGAACTGCCTGCCGTCCAGGGGTGCATCCTTGCCAGGTCGATGGTATGTTCCTGGCAACCCCCGCTGTACGAGAGTGTGATTTGCAGGCAATCGCCATCCATAAATACTTCGTGCAGATAAACAGGATCGCGCGCAAGGCTGTCGTAGTTGCTTAAATACAAATCGACATATGGAAAACAGCTCAGTTCTTCGATGTATTTAATTTCGGAGGCAGCGCCGCGATCGCAGGGTGGAATTACATTGGAAAGCACCACATACTCAACCAAAACCCTTTGCCCCTGTTCAAAAACAAAACCTTTGGGATAATAAAGCGGCTGAATACGGTTTCCATTGTCGAGTTCAATTACAAAACCACAATCGCCGGCGCCGGCGTAATCAACCACCAAACCGGTTTCCTGAATGGTGACATCATCATCCTGCTGACATCCTACAAAAAGGGAAATGGCAAAAAACAGAAAAACTATTAATTGTTTCATGGCAAATGTTTTTCTATGAACGTTAAAATGTATCTGTTTAGTCTATTGGATTGACTACAATTGTTTTTCAATCCATTCCGATAGTCTTAATCATATTCAGGATGATTTACCTCGCCCATAAACAGGATGGCATTGGTGTCATTTTCGGTAATTGCAAACACAAACGGTTTATTCACGGTGGAATAAATTTTGGGAGGTTCGTTCCCGACGCTTGTGTTCGAGAAAGTCAGCGCCGTAACGGCCGCCGCTTCCGTGCCGTTTTCGTTGACATCGATAAACGATTTGTGGATGGCTGAACTGATGTACAAATCTTCATCCGATATTTTTGAAAAATCGGCTGCATCGGGTTGAAAAGCTTTTCCCATCCCCATTTGGGCAAGAACTTTTATCAGCCCGGTTTCGAATGCAAATTTGAACCGTGGCATGGTAACCACAACATGATCTTTCGATTCAAAACCTTCCATCCAGCTCTTCCAGTTGGTTGCCGAAAAGGCATCGATAACATCCTGCGAACTGTTTTCACCGGCGGGGAGCATCACAACCATATTGTATTGGCCATTCCCGTACGGCATTTTAACTGCACTGAACAATGAATTGGATGTATAATCCAGTTTTTCTTCCTTGTTCATCATGGGCACTTCCATATTTGTCCCGTTGGTTTTGGTAAAATTCAGCAGGTGGGTTCCCTTTTCGTCGAATTTGTTTTTCCAGATGCCGTTAAAATAAACCGCATTCAGCAAAACCATCCGGTCGAGCGGGTTTAACTGTTCGATAATTTTTTCGATTTTGTCGTGGGTTTTTTCAGCCACCCAGCCGTTAATTTCGTCAACTGCCTCCGACGAACCAAAATCGAGCGCTTCCACTTCGGCATCGTAAACGGTTTTGTTGATGTTCAGAAAATCGGATTTTACCGAAAAACCATCAGCATAAAAAATAGCGTTGGCAATTTCGAAAACCACATCTTCATCGAGTGATTGCAAGGCATCCATCAGCATTTTGTATGAGTTGTTAATCTGTTCGGCACTCAGGCCGTTCAGTTTCATGGCTGTTTCCATTTCTGTTTTGGTGTCGGCGCCGGCGCCGTTGTAAGCCATGGCAAGTGCAACCGAAATGCTCAGCGGCGAGATCATCATATTTTCCTCGTCGCTGGTCTTCCGTATTTTCTGAAAAATTTCGAGCCCGAACGTATTGTCGGCGTCAATCAACTGCGCCGATTTTTCGTCCATCCGGATGGTCTTGTCTGTATCGCCAGCAATTTGTTCCTGTTGGCACGAGCAAAACGCACAAACAGCAAAAATCATCAAAAGTGTAACTATTGTTTTCATATTGAAACAAATTTTAATCAGAGATGAAATCCAACCCAAAATGGTTGCGTAATTTTTTTATTTCTTAACGCAACCTTTTTTTGAGTAGTTTCATCTACCCATTGTTTTATTGAAATTGT
>CAYWBV010000468.1:0-2938 GCA_964455785.1 uncultured Maribellus sp.
TTATTTTTCGGCCTGGAGTTCAGACCGGGAAAGGATTATCATTAAAAAATAAAGAGTTACAAGACAGATAAGGTATCGCTATAACGTTTTTTTTCGCATTATTTTTTAATTTTATTCTCGTTTAGTAAATGAGAATCTCAATTAACCTGATTGCCAAAAAAAGAACGGTATGAGAATATTTTTACAACTGTTACTCCCTGGAAAACTCAGAAAAGGTATTTACAGAGTTCTACTTTCCGCAATTCTTCTTCCGGTTATAATCTTTGTTTTGCTTTTGGGATGCAACAGTCAGAGCATTGAACAGGGCAAAAAAGTGGAAAACATAAAAGTTTTTGCCAAACTGTACGGTTATGTGCGATGGTTCCACCCCAGCGACGAAGCGCAGCAGATTGACTGGGACAGGTTTGCCTGCTACGGTGTTAAAACAGTTGAAAATGCCCCCAACAGCGGGGCCCTGCGCGACAGTTTACTGAAATTGTTTTTGCCCGTAGCGCCGGCGCTTGAAATTTATAACAGTTCAGAAAAACATGATTTTGATATTTCCAGAATTACGCCGCCGGATACCACAGGTTTTTATCCCGTTTACTGGCAGCATTCCGGTGTAGCATTAAATAATACACCTGCACGTGTTTACAGTAGTATCCGGATTCATCGGATAAACAGCAATGAGTATAAAAATGTCCCTGCAATCTTTAAAGAAATAGGTGCATCAAACTGTTTGGGGAAAACGCTTGAGTTAAGTTTTGAAATAAAAACAGAAGAAGGTGCACAGGCCAACGTTATTTTTGACGGACTAAACAGTGATGAGTATTTTGCTATTTCAAAGTATAATCATTTAACTTCTTACAAAAATACAAATTGGGAGAAGAAAACGATAACGTGTGATATCAAGCCGGATGACATGTTAATTTATTTTGCATTGAATGAAATTAATGGGGCAAACGTATTTATTAAAAATATTTGTATATCAGAAATAGGTGAAAACGAAGAGCGAGATGTAATATTTAAAAGCGATTTGTATGATGCTGAGTCTGCTGAAATTGAAATAAAAAAGAATACGCCGTTCGAAACTGAAATAGTTTCGGCTGATAGTTCTGACAGGTGCTTGTCTGTTACCTTTAATCCAGGTTACAGCGCGTTTAGGCATCGTCCAGTTTTTGGAGAGTTTGCAGAGAAAAAAATCCATCCCGGACTTTTTGTTCAACTGCCGGTTGTTTTGATGGCCGACGGGAACCATACTTTCCCCGTTGCGGATAAGGAAAGTCTCAGAATTTTACAAAACAAAGTGATCATGCAGTATGATTCCGGTTGTTCGCGGGATCTGGGAAGTTTGGTTGTCGTCTGGAATGTTATTCAGCACTTCTTTCCCTATTTTGATGAAGTGGATGTGGATTGGGAAAAGGAATTTACCACAGCTTTGAATGAAATTTATGAAGGGCAGGATTTTCAGAAAATATTGGAAAAATTTACGGCAAAACTAAATGACGGCCATGTTGGTATCGTACCTCCGGCCTATAAAAAAGTATATGCGCTACCCGTAAAGTGGGAGTGGATAGGCAAAAATTTAATAATAACAGAAGTCTTTGATCAAAACATTCACCTGCTACCGGGTACTATTGTAAATCAAATTGCAAACAAAAAAACAGAAGATTATTTTTCGGAGATAGAACAGTACATTCCTGCCCCTACATCGGGTTTTCTGCGGAATAGAAGTCAAAGTATATCTTTATTCGGAACTCCGGGAGATTCGCTTAAACTGAATGTTGTAAATCCTGATGGAACAAAAGCCGACCATTATTTGCAACATTCAATGCACCCGTCAGAACATTACAATAAGTCATTGAATAAAACAAAATGTAAGATTTTAAAGGGCAGTATTTATTACTTGAATCTCGATCAAATTTCGATGCCTGAAATAGATTCCTTAATGCCGGAACTGGTTTCGTGTAACGGTTTGATATGTGATTTGAGGGGATATCCAAACCATAACAGTGAATTATTGAATCACTTGCTGACTTTAAAGGATACTGTGGATAACTGGATGAAGATTCCGCAAATTGTTTATCCTGACCGAAAAAGTATTGAGTTTGCCGGTCAGGGTTGGCAAATGGCTCCCAAATCGCCGCATATTAAAGCTCCTGTTGTTTTTATTACCGATGGAAACGCCATTAGTTATGCCGAGTCAGTTTTGTTGATTGTAAAGCACTACAACCTTGCCACTATTGTTGGTCAACCTTCTGCCGGGACAAATGGTGATGTTAACAGCATTAAATTACCTAATGAGTTTCAGTTAAATTTCACAGGCAAAAAAGTGACAAATTTGGATGGTAGCCGCCATTTTGGGGTGGGGGTTCTGCCCGATGTTTATGTGGAAAAAACAAAGAAGGAGTACTTAAAGGCAGGGACGAGTTTTTGGAAAAAGCATTGGAAGTTATCGGGTATAACTAAAATAAAAAGTTCTGTAAATCGTTTATAGTTAAAAATTTGCACTATGAATTTAACAAGAAACTGTTGCCGCATTTATCCTCTGATGCTGTTGGTTATTTCGTTTATTTTAGCGACGATGATTTGGTATTTTGAGGAAGGAATTCGTTCTTTTTCTTTTCTAACTGATAAAGGTGAAATTTTCAATTTCCTTGGAACGGTATTGTTTATCGCTGTTTTGCCCATCGGTATCTTTTATCTGGCTACCGAAAGCAGGCAGTTGACAAGTGGAGCCAAAACAATGGCGTTACTGGGGTTTCTGCCCGGCATTTTTTTTCTGTTGTTTGTTATTTTGTAATTTTTTCAGTGGGAATAGCTACCCTTTCTGAGAAACAACAACGCAGGCCTTTGATAAACCAATGGCCCGTGTTGCGATTCCTTCCTGTGCTGTTATAATTTTTTTGCCGTTATTCAACCCTGATTTTTAAACTGTCGAGTTCTTCGCGGGTGATGG
>CAYWBV010000469.1:0-2883 GCA_964455785.1 uncultured Maribellus sp.
ATTGAAGGAACATCATCAAAGAAAGCTTAAATCTGGCCATCGTTTTTCGGTTTAATTAAATAATCGTTTGGCGGATTAAATAAATTTATGCTATAATAATCAGGAGATTTAAAAATTGTACCATTAAAAAAGAGTATTTTCAAAGAATAAAAAAGACCGGCCCGATTTGAGCCGGCCTTTTTTAACACTAACCAAACTTTGCTAATTATAACCAGGATTTTGTTGTAGCTGCGGCGCTTTGTTCATTTCGTCGCGCGAGAGAGGTACCCAGTAGAATTTTTTATCGGTGAATGATCGTTCATCAGCATTTGAGCTTGTATCATATAACCATTCAGTATATCCATTATCATAATGTTTAACTTTTATAGGGTGAACATTTTTGATAACATCTTCACAAATCATCCAGCGACGCATATCGAAGAAACGATGTCCTTCAGCAAAAAATTCGATGTTTCTTTCGTGACGCAAATATTCGCGTGCGGTAGCCTGGTCGGAAGTTACCCTGTCGGGCAAACCGGCGCGGTTACGTACCATATTCAGGGCATCGATACCTTTCTGGAGTTCGGAACCACCCAATTCGATACAGGCTTCGGCGTAGTTCATCAGGATTTCAGCATACCTGAATTCAACCCAGGTATTTGTATTCCGGTAATACTGTCCTGCAGTAGCGGGATCACAAAGTTTTCGAATATAATACCCGTTTTTTGTCCCGTTCCATGATTCAATAAGTCCCTGACGGGTATCGAGGCCGCTTTTGTATTGATCGGCGTCGCCTATATTTGCATAATAATAACCTGTTTGTACTTTGTTCTCCGGTTCAAGACCTGCCGCATCTGATGGTCTTTCCTGCCAGGGAGCTCCATCATATAAAATGCTGGCATAAAAACGGGGTTCGCGGCCAATGTAAGGATTTCTTTCCGGGTCAGCGGCCAGTTCTGCTGCTGTGGCGGTACGGAGTCCCATATTTCCCGGGTTGTATTTGTCCCACTGAAATTTGGAACCGTCGGCCATTTCATAACTTCTTACCATCGGTTCTGTTGGGTTATTGTTTCCCCAGTTGTGGTAACCGTTCGGTCCGTACCAGAGGTTTGCATTATTGACATTACCCCCTGTCAGAGGAAATTGAACGCCCCAAATGGTTTCGCTGTTCCATTTTCCTTTTTGATTGAAAATACTGAAATAGTTATCGGCATAACTTTGAACATCGACAGCGGTTAAGGTTGACGGCGGGTCGTTAGTGGTTCCTACCAGCGAGAAGTTTCCATATTCGCCATCCATAATCGCTTTGGCTGCATCGCGTGCCTGCTGTAACAAACTTGTCTGGCTCCCCGACGGAAAAGAAACCAAAGTGTTGGAAGCTTGTTCGGTCCATCCTCCGTTGGTGAGGTCGCTTGCACAGAAAAGTAATACTCTCGATTTTAGGGCAGCAGCAACAGCGGGGGTTGCACGACCTTGTTCAAGTTGAGGAGCACCTGTCAAATTATCGATAGCTTTCTGAATGTCAGCAAGTATAAAATTGAGAGTTTCCTGAATACTGGAACGGCTCAATGTAGAATAATCTTCTCCCAGATTAAAGGCTTTGTCCTGTAACACTGCGCCCCCGTAAACCATTAGCAGGTTTGCATATTCAAAAGCCCTAATAAAATAGAGTTCACCTTCGATTTGCTTTTTCAACTTTTCTTCTGTTGTTGTGGAAAGCGGGACTTTACCAATATTTTCAAGAATTCGGTTTACGTTCTGGATGTTCGCATACAGGTTGTTCCAGCGTAGGTATCCACCATAACCATTATTCACAAAAAAACCGAGTTGGTCGGGACTCATTGTCCCTTTTATGTTTACATAGTTCGAAGGACGGTGGATACATAAAGTCTGGTCGGTACCTGAAACTAACAGGTCTTCGCGAGCGCCCAAAATACCTGCATCAGTATCTCCACCCATACGGTCATAGCATTTCCCGAGATATGCTTTAACTAAGTTGATATCCGAAAAAACAGGTTCTTCATCAAAAGTATCGACTGCTTTTTGATCCAGCACATCTTCACACGAAGGCGCCAGGAACAGAAGAACAACAATTGTAAATATGTTATAAATTATTTTTTTCATATTCTAACTGATTAAAAGTTAAATTACTGATTAGAAAGTAATGTTTGCACCAATGGCAAATGTTTTCATAGCCGGGTAAACTCCCGGGTTATTGGTTTCCGGATCCCATTTCCTGGTGGCAGAATACAGCAACGCAAGGTTGTTCCCGGAAACATAAACGCTGGCTTTTGAGATGCCAATTTTTGAATAGAATTTGGCTGGTATTGCATAGTTGACCACTACGTTTTTTAACCGACAATAAGCCGTATTTTCAAGCCAGTAGGTGCTCATCCTTACATCAGGCGACCAGTAAATGTCGTCTCTGTTATATGCGCGTGCAATATTGGTTTCGGTATTGGTCGGAGTCCAGCGGTTGTCGAATTGCCACTGGTAATAGTTACCAGCCTCGCCACGGCGGTTGTCGTATTGGCTACGTTTCAGAAATTCGCCTTGTCCCTGGATTTGAACAGACACGGTAAACGCTTTATAAACAACACTGATGTTACCACCATAGAAAGTTTCCGGGGCATCCACCCGGTCAATTAAAATCCGGTCGTCACCTGTTATTTCGCCGTCGCCCGATACATCCTCGAAGATTACATCTCCGGGTTGCGCATCTGATAGGTGGGGTGTGGCATCAACCTGCGCCTGGTCTTTATAAATTCCGATAGCATTGTACATCAGCCATGCGCCAAAGGAATGCCCGGTCAACTGCTGCCAAGGTTTTGCCTTTGCAGGTTCGTCCATAAGTAACAAGAATAATATAATATCGTATTTTGTTGTTTGTTTGTAATAATATGA
>CAYWBV010000470.1:0-2882 GCA_964455785.1 uncultured Maribellus sp.
AAAAAAAAATCAGAATGAGTACAATTGACCTTGGAATTTTTATTGTTTATATCATTGGCATAGTTCTTTTCGGAAGTTCTTTTTACAGGAAAAACAAATCGGCAACTTCTTTTACCGTCGGGAACAATAACATTCCCACATGGGTAATTTCCATGTCGATTTTTGCAACCTATGTGAGCAGTATCAGTTACCTGGCGCTTCCGGGACAGGCTTACCTTACCAACTGGAATGCTTTTGTTTTTAGTATTTCAATACCGCTGGCCCTTTTTTTGGCTGTAAAATATTTTGTGCCGCTGTACCGATCCATCAATAGTCCTTCGGCATACACCTATCTTGAAGATCGTTTCGGCCCGTGGGCTAAAATATATGTTTCGGTAATGTACCTGCTCACCCAGTTGATGCGTACCGGTACCATTCTGTTTCTGATCGCCTTGCCGTTAAATGTGTTGCTGGGATGGGATATTGTTACCATCATTATTGTTACCGGGTTGAGTGTGATGGTTTACTCGCTCCTTGGCGGAATACAGGCTGTGGTTTGGACCGATGCCATTCAGGGGATAATTTTGATAACCGGGGCGCTGGTTTGTGAAGCTGTGCTGTTATTTTCCATGCCCGAAGGTCCGGGACAACTATTCAGAATTGCTGTGGAAAACCACAAATTCAGCCTCGGAAGTTTTAGTGCCGAATTAACCACTTCTACTTTTTGGGTGGTACTCATTTACGGGCTTTTTATCAACGTCCAGAATTATGCCATCGACCAGAATTATGTACAACGTTATATGACGGCCAGTTCTGAAAAGGAAGCAAAAAAGTCGGCCTTGTACGGCGGTTTGTTGTATGTTCCAGTCTCGCTACTTTTTATGTTTATCGGAACATCGCTGTTTTCATTTTACACGTCACAACCCGACTTGATTCCTGCCGGTATGCAGTCCGACCGCGTTTTCCCCCATTTTATTGTAAACCAGTTGCCGGTTGGCGTAACCGGTTTGCTCATTGCTTCTATTTTTGCTGCAGGGATGAGTACAATCTCGACCAGTCTGAACAGTTCTGCCACCGTTATTCTGACCGACTATTTTAAAAAATCGCTGAAAGGAGATGGCGCCGAAAAAAAGTCGATGAAAATTTTATACACATCTACTTTTCTTTTTAGCATTGTTAGTATTGGAATCGCAATAGCTATGATAAATGTACAGAGTGCGCTCGAAGCCTGGTGGAAACTGGCGTCGATTTTTAGCGGTGGTATGCTGGGGCTATTTTTACTTGGTTTTTTTGTTCCAAGGGTGAAAAGCCGCGCCGCCGTTATCGGTATGGTTGTCGGGGTTTTGGTAATTGGTTGGATGAGTCTTTCCCCGCTGATTTTTACCGCCGGCAATCTGCAAAAATACGCCAGCCCGTTTCATAGTTATCTTTCCATTGTTTTTGGCACCTCGATGATATTTGTCGTAGGGTTTATTATCGGCGCGGTGTTAAGCAGAAAAAAGAAGGAGAAATAAACGTCGGATATAAAAACGTAACGATTCCCGGTTTCCCCCGCTTTTTAAACATCAAATAATTTTAGAAGCTGAAAACTTCGCGGAATTCTCCACACGAAGTTTTCAGCTTCATTTGTTGTTTTCTATTTGGGTAGTAATAAACCAGGGTGCAAATCATTAACCAGGCGATGTACTTTAAACAATATTACCTGAAACGGACATCCTCGCTATTTTCGGTTAGGTAATCAATTTTTTATTTGTATTTTCCCGCCGTAATAATGTTGTTCTCACATTTGTTTTTATAATAAGTAGAGGATAAACGATAACGAATTCTTGCCTTACTGTTATATTTGCATTTTTTATTTTATGAACATTTGTTTTGCCAATTTTGTAAAATCATTGTTTTTCTTTTTGGGATTGCATGACTGATAAAAATTATCAAATAACGCCGGATTCAAAGTTATGGAGTACCTTTTTGAAGGGTGATGAAGCTGCGTTTAATCTTATTTATAAAAACCATGTACGGCAACTTTACCGTTACGGATTAAATTTTTCGCAGGACGGGAACCTCGTAAAGGATTGTATTCACGACGTTTTTGTTGATCTTTACAAATACCGTTCAACCCTGAAAGAAACCAACAACATTCAGCTTTACCTGTTTAAAGCTTTAAAAAATGGTATTCTCAAATCGGTTTCAAAACGAAAGAGGGAGCTCGGCATCGGACAGGTTGAAAATTCATTTTTGTCTGAACAGTCGTATGAAGAGGTACAAATCGAAAAAGACTCCGAACAGTATCGTGCAAATCTGGTACACGAAGCGCTTTCAACGTTGAGCAGCAGGCAAAAGGAGGCGCTGTTCCTGAAATTTTATTCGGGTCTCGGGTACGAGGAAATCAGCGGGATATTGAATGTCAATTATCAGTCGGCCCGCAACCTTGTCCATCGCAGTATTGAAAAGCTGAGAGAAAGTTATTCTAAAAATGGAATAATTCTTTTTTCTTTTTTAAATCGCCCGAAGTATAAATAACTTATTTTCACGAGTTTTATCTCCGGGTTGAATTTGTTTTGTGCCTGTGTTTGCGTGGGCTGAAAAAAAAGTCATTTTTTTATTCAGAAAAGTGAGTACAAAACCCGCTTAATATTCTTATTAAGAAAAATTAACATTCTTGTAAAGAAAAATTAACGTTTGCATGGCACTCACTGAGAACAAAAAGATATACCACTTTCTCCATGATCAGAAGTTTATTGACTGGGTTTTAAAACCAACCCGGGAACTTGAAGATTACTGGAATAATTATATTCAACTGAATCCGGCAGAAAAAAATGATATTGGAGAAGCCCGGGTTTTATTAATTGGGATGGTGCAAAAAGTGAAGGGATTGAAGGAAAAAGATGTGGATCATCTTTGGA
>CAYWBV010000471.1:0-2868 GCA_964455785.1 uncultured Maribellus sp.
TCTGAAATTAGCAACGGCAAAAATAGACAAAATTGACAAGCGGTCGGTTTTACATTCGGCTGTTCAAAAAATGGCTGAAAACTTTCCCTTTGTATCGAATATTTTCGTTTTTATTCCAAAATCTTATCCCTATTTTTAGTTCGACAAAAAGCATTGCTTATGTTTTCGGAAAAAGACAAGCTACAAATTCAAAACCGGGGCAGCGAATTGCAAACGGTAACTGCACAAATCGAAAATTTCAAAAAGGGGTTTCCCTATCTTTCGGTTATGGAAGCCGCGTCGGTTGGGAATGGTATTATTCAACTGGATGAAGGGAAAAGGGCTGAAAATGTTCTCCGGTACGAAGAAAAAGTATCAGCCGGAATAAAACCTCTCAAGTTTGTGCCTGCTTCGGGCGCCGCCAGCCGAATGTTCAAATCTCTTTTCGAAGCGTTGGAGGCATGTGCGGAAAACGAGAATGAAGATGAAACACTGATAAAACATGCATCAGCAAGGCAGTTTCTCGTTAACAAGGAAAAATTTGCATTTTATGCCGATTTAAAGGAAATCTTCACCAAAAATAACCTGGAAGAAAAATGTAAGAACTGGATTGATTTTCTCCTGAACGAAAAAGGGCTCAACTACGGTTCGCTCCCCAAAGGTCTGCTAAAATTCCATGATTATCCGTCGGGAAGCCGGACGCCTTTTGAGGAACATCTTGTTGAAGGCGCCCAATATGCAAAAGACAATCAAAACGTTGCGCGTATCCATTTTACTGTTTCACCGGAACACCAGCCGGGTTTTGAAAAATTACTCGCCGACATCAAAGGGAAATATGAAAAGGAACTGGGAGTTATTTTCGAGGTTTCGTTTAGCCGGCAAAAACCATCGACTGATACCATTGCCGTAGATTTAAACAACGAACCTTTCCGTGAAAAAGACGACAGCCTGCTTTTTCGTCCCGCCGGGCATGGCGCATTGATTGAAAACCTGAACGATTTGGATGCCGACATTATTTTTATCAAAAATATCGACAATGTAGTTCCGGATAAGCGGAAACAACCTACCGTTGAATACAAAAAGGCGCTTGCCGGGGTCTTGCTGAAATACCAGGAAAAAATGTTCAGGTATCAGAAAGAACTAAACGAAAAACACCACGTTGCTCTCGACCATGTATTTCTGGCCGAAGCGGCCAATTTTCTTGAAAATACGCTGAATACCAAACCTGCATCCAACCAGTATTACACGGAAAAAGAGGAGTTGTATTTTTATTTGCGCGAAAAATATAATCGTCCGCTCAGGGTTTGCGGAATGGTAAAAAACGAAGGAGAGCCGGGCGGCGGACCATTCTGGGCAAAAAATTCCGACGGAACTGTTTCGCTGCAGGTGGTTGAAAGTTCACAAATCGACCCGGATAGTGTACAACAGCAAAACATTGTAAAACATGCCACTCATTTTAACCCGGTTGATTTGGTTTGCGGCGTTAAAAATTACAAAGGTGAAAAATATAACCTTCTTGATTATACCGATCCTGAAACCGGTTTTATTTCAAAAAAGTCGAAAGACGGAAAGGAACTGAAAGCACAGGAACTTCCAGGTTTGTGGAATGGAGCCATGAGCAACTGGAATACGCTTTTTGTGGAAGTGCCCGTTGAGACGTTTAATCCGGTAAAAACTGTTAACGATTTGTTGCGCGAACAACATCAGTAAAAAGAAATAATGCAATAAATCCGTTTGAATTATTAATTTCGCAGATTCATTTTTACGTCAGATGAACGAAGAGGAAAGAAATTATTTTGAAGAGGAAGACATCAGCGAGGCATTGAGCCGGTTTAAACGTTCGCTGATTTCGGGAAGCAAAAAATATTTCGATGTTTCTGAATTCGAGGGAATTGTGGAACAGTTGCTGGAAGAAGGCGATATTAATGCTTCTGAGATTGCGGCAAAACAGGGAATGCAAATTCACCCCAATGCCGTTGCGCTGCATTTAAAATACGCGCAGGTATTACTTAACAAAGGGAAATACGAAGAGGCAATCCACTGGCTGAACCGCATTGAAAAAGTAGAAGACACCAATCCCGACATCCACCTGATAAAAGGTTCGGCCTGGCTGGTTACGGGCGAAGAAGCCAAAGCCAGGGTGGCTTTCAGAAAAGCCATAAAATTTGCCGGCAGCGATTTGGACGATATTTTCTATCACATCGGCGCGGCATTTTTGCAGGCAGGAGACATTCCCAACGCCATTCGGAATTTCGAACAGGCGGTGGTTGCCAACCCGACCAACGAAATGGCGCTTTACGAACTGGGGTTTTTCTGCGACCAAACCGGCGACTTTGAAAAAAGTATCCTCTATTACGAGCGGTACCTCGATATCGATCCGTTTAACTATTCAACCTGGTTCAACCTCGGTATCACCCACAACAAGGCAGGTAACCACGAAAAAGCCATCGAAGCCTACGAATATGCACTTGCGCTGAACGAAGAGTTCCACCAGGCGCTGTTTAACATTGCCAACGCGTATGCCAACGCCGGAAATTTTCGCGAAGCCATCAAAAAATACAAGGAATATCTTAAACTCGAACCCGGGAACGACGACGCCTACTGTTACATTGGCGAATGTTACCTGAACCTGGAAAACAATACCAAATCGGAAAAATATTACCAGAAAGCCATCGATTTAAACGAGGAGAATGATACAGCGTGGTTCGGCGTAGGGTTAATTATGTGGATTGAAAGAAAATTTCCGGAAAGTATCGTCTTTATCAAAAAGGCGTTGGAAATTGATGAAACCAATCCCGAATACCTGCTCACCCTTGCCAAGGTTTACAGCGATTTCAGCCACAAGGCAAGTGCGTTAAAAGCGATAAAAACAGCCGCCCGCCTGGAACC
>CAYWBV010000472.1:0-2832 GCA_964455785.1 uncultured Maribellus sp.
TGATTGTCCGGTGCGTGGAAACTTCGGGACTGGAAACTGCGGCCTCCATCGATTTGCGGTTTATCAACCGGAAATGGAAAGGAAATTTCCAGCCGAATGAAATAAAAACGTTGAGGATAAACCATCATTCAGTAGAGATTGCCGAGGTTAACCTTTTGGAAGAATAACGATGGTGTTTTCAATAAATGTATGAATTTCTGTCTTAAGCAAAAAAAGAAAAAATGTCAAAAACAATAATGAGACTTCTCGTGCTGGCAACAGTTGTTAGTGTGTTCGGAACGGGTTGTGTTAAAACAACTACGGAAGATCTGACCGGTTTTGTTGACCCGATGATTGGAACCGACTATCATGGGCATACATTTCCCGGAGCAGCTCTTCCCGGGGGATTGGTGCAACTAAGTCCTGATACAGGAATTGACGGGTGGGACTGGTGTTCGGGTTATCATTACAGCGACAGTTCGGTCATGGGATTTAGTCATTTACACCGAAGCGGAATGGGCGCGGGAGACTGGGGTGATATTCTTCTGATGCCAACCACAGGTTCTTTGAAAGTTGTACCAGGAAGTAAGGAAAATCCCGACGAAGGATACCGTTCCCGGTTTTCGCACGATGAAGAAACGGCTTCGGCAGGATATTATTCGGTTATCCTAAAAGATTATTCCGTTAAGGCGGAACTCACAGTCTCTGAAAGAGCAGGTTTTCATCGGTATTCCTTTCCGAAATCGGAAGCTTCACATATTCTTGTCGATGCAGGACATGGCATACGCGACAATGGAACCGGCAGTGAAGTGAGAATTGTGAGTAACACGGAAATTGAAGGGCACCGTTCTTCGACCGGGTTTGTAAAAAACAAAAACGTCTATTTCTGCGCAAAATTCAGTAAGCCGTTTGATGCTTACGGAACATGGAATGAAAAGGAAATTAAACCCGGAGCGGATAAAGATTCCGGTATTCATGTCGGCGTTTATGTGGATTATATTACTTCTGATAACGAGACGATTGAAGTAAAAGTAGGTATTTCGTATACCAGCATCGAACAGGCCCGGCTAAACCTCGAAACAGAAATCCCTGGATGGGATTTCGATCAGGTGAGAGAAGAAGCCAAAAAAAGCTGGAACAAGGCGTTGGAAAAGTTGGAAATAGAAGCTTCGGACGAAAATAACGAAACTTACAATCAACAAAAAAAGGCTACATTTTACACAGCACTTTATCATTCGCTGCTTTTCCCGGCTACATTCAGCGATGTTGACGGAAAATATATGGGATTGGACAGCGTGGTGCATACTGCAGAAAAATTTACTTACCGTAGCGATTTTTCGCTGTGGGATACCTATCGCGCAGAGATGCCCCTGCTTACCATTGTTGACCCGCAACGGAATATCGATGCCATAAATACGATGGTTGAACAGTACGAACAGGGAGGGTGGCTCCCTACTCCCCAGCAGTTTGGAAACAGCTATACCAACGATATGATTGGCGATCATCCGGTGGATGCTATTGTTGATGCCTATATGAAAGGTCTCCGGAATTTCGATGTTGAAAAGGCTTATGAGGCGGTGAAGAAAAATGCTCTGGAAACTCCGCCTGCAGAACATCGTTCAAAAGGCCGAATTGGACTCGACCACTACCTTGGATACGGATATCTTCCTTACAATAAGGTGCGGGAATCGGTCTCACGGACACTCGAATATGCTTATAACGACTGGTGTATAGCACAGTTTGCCAAAGCATTGGAAAAAACTTCCGATTACGAAATGTTTCTGG
This sequence comes from uncultured Maribellus sp., assembly GCA_964455785.1. Lineage (GTDB taxonomy): Bacteria > Bacteroidota > Bacteroidia > Bacteroidales > Prolixibacteraceae > Draconibacterium. Next base: position 1,765 of record CAYWBV010000472.1, read on the forward strand.
AAAGGGCAGCGAATTATAAAAATGTAATCGATACGGTAACCGGTTTTGCACGGCCAAAAGACGACCAGGGCAAGTGGCTGGAACCATTCGACCCCAAATTCGTCGGTCATGGCGACGAACGGCATTATACCGAAGCTAACGCCTGGCAATACACATGGTTTGTTCCACACGATGTTCAGGGGCTGATCGGGCTAGAAGGAGGCAGGGAGAAATTTGTCTCTAAACTGGATTCTCTCTTTACAACAAGTTCTGATGTACGTTCAACTGTCTCGGATGTCACTGGCTTAATCGGACAATATGCACACGGTAACGAGCCAAGTCACCATACAATTTATCTGTATAATTATGCCGGTGCGCCATGGAAAACGCAGGAACTGGTAAGAAAGGTGATGGATGAATTGTATCACGAAGGCCCTGACGGTTTGTGTGGGAATGAAGACATGGGGCAGATGTCGGCATGGTACGTGTTAAGTTCCATGGGCTTTTATCCGGTTGCTCCCGGGCAAAATGTTTATGTTATCGGGAGCCCCCAGTTTGCAAATGTTACTTTAAATCTGGGCGAGGTTTATGGAAACAAAAAATTTGTTGTTCAGGCACATCACGTCTCATCGGTAAACAAGTATATTCAAACGGCTGCGTTAAATGGTATTCCATTATTGAGACCGTGGATTACGCATGACGAGATTGTCAGCGGCGGGACCCTCGAATTCGAAATGGGCCCGGAGCCCAATAAAAACTGGGGCGTGTCACCGGATGATGCGCCTCCTTCGGAATTATAGCAAAATGCCAAAAAGAGGCTGTCCCAAAAGGGGCAGCCTCTTTTTCTGTTGTAAACTAATTCCGGTACAGTTTATCAAAGGAAGTTTTTATCGAGAAATTCCTGAAACTTGTCTTTGAACTGGTCGCTTACGGGGATGTAGGTTTTCCCAAAAACGATGCGGCTCCGTTCAATGGTGTCAATTTTATCGAGGTTCACGATAAACGAACGGTGGACACGCATAAATTTTGATTCGGGGAGTTTGGCTTCGAGCGCTTTTAACGAATTGAGCGAAAGGATAGGTTTGGGTT
>CAYWBV010000473.1:0-2828 GCA_964455785.1 uncultured Maribellus sp.
AATTTATTTCGAACAACGATTACAGCAAAAACTTCGAAGCTTTTCTGGAAGCCCGCCCAGAAGGACAACCGTTTTGTTTCTGGTATGGCAGCACCGAACCACACCGCGGATACGAGTTTGAAGCCGGAATAAATTATGGCGGAAAAAATACAGCAGAAATTGACGAAGTTCCACCTTTCTGGCCCGATGCTGACACGGTCAGAAAAGATATGCTCGACTATGCTTTTGAAATCGAATATTTCGACAGCCACCTGCAAAAAATGCTTCAAAAACTGGAAGAGATTGGCGAACTGGAAAGCACAATTGTAATTGTTACGGCTGACAACGGGATGCCATTCCCGAGAATTAAAGGCCAGGTTTATGAATATTCGAACCACCTGCCACTGGCTATTATGTGGCCCAACGGGATTAAAAACCCGGGGCGCGTGGTGAATGATTTGGTTAATTTTATTGATTTTACGCCCACCTACCTCGAACTGGCAGGAATGACCGCTGAAACGGCCGGAATGCAGCCGGTTACCGGGAAAAGCCTGACCGACATTTTTTATTCCGAAAAAGAAAAAAATGTAAACCCCGGGCGTGACTTTGTTTTGGTGGGAAAAGAACGCCACGATGTAGGCCGTCCCAACGACGAAGGGTACCCGGTGCGCGGAATAATTACCGGTGATTTTTTGTATTTACGCAATTTTAAACCCGACCGCTGGCCCAAAGGAAATCCCGAAACCGGCTACCTCAACTGCGATGGCAGTCCGACAAAAACCTATATTCTGGACACCCGCCGGAAAAAAGGACAAATGGAATACTGGCAGCTCAACTTTGGAAAACGGGTTGCAGAAGAGCTTTACAATATCAAAGAAGACCCGTTTTGTATGAACAACCTGGCCGAAGATAAAAACTTTGCCGAACTGAAATTGAAGATGGAAGCGGAGATGACCCAAAAACTAACAGAACAGGGTGACCCGCGGATTTTGGGAAACGGCGATATTTTCGATAACTACCCTTACCAGGGCGCCGTACAGAATTACTACAACCGTTTTATGGCTGGCGAAAAAGTTCCGGCAGGATGGGTAAACGAAACCGATTACGACGCCGATTTGAAAAACTTCTCTGAAACGGACAGCATTTCAAAGTAAAATCATTAAAATTAGTTGAATGAATTTATTGATACTTTCACTGGCGCCGGTATTTATCATTGCAGGGTATATTTATTTCCGCGACAAATATGAAAAGAAGCCGCTGAAGTTATTGGTTCTGGCGCTCGTTGCCGGTGCGCTGACGGTTATCCCAATTCTGTTCCTCGAACAATTTCTCGATAGTTTTACCGGATACTTCCCGGGATTGATGGCTGCCGCCTGGAAAGCGTTTGCCGTGGCCGGGTTTTCCGAAGAGTTATTTAAATACATCGCGCTTTACCTTCTGATTTGGAAAAGTCCCGAGTTCAACGAAAAATTCGACGGGATTGTGTATGCAGTGTTTGTTTCACTCGGTTTTGCGGCTATTGAAAATATACTTTATGTAACCGGCAACGGCTTTTCTACCGGAATCAGCCGGGCAATAACTGCGGTGCCGGCACACGCTATTTTCGGTGTTACCATGGGATTCTATTTCGGGATGGCCAAATTTTTTGAAAAGGAACGCCCGCTGTTAAAACGAAAAGCTCTGTTTTACCCCATCCTCTTACACGGCATTTACGATTTTATTCTCTTTACCGGTTTCGAATGGCTGACGGTAATTTTCCTTGCTTTCCTGATCTTCCTTTACATTTCAGGATTAAAACGGATTAAAAAACTTTCCAGTCAATCGATTTACAAGACCGATTACAATTTGTTGAATCAAAAATTTTCAAAACCCAATGAATAGTATGGATATTCCCTCTTTTTCAGCCATCAAATCAGCACATCAACTTGTTCAGAAATACACGCACCGGACACCGGTTTTGACGTCGTCAAGTATCAATAAAATTGTGGGCGGTGAATTGTTTTTTAAGTGCGAAAACTTTCAGAAAGTAGGCGCTTTTAAATTCAGGGGAGCCTGCAATGCGGTTTTTTCACTTTCGGAAGAAGATGCCCGGAAAGGCGTGGCAACCCACTCTTCGGGTAACCACGCGGCTGCTCTCGCTTTGGCAGGGCGGATGCGGGGAATTGAGGCTCACATTGTAATGCCAGATAATTCGCCCGAAATAAAAAAGAAAGCTGTGGCTGGTTACGGCGCAAATATTACCTTTTGCGAACCTACTTTACAAGCACGCGAAAGTACACTGGCCAGTGTTGTTGCCGAAACGGGCGCAACCGAAATTCATCCGTACAATAACTTTAATGTAATCGCCGGACAGGGAACTGCGGCCAAAGAAATGATAGAAGATTTTGGAGTATTCGATATTATCATAGCTCCGGTTGGTGGCGGCGGATTGTTAAGCGGGACTGCCATTTCAACTAAATTTTTACTGCCCGGTTGTAGAGTAATTGCTGCGGAACCTGCCGGCGCCGATGATGCATTCCGGTCGTTTCAGGCAAAAAAAATTATTCCTTCAGTCAACCCAAAAACCATTGCCGACGGGCTTTTAACATCACTGGGCGAACGCAACTTTGCCATTATTTCTAAAAAGGTGGATGATATTGTAACGGTTTCTGAAGAGAAAATCGTGGAAGCGATGCGTTTGGTTTGGGAACGAATGAAAATCATAATTGAGCCTTCATCTGCTGTACCGCTGGCAGCCCTTCTGGAAGGTAAAGTCAATATTCAAAATAAAAAAGTAGGAATTATTCTTTCCGGTGGAAACCTGGATTTGGGGAAGTTGCCGTTTTGAATTACTCACCCTGATTGCATCT
>CAYWBV010000474.1:0-2823 GCA_964455785.1 uncultured Maribellus sp.
GGCTGAAACAGGATAAAATGATGAATTCTCTGAACTTTGCTATTTTTGCAGGATGAAACAATCGTTTGAAGATTTAAAAATTGCCAAAGTGCTTCTTAAGGCGCTCGGCGAGTTGGGTTTTACCGAGCCGACGCCCATTCAGCAAATGGCTATTCCTGTTATTAATTCGGGAGAGAATGTGGTGGGGGTCGCCCAGACCGGTACCGGCAAAACGGCAGCTTATCTTTTGCCGTTGTTCACCAAATTAAAAAAGGCCGAAGGTATTGATCCGCGTGTGGTTATTTTGGTTCCCACCCGCGAACTTTCTATCCAGGTGGGCGACGATATCGGGGAGCTGATCGCGTTTTCCGATTTAAGGTACGCCGCGGTTTTTGGCGGAATCGGCTGGACAAAACATGCTGATTTGGTAAAACCCGGCATCGATATTCTGGTGGCCACGCCTGGCCGGTTGTGGGATTTGTACCAGGCCGGGGCGCTCTCGCTGAAAAAGGTGAAATACCTGGTTATCGACGAAGCCGACCGCATGTTGGACATGGGATTTTTACCACAGCTCCGCCAACTGCAGGAAGTTCTGCCCCCGCGCCGCCAGAACCTGCTCTTTTCGGCCACTTTTCCTGAAAGTGTGGAGAAAATGGCCGAAGAATTTCTCGATCATTTTGAACGGATTGAAGTGGCGCCTTCGGCAACGCCGGTGGAACTGGTAACCCAGAAAGCCTACAAAGTGCCCAACTACCGCACTAAACTGAACCTTATTCAGCACCTGTTGGAAGACGAGGAGACTTTTTCGAGGGTAATTATTTTTGTGAAGAAGAAGGAACATGCCGAGGGCGTTTTTAAAGTTATCAGCCGGAAAAGCGAAGGCGAAAAGCGGATTCTCCATTCAAACAAGGGGCAAAACACACGCATCAACGCCATTCGGGCGTTTAAGGAAGGCGAGGTGCGTATCCTTATCTCCACCGATGTTTCGGCGCGCGGGCTCGACGTCAGCCTGGTGAGCCACGTGATCAATTTCGATATTCCGCCCAACTACGAAGATTATATCCACCGGATTGGCCGCACAGCACGGGCCGGGAACCGGGGAGACGCCATTGTTTTAATCGACCCGTCGGAAGAGTGGCACCTGAAAAAGATTGAAAAACTGATACGAATGGAGATTCCGGTTCTGGAAATTCCGAAAGGCGTTGAAATGGTGGAGTCGGAATTTGAGGAACGCCAGAACCAGTTGCGCGAAATCGATCGCCAGCGTAAAATCGACGACCCCTCATACCAGGGCGCCTTTCATGAAAAGAAAAGAAAAACCGGGCCCAAAGGTTCTTACGAAGACCGGTTTAAACGGACCAAACCCAAGCAGAAAATATCGAACAAACGAAGGTGAGATTTATTTCAGAAAAATGGCTTTTTCGGCTTTGACTTCGCCATTCACCACCACCTGAAATTTATGTTCGCCCGCAAAATGTTTCCGGGTTGACATGTTGGCAAACGAATGTGTTTTTGCGATTCTATGAACCCCCGGCTCCATTTCCACCTCTTTCATCTGGAACACTTTTGGCGAGGTTTTTCCCGACGATTTTACAAAGTGTACAACGTATTCGAGCCTCACCTTTTGTTTTTTTCCGGTTTTTAAATTCAGGTCGAATTCAAAAATAATTTTTTCGCCAATCGCGGGGGTGTTGTTGGAGAAATTAAGGTTTTCGGCGCTCATTTGGTGCGGGTTGGCAAAACCAAACAACAACATGGCCCGCGTGTTCCCGTTTTTAAGCAGCGAGCGGCAGGCGTGTTTGATAATCCAGTTGGTGCGGGGCGAATTTCCCTGCCACCGTTCACAAATATCCAGCACAAGTTCGGGGTGGTCTTTCGAGATGTCGTTCAGGTTATTGGCCACACTTTTCCGCACAAACTCTTCCGGGTCGTCTTTTAATTTTTCGAGAATGGGTAAAATCAACGAAGGGTCTTTTTTGAGTTTCGGCACTCCGGCGGCCCAGGGCAAACGCGGGCGGCAGCCCTCGCTGGCAAAACGTCTCACCCTGAAATCCTCGTCGTCGGCCCACCGGGTCATCAATTCCATGGCGCCCTTCAGGTTTTTATTCAGAAACGGGCGAATGGCAAACTCCGATGAGCCGCATTTGGTCAGTATTCCCAGCGCGGGGAGCGAAATATCCCAGTGTTCCTGTCCGTAAACTTCCACATAGTCGGGCAGGACAATCGCTTCAAAACCGTGGGTTTTCGGCACAAGCGCTTTCAGGATTTCAACTGCCTGGCTGAAATCGCCGGGTAAAAACCGGTGAAGGCACAGGGTGGTGTGGCGCATTTTTTCTTTCAGTTCGCGGTCAGGCCATTTTTCGTCGCAAACACAGTTGATAAAGTTTTCCGCTTCAAACGGCGCGTATTCTTCTTTTAAAATTTCAGCAAAGTATTCCACTTTTTGGCGCGTAAACAAAATGTCTTTTAATTTTTCAGGCATGGCTGTTCTTGTTTAAAGTTTGTTTGTCATTTGTCATTTGTTTCAAAGGTAGGAAAAAGATGGAAAACGGGTGGCGATGGTTGTGCGGAGGTACCGGACAAACGTATCTAAATTACAACGTCGTTGCCGCAAGACTTTGGTAGTACGGATATAAAACTAAAAACAACAGGAAACCGGACGTCATTCATTTTTTTACCAATAGACGCTTTCAGGTCTTAAAGACACTGAAAGGTCAGGTAGCTCTAACCTGAAAGCGTCTTCAAGACCTTTCAGTGTTTACCTGCTTTATACTTCCCCTTTTTCCTTTTTTCGGCTTTTATTCAATGCAAAAACCCATTACATTGATGTTTTGACTTTTTGCA
>CAYWBV010000475.1:0-2818 GCA_964455785.1 uncultured Maribellus sp.
CCCGGCCCCAAATCCCGGTACCGGGATGAACAACTGAACAATCCCGATTCCAACAAGGATTCCGCCGAGCCAAATTAACCGGCTCCGGAACGATTCGAAATAAATGACAATAACGGCGGCAAAAAAATAGCCTATCCCGATTTGCCCCAGCACACTGGCAATCCGTCCGTCATCCCCAAATCCGCGCCGAAAGGTTCCGTTATACAAAATCCCCAGCAGAATAAGAACCACCATCCGTTGAAATACTTTCCAGAACAATTTACGTTTGGGTACATTCTTTTCGAGTTTCCCTTTCACCGAAAACGGAATGGCAACCCCGGCAATAAACATAAACAGCGGAAAAATCAAATCTTCAAATTGAAATCCGGCCCAATCCACGTGGTGCATTTGATGTTCGAGCCAACCGGCGCCCGTCATTTGCGAAAGAATAATGGCCAACCCGCCGCCGCCCGTAATCCAAAACATATCAAAACCACGCAGGGCATCCAATGAATATAACCGTTTTTCAGGTTCCGTCCGAATTGTTTTTTTGGTCATAGACTGTTATGTTTGATTCGCGCACAATTTAGGAAACTTTTTTGGAAAAAACGTTTGTATTTAACAATCCCGAATGACCCTTTTTTTGCTTTTGGTTCCTTTCTTTCCTGTCTTTTTGTCACCGGTCGTTGACAGATAATCTGGGCAATCGATTGTTTTCGGTGTCATAATTGCCCCCATTTTTGTAAAAACAGGGGTGGCACAGTCGTTGTTATGTCAGTACCGTTCAATTTTGAAACAATAACGAAATACAAAATAAAATGGGAAAAATAATAGGAATCGATTTAGGGACCACAAACTCATGTGTGTCTGTAATGGAAGGGAACGAACCCGTTGTAATACCCAACAGCGAAGGAAAACGTACCACTCCGTCAATTGTTGCATTTGTTGAGAACGGCGAACGTAAGGTTGGCGACCCGGCAAAACGTCAGGCTATCACCAATCCGAAAAAAACAGTTTATTCCATAAAACGTTTTATGGGCGAAACCTTTGACCGCGTGACCAAAGAAACTGCCCGCGTACCTTACCAGGTGGTGAAAGGCGACAATAATACACCGCGGGTACAGATTGATGACCGAAAATATTCGCCACAGGAAATTTCTGCCATGATTCTTCAGAAAATGAAAAAAACGGCAGAAGATTACCTCGGACAAGAGGTTAGTGAAGCGGTTATTACCGTTCCTGCTTACTTTAACGATTCGCAGCGCCAGGCAACCAAAGAAGCCGGGGAAATCGCCGGGTTGAATGTGCGTCGTATTATTAACGAACCGACAGCAGCTTCGCTGGCTTATGGTTTGGACAAAATGCACAAAGACATGAAAATCGCGGTATTTGACCTTGGCGGCGGTACTTTCGATATTTCTATCCTCGAACTGGGCGACGGCGTTTTCGAAGTTAAATCGACCGACGGTGATACTCATCTCGGTGGTGACGATTTCGACCAGGCAATTATCGATTGGTTGTCGGAAGAATTTAAAAAAGACGAAGGTGTTGATCTGAAAAAAGATCCGATGGCGTTGCAGCGGTTAAAAGAAGCTGCTGAAAAAGCCAAAATAGAACTTTCCAGCTCATCGCAAACCGAAATTAATTTGCCCTATATTATGCCGGTTGACGGAATTCCGAAACATCTTGTAAAAACACTTACCCGCGCCAAATTTGAACAACTGGCCGATTCGCTGATTAATGCCACCATCGAACCTTGTCGGAAAGCGCTAAAAAATGCCGGAATGACAGCCAGCGATATCGACGAAGTGATTCTGGTTGGCGGTTCTACCCGTATTCCTGCCATTCAGGAAAAAGTACAGCAGTTTTTCGGGAAAGCCCCGTCGAAAGGAGTAAATCCAGACGAAGTAGTGGCGGTTGGCGCTGCTATCCAGGGAGGTGTTCTCACCGGCGAAGTCAAAGACGTTCTGTTGTTAGATGTTACCCCGCTTTCGCTGGGTATTGAAACCATGGGCGGCGTGATGACCAAACTGATCGAATCCAACACCACCATTCCGACCAAAAAATCGGAAACATTTACCACGGCGGCCAATAACCAGCCTTCGGTTGAAATTCATGTGCTGCAGGGCGAACGACCGATTGCATCGGGGAACAAAACCATCGGCAGGTTCCACTTAGACGGAATACCGCCTGCACCGCGTGGTATCCCGCAAATTGAAGTTACTTTCGATATTGATGCCAACGGAATTCTGCATGTAAACGCAAAAGACAAAGCCACCGGAAAATCGCAGTCGATTCGGATTGAAGCTTCCTCGGGTTTGTCGGATGACGAAATTAAAAGGATGAAACAGGAGGCAGAAGCAAATGCAGAAACCGACAGGCTGGCAAAAGAAAAGGCGGACAAGATTAACCAGGCCGACAGTTTAATTTTCCAGACGGAAAAACAACTGAGCGAGTATGGAGATAAAATTCCGGCCGATAAGAAACAGCCGATCGAAAATGCGCTGGCAAAACTGAAAGAAGCGCATAAAAACCAGGACTTACCAGCTATCGACGCTGCCATGAACGAGCTAAACACCGTATTCCAGGCGGCATCGCAGGAGATGTACAACGCAGCCAATTCGCAGGGCGGCGGGGAGCAGGGACCCGGCAGTGCCCAGGGTGGTTCGGCACAGGGCGGCTCAACACAGGGCCAGCCGAAAAACGACGGCGAAGTGACCGACGTAGATTTTGAGGAAGTCAAATAGAACACGCTTATTAAAGATAGTTAATAATTAATAAAAACGCGGTAAGTCAAAAGCTTACTGCGTTTTTTTATGTATTCAACGAATGTCAGTGC
>CAYWBV010000476.1:0-2817 GCA_964455785.1 uncultured Maribellus sp.
TTTACGTTTGCGCCAGGCGATAAAAAAGAACTGCCAATCGTCGTGAAACCCAAAAAAAGAAACATCATTTTTAAATCGCAAAATATGGCGGTCACTTCGCCAACGGTGAAAATTCAATCCGGCAAAAAGGAATCGGCGCTTACTGTTCCGAACAAATCCACGTCAATGATTTTGAATGACACTACCCGTTCTGCCGCGCCGGAACCAGTTACAACGCCAAAAATTTCGGACACGTTTTATTATTCCATCCAAATCGGTGCGTTCAAAAAAAGAGTAAAACCCAATTCGCGGTTTTTTAAAGGGGAACAAACCGGGACCGAAAAACAAATGGATAACTTATACAAATATTTTATTGGTAAATTTGAAAACTACGATGAAGCGGTAAAAGAGAAAAACAGGTTGTCCGAGAAATTTAAAGGCGCCTTTATCGTAACTTTCGAAAACGACAAACTACCTGATAATAAGGAGCTGAACAAGTAATATTTATCAAATGAAAGCAATAAAAGCGATATCGGTTTTTTTTATTTTCAGTTTACTGCTCCTTTCAAAGCCGACATCGGCGCAGTGGGAAGAGGGGCAGATGAATGTGTATTTTTCGATTCCCGAAATTGCATTGATTGATGTAGAGCCCTCTTCGTCGGGCAGCATTCATTTTACGGTTGCCTCCACCGGCGTTTCGGGAGAAAGTCCGCGGGTAGTACAAACGTCTGACGAAACACTTTGGATCAACTATTCATCGGCCTTGTCTGACAGAATCCATTCGCGTTCCATCGTAGCCGAAATTTTACAGGGCCTTCCCGAAGGAATGTCTATGTACCTCGAGGCATCGGCTTACCGGGGGCTGGGAAAAGGGCAAGTGGGCCAGTCGGCAGGAAAAGTAAATTTAACCCGGCAACCCCAGCCGATTATTACCGGCCTCGGAAGTTGTTTTACCGGCGACGGCATCAACAACGGGCACTCGCTTTCGTTTTCCATCGGAATTACCGATTATGCCAAAATCTATGCGATGGAAGAATCGGAACTTACAATAGTTTATACCATCACCGATAATTGAAATAACGATGAAAAGAATATTGACGCTACTTTCCCTCCTTCTTTTTACCTTTTCGGCTTTATGCCAATCCATGAAAGTGGAAATTACCGGCGATGTTTCTTTCAATAATTCACAATATACAATTGGTGAGGCAGGTGAGGATTTTTCACCGTCTATTGAAAGCGAATCTTCCATTTATTTATCGGTTGATTATACAAATTACTGGGACAAAGTATTTAATCCGAACCGAAAATGGAAAATACATGTTCACAAGGCCGACATTAAATGGAACCAAAATTTGGTAATCGAAGCCAAAAGAAGCGGTAACGGGAACAGGCCATGGTATGGAACAGGTATGGTAAAAATTGGAGACGGGATAAATTTTCAACCCATAACCAATGCTCCCGTTTATTTTTTTAATGGGAGAAATGAAATCCTGAATATCCCGATCATCTTTAAAATCAGGGGAGCTTCGGTTGTTATGGGGGCTCAGGAATTTGAAACCAATATAATATTAACGGTTTATGACGATTGGTAGGGCTGATGAAAAATAGTTTCGTTTGTTTTTTTCCGATGTGTGAGGCGATCCTTTTCTTTTACAATCCCGCATCGGAAAAAATTAAATGGCGGTTTATCTCATCTGCAAAATGGCTTCTTCGATCCCCGTAATTTCAGCCAATCCTTTCAACCTCCCGATGAGCGGGTAGCCGGGATTACAGCTTAAATTAAAATCATTTAGAATTTTGATTCCGTGGTCGGGGCGCATGGGAATCCGGAAATCGGGGCGACCCGATTCTACCCTGCGTTGCATTTCTCCGATGAGGGTTTTTACCAGTTGAACCATGTTAACACCTCCTTCAATGTGGCCCGATTCGTAAAAACTTCCGTCGGCAAGAACTTTTGTGTTGCGCAAATGGACAAAATGAAACCTGTGCCCGTACTTTTTTGTCATTTCCACCAGGTTGTTATCGCGGCGGGCTGAAAACGAACCCGCACAAAAAGCCACTCCGTTGTTCAGCGACGGGCAGGTATTTTGAAGCCATTCCAAATCATCAGCCGTACTAAAAATACGCGGTAACCCGAGTACAGAAAACGGCGGATCGTCGGGATGAATGGCAAGGTTGACACCCGCTTCTTCTGCCACCGGGATCACCTCTTTCAGAAAAAAAGCAAGGTTTGCCCTGAGTTCGTTGCGGCCGATGTTTTTATACCTGTCAATATGGTCAAGGAAAGCGCGTTTGTAGTCGGCAACGGTCGGGTCGATTACACCGTCGATAAAACCCTGGGTTACCACAATAATGTTGTGCGCCAGTGTTTCGGCCTCCTTTTCTGTCATCCTTTTGAATACCTCTTCCGCTTTTGAGACCATTTCCGGCGAATAATCGTTTTCTGCTCCCGGGCGTTTCAGGATAAAAATATCGAAAGCAGCAAACACAGGATAGTCGAAAAGCATGGATTCACCGCCGGAAGGGAGCCGGAAATGCAGGTCGGTGCGTGCCCAGTCGAGGACCGGCATAAAATTGTAAACCACGGTTTTTATCCCGCAGTTGGCCAGGTTTTGTAACGATGTTTTGTAATTTCGGATGTGCTTTTCGCGCAGTTCAGAGTCTGTTTTAATGGCTTCGGTTACCGGCAGGCTTTCCACCACCGACCACCGAAGTCCTGCTTTTTCAATTTTTTTTTGTACTGTTCTGATTTCATCCACCGGCCACACTTCGCCATTGGGAATGTGGTGCAACGCGGTTACCACTCCTTCAACTCCCATCTCCTTCAGCCATAAAAGC
>CAYWBV010000477.1:0-2814 GCA_964455785.1 uncultured Maribellus sp.
TTTGAAATACTTGAAGAGAGGTTTGAAGAGTTTGACGTGACGTTTGAAAAGTTCGACGAAGAGTTTGAAAAGCCTGACGAGGCGTTTGAAATACTTGACGCGACGTTTGAAGTACTTGAAGAGAGGTTTGAAGAGTTTGACGTGACGTTTGAATTGTTTGACGAGGTGTTTGAAAAGTTCGACTGGTAGTTTGAATTGATTGACGTGGAGTTTGAAAAGTTCGACGGGTAGTTTGAATTGTTTGACGAAGAGTTTGAAAAGCCTGACGAGGCGTTTGAATTGATTTTTATACGATTTACCTGTTGTTTTTTTCAAAACGTAATCCTTCAAAAACAATCATAATTACAAAATTTAATTTATTGGTGCCCTGGCTAACCAAACAAAACCGAGGCGGGTTTTACAAAGACGGTATACAATTTAATACAAGCGGTTATAAAAATTTTGTAAAATTAGTAACTGAATTATTGTATTTTTAAGGCCATAATAATTTGTTACAGTGATAATGAATGATGTATTAAAACATATCTTACACGAGTTTGAATTACCGCTGGCAAACCCTGTGCTCGTATTTTCACTCATCCTGTTTATCATACTTCTTTCACCGATTGTACTACGAAAATTAAATATTCCCGGAATTATCGGGTTGATTATTTCAGGGGTAATCATTGGTCCGTATGGATTTAATATCCTTGAAAAAAACAGCGCTGTTGATCTGTTTTCCACCATCGGGCTTCTGTATATCATGTTTATCGCCGGTCTGGAACTCGACATGAATGAATTTAAAAGCAACCGGAACAAAAGTATCCTGTTCGGGTTTTTTACGTTCATTTTACCGCTGGCAATCGGGTTCCCGGTTTGCCATTATATTCTGGGGTACGACTTTAACGCCAGCTTTTTAACCGCCAGCATGTTTGCCACACACACGCTGGTTGCCTATCCGATTGTAAGCAAACTGGGCGTTTCCAAAAACCAGGCGGTGGCGGTTACGGTTGGCGGGACCATCCTGACCGACACAGCCGTGCTTATTATTTTAGCCGTGATTATGGGAAACAGCGAGGGGAATCTCAACCAGAGTTTTTGGATCAGGCTTGGAATTTCACTTATTATCTTTTCGGCGATTATGTTTTTCCTGATTCCGCGGATTACCCGCTGGTTCTTTCAAAAACTGGAAAGCGAAAAACATGCACATTATATTTTTGTATTGTCGGTTGTGTTTTTTTCGGCTTTTCTGGCCGAGCTTGCCGGGCTCGAACCCATCATCGGGGCATTTGCCGCCGGACTGGCTTTAAATCCGCTGATACCTCATTCTTCCACCCTCATGAACCGTATCGAGTTTATCGGGAACTCGTTGTTTATCCCGTTTTTTTTGATTTCGGTGGGAATGTTAGTCGATGTCCGTGTAATTCTTCAGGGGCCCGAAGCCATCATTATTGCCGGGGTTTTAACCCTTGTTGCCATCTTCGGAAAGTGGTTTGCCGCATGGTTTACACAACTGATGTTTAAATATTCGGGCGCACAACGACAACTTATTTTCGGATTGAGCAGTTCACACGCTGCTGCAACTCTCGCCGTTATCCTGGTGGGTTACCAGGCCGGAATACTTGACGAAAACATCCTGAACGGGACCATCATTTTAATCCTGATTACTTGCGTTGTGGCATCGTTTGCTACGGAAAAAGCCGCCAAAAAAATTCTTTTATCGGAAGAAAATACAGCCCTCTCAGACACCGAAAAAAGCCGGTATTACAGCGAACACATATTGCTGCCCATTGCCAACCTGATGAACATGGAAAAACTCCTTGAATTTTCATTGTTGATTAAGGACAAAAAATCGATAAATCCAGTTACTGTCCTCTCTGTTGTTCCCAACAATTCGGAAGCTGAACTTAATGTGGTTTCAGCAAGAAAAAAGCTGGAGGAATTCCAAAGAGAGGGAGCTGCCGCCGAAGTTAAAATAAATACCATAGCCACCATTGATATTAATGCAACCACCGGTATTGAAAGGATTGCAAAGGAAATTCTGGCGGATATTATTGTATTAGGCTGGCCCAAAAAGGCAGGTTTTATGGAAAAACTGGTGGGAGAGAGAATATATTCCATTATCAACAATGTGGACAAAAACCTGTTTGTTTGCCATTTCGACAAACTCCTGATGTCGCAAAAGCGAATCATTTTACTTGCTCCACCTTTGGCCGAAAAAGAAAACGGGTTTGAAACCTGGCTGCAAAAGATAGTTAAACTGTCGCAGGAACTCAGTGTTCCGGTAGTTTTTTTTGGAACTGAAAGTACCTCCGACACTATACGATCGAAAACGAAAGAGATGCGATGGAATGCCTCCTTCATTTTTAATACATTCGATGAGTGGGAGGATTTTCTGGTACTTGGCCGTCAAATAAAGCCTGATGATTTATTGATTTTAATTTCAGCCCGAAAAAATTCAGTTTCCTATCTGGATTATCTTGACCACATTCCGACAAAACTGGAAAAATATTTTAAAACAAATAATAAAATTATAGTATTTCCAAAACCATTTGATCGGTTCTACGAAAAGAGTGAGGACCTATCTTCCGGTCCTCTGGTGAAAGGAATTGAAGCTATTGAATCGATTGGAAAAGGAATTGGCGGCATTTTTGCAAAAAAATAAATGATAGTATTTTATCTGCATTCTTCGACACTTCTGCGATTTTTCTCATTGTGAACTTTGTAGTTCAAAATTATTTCGAATATGGCATTTTTTACTCTTTTTAATGTATCACTACCTTTAACCGACCCGGTTTTAAAATTCTTTTTAATACTGGTTATCATTTTGTTTGC
>CAYWBV010000478.1:0-2803 GCA_964455785.1 uncultured Maribellus sp.
AGCCCGTAACAGGATGCAAAATGGTAACTTTCTTAAAACATTAAAAAAAATTGTATGGAAAAATTATCATCAAACAGCCGCACTACAGAGGTAGATATTGCGGCAACAAGAATAGTGGGGGCGCACGAAAACACCGCCCCGCGCGGCGACCTGGCGCTCGACGGGATGGTGACCTCGCTTGGCGAAACCGGGGCGCACCTCACCGAAGCCATCAACCGTTCGAAAACCTTGTCGAAACTCGACGGATATGATGTGGAACGCGATGGCGGGCTGCGGTCGCTGAACTACCTTATCACCGGGTACAGTCATCACCCCGATCCGGCCATCCGTGGCGCGGCTGAGGCGCTGGCCGGTGAGTTCGGTAAATACGGCGTCACCGTGGCGCACCAAAGTTACGGTATCGAGTCGTCGCTCATCAATTCGCTGCTGGGCGACCTGGGCAAACCCGAACTGCAACCGGCCATTGCCGCGCTGTCGGGCTGCGCCGAACTGATTGCCGCCCTCCAGGCTGCCAACACTGCCTTCGAACAGGCCTACCTTCTTTACCAGGAGGAAAAGGCCAGCGAAGGAGCCGAAATGAATGCCACTGACCTCAAAAAAGAGGTTTTGGCGATAATTAACGACAAACTCACGGTTTACCTCGATGCCATGATGCTGACAGACCCCGCCGGTTATGGCAATTTTGTGGGCACGGTGGCCGCGATTATCGCCGAGAACAACGAAGCCGTAAGAAGGCGCCGGAACGATACCGGTGGCGAAGAAGAACCGGAAGCTTAAACCTAAAAAAAGGCGGTTATACGGGCGCCGCCTCTTTTTTTTAGCTATGAGCTACAAGCTACAAGCCGCAAGCTTCGAGCCAAGAGCCAAGAGCGAAGAGCCAAGAGCGAAGAGCTGCGAGCTCCGAGTTGAGAGCGAATAACCAGTGACTAACGACTAATGACTAACAACACTCACACCTCCCTCAGTTTCCATTTTCCTCTCCGGAACAGGACAAAGGCGACCATCGCCAGCAGTGTTTCGGCGCAAACAATGGCAATACTTGCCCCGGTTAAACCCATATCGAAAACAATAGCCAGCAGGTAGGCCAGCGGAATTTCGAAAAGCCAGAAGCAGAACAGGTTGATTTTGGTTGGCGTAACCGTATCTCCGCTGCCGTTAAAGCCTTGTATCATAACCATACCCAGGGCATAAAACAAAAATCCGAAACTGATAATACGCAGGGCCGTTTTTCCGTATTCGACCACCACAGAGTCGGCAATAAACAACCGGATAAAAAATTCAGGAAAAGAAATCAGAAAGATTCCCAGTATTCCCATAAAAATCATATTTACATAACCGGTTATCCAAACCGACTTTTCAGCCCTTTCCGGACGTTTTGCCCCCAGGTTTTGCCCCACCAGTGTGGAGGCAGCGTTGCTAAGTCCCCAGGCAGGCAGCAATGCAAAAATAATGATCCGGATGGCGATGGTATAACCGGCCAGCGCCTCAGGCCCCGAAACGGCAATAATCCGCACCAGCAAAATCCAGCTCGAAGTGGCTATCAGGTTTTGCAAAATGCCGCCTCCCGAAATCTTTAACAGTTTCAGCATTATTCCCACTTTCATTTTCAGGCTGTCGAAATACAAACGGATTCTGTGCTTTCCCCGAAACAAAAGGTAAAACTGGTACAATACAGCCAGTCCACGGCCAATGGAAGTGGCAACAGCAGCGCCCATAATTCCAAGCTCGGGGAACGGCCCGATTCCGAAAATTAACAACGGGTCGAGTATAATATTGATGATGTTGGCAAACCACAAAACACGCATCGAAATGGCAGCATCGCCCGAACTGCGGAATACGGCATTGATAATAAAGAGTAACATGATAACCACGTTGCTCCCAAACATCACTACCGGGTACATGTAACCTTCGTCGGCCATCTTTTCGGTGGCGCCCATAATTATCAAAAACTCTTTGGCAAACACAACTCCGGGTATGGCGATAACGACGGAGATAAAAACCCCCACAAGAATGGCCTGGAACGCCACAACGCCCGCGTCTTTCGGCTTTTTTTCGCCAATCCGGCGCGATACCAGCGCGGTGGTGGCCATACTTAACCCCATGCCGATGGCATAAACCACGGTCATTACCGACTCGGTGATTCCAACGGTGGCAACGGCGTCGGAACCTAATTTCGAAACAAAAAAGATATCGACCACAGCAAATACCGATTCCATGATCATTTCCAAAACCATAGGAACAGCAAGAATAAAAATAGCCTGCCCCAGGCTGCTCTCGGTAAAATCACGTTCGGTACCTGCAATTGCCTCTTTTACATCCTGCCATATCACTTTAAAATCCATAACTTTTAGTTTGGCTAATGACAAAACTTCTGATTTTTTGTCCAACATTTTATATATTGATTTTTGGGAAAAATTGAATAAACTACGATAACTAACTCTGAGACGCTACCTTAGCACGGTAGCGAGAATGTGACGGTAATCAAATAAAAGAGTTTCATCGTGGTAAATTTTTTGTTTTTGATAAGGCAAATATATGGAATTATTTTTTTCGGCGCCGCTTCTTCGGAAAAAAACATCCGGCAAAAATGGTTTGTTACCCTTCAGAATTTTATTCCAAAAACTTTTTGATCACCTTTGTGAACCCCAAACAGAAAATGATGTTACTAATTCAGAAAATTGAATCTTGCTGATAAAATGAAAAATAGAGCCTTGTTTTTGGTACTGCTGCTGCTTGTTTTTTCCTGCTCGGTTAAAAATAAAATTCCGCCACTACTCACAGATGTTGTTTCGCCGGAAAACCT
>CAYWBV010000479.1:0-2780 GCA_964455785.1 uncultured Maribellus sp.
GCTCCCATGGCGCAATTCCCGTTTAGCGGGTGGAACAACAGTTTTTTTGGCGATCTTCACGGACAGGGAAGACATGCCATCGAATTTTTTACACAAACCAAAGTGGTGATCGAACGCTGGCCCAAAGAATGGACGCGTAAGTTTTAGAAATTACAGGATAAATCGTCAACGAATATGATAAAAATTGCAAATGCGCCCTGTTCATGGGGCGCCCTCGAATTTGAACTGGAAGGAAAATCGCTGGGCTATCAGCAGGTTCTTTCCGAAATGGTGGAGACAGGATATGCAGGCACTGAACTGGGCGACTGGGGATTTATGCCTTCCCATCCGGAAGAACTTAAAAAAGCGTTGGATGAGAAAAAACTGCAACTGCTGGGCGCTTTTGTCCCGGTGGCGCTGGCTAAAGAAGACGCTCATTTTGCAGGAGTGGGACAGGCCTTAAAAACAGCGGGTCTGATGTATGATGCCGGTTATAAAAATGCCTTTATCGTACTGGCCGACGAAAATGGCTCGGTGGGTGTGCGTACCAACAATGCCGGACGTGTTACATCCGAAATGGGTTTGACCGAAACTCAGTGGAAAATATTTGCAGCCGGCGCCGAAAAAGTGGCGAAAGCGGTAAAAGACAAGTTCGGAATGCGTACCGTTTTTCATCACCATTGCGGCGGTTATGTGGAAACACCGCAGGAGATTGATAAATTAATGGAACTCACCGACCCGAAACTGCTGGGTCTTTGCCTCGACATGGGACATTACGCTTTTGGTGGTGGCGACCCGGTGGAAGCGCTGAAAAAATATTATCCCCGGATTTGGCATGTCCACTTTAAAGACTTCGACCCGAAAGTGGGAGAGGAAGCGGCAAAAAACGGATATAACTATTTTAAATCGGTGGAGAAAGGCGTTTTTTGTGAACTTGGGAAAGGGAATGTCGATTTTAATTCCATCGTAAATATTTTGAAAGAAAAAGCGTACAATGGCTGGGTTGTGGTTGAACAGGACGTTCTTCCGGGAATGGGGTCGCCCAAAAAATGCGCCGCCAGCAACCGGCAATACATAAAATCGTTAGGACTTTAATAAGCGAAAAAATATAATCAAAATGAAAAAGATAAATGTTGCAGTTGCCGGGTTAGGCCGGATTGGTAAAATTCATCTGAAGAATTTATGCCGTAATTTTCCGGAGATTAAAGTAGTTGCAGTAATGGATGTTTTTGATGAATCAAAAGCAATTGCCGATGAATACAACATCCCGGTTTTTGTAAAAGATTTCGACGAATTGCTTGCCGTACCGGGAGTGGATGCGGTGGTTATTTGTTCGCCTACCGATACGCACGCCGGTTATGTGGTAAAAGCAGCGAAAGCCGGGAAACATATTTTTTGTGAAAAGCCACTCGATCTTTCACTCGATCGCGTTAAAGAAGTTCTTGCAATTGTTGAAGAATGTGGTGTAAAACTGATGTTAGGGTTTAATCGCCGTTTTGATCCGGAATTCAAAAAAATCAGGCAACTGGTGGTCAACGATGCGGTGGGCGATGTTCAGATTGTAAAAATCACAAGCCGCGACCCCGGGCCGCCGCCGGTTTCGTATGTTAAGGTTTCGGGCGGGATGTTTCTCGACATGACCATTCACGATTTTGATATGGCGCGTTACATTTCGGGGAAACAGGTAAAAGAGGTATTTGCCAAAGGCGCGGTTATGGTTGATCCAGAAATCGGAAAAGCCGGCGATATCGACACAGCCATTATTACGTTAACCTTTGAAGATCATTCGATGGCCGTTATCGACAACTGCCGAAAAGCGGTTTATGGTTACGACCAGCGCCTCGAAGTTTTTGGAAGCAAGGGAATGGCGCAGGCCGAAAATAATTTTCCGAACAACCATAAACTTTATACTGAATCAGGTGTTTCGGGCGATTTGCCACTGCACTTTTTCCTTGAAAGGTACAATGCTTCCTACAACCAGGAAATCCGCGAATTTATCGATGCACTGCTTTCGGGTGTTAAAATGCCGGTGGACGGAACCGACGGATTACTTTCCATCGCCATTGGCCTGGCCGCAAAAAAATCGGTAGCCGAAGCCCGCCCGGTGTTGATCAGTGAAATTTTAAAATAGATGGTTTGTATGGTTTTAAATTTTGAAAGATGAACGTAAAGATAGTCGCCGGCCTGTGTCTCCTGCTGATAGTAACTGCTGGCGGCAGTTTTCAGAAGAACGAAAAGGTTCGGGTTTTTCCGGCCCATGCCCATAACGATTATGAGCATGAAAGACCTTTGTTCGACGCCCTGGCCTGTAACTTTAAAAGTATTGAAGCCGATGTTTATTCCATCGGCGATTCGCTTTTTGTAGCCCACGATTTTGATAAGATAAAACCCGGAAGAACGCTTCGCCAGCTTTACCTTGAACCGCTCCGTCAGCTTATTCAGCAAAACAACGGATCGGTTTACGGCAACGGCGAAGAAATTATTCTTTTTATCGACATCAAGGACGACGCGTTACGAACCTACCTGTTGCTGCATCAAATTCTGGAGGATTATAAAGCCGACCTCACCGTTTTCGAAGGTGGTGTAAAAAAGCAGGGAAATATTATGGTGGTGGTTTCCGGTAACAGGCCTTTTGAGTTAATGCAGTCGCAGAAAGTGCGGTATGCCGGTTACGACGGCCGTTTGGAAAACCTCGATTCTGAAATTTCGACCAGCCTGATGCCCGTGGTAAGCGACAACTGGGCACAACATTTTACCTGGAACGGAACAGAGGCGATTCCCGAAGGGGAAAAACAGAAATT
>CAYWBV010000480.1:0-2768 GCA_964455785.1 uncultured Maribellus sp.
CAAAGAAATCATTAACAATAGTCCTTGCCAATTCAAATTGTTCACCCTGTTTACGATCAAGCTGAAGAAGCAGGCATTCTCTTAGATCACGTGCTCCTACCCCTGCAGGATCAAAATGCTGAATAACTTGAAGTATGTCTGCAAGCTTTTCTTCAGAAACTTCCATATTCAGGTTGAATGCTAAATCATCACTGATGGAGAGCAGATCTCTTCTGAGGTAGCCATCGTCATCAATATTGCCAATAATATATTCAGCAAGTTGCCTGTCGGTATCGCTAAGAGAAGTCATTCCTAACTGGTCATACAGGCTTTCGTGAAATGTTATTCCTGCAGAAAATGGAATATCGACATACTTATCGTCTTTTGAATAATTATTAGTAGAAGTTTTATATGAGGGCACCTCATCTTCCTCATTCAAATAATCATCAAAAGAAAATTCATCGTTATCACTTTCCTGTTCCCCATCACTGCTCTCTGCTTGTTCCGGAAATTCAGATTCTTCTGAATCGACTTCCAGAACAGGGTTCTCTTCAAGTTCCTTCTTGATTCTTTGTTCGAGCTGCATAGTAGGGATTTCCAAAAGCTTTATTACCTGTATTTGCTGGGGTGAAAGCTTTTGAAGCAATTTCTGTTGTAATGATAGTCTTTGCTCCATAATCCCTTAATCTTAATAAGTAAAAATACTACTTTTTTCAAAGTGGCAGCTATCTGCCGATCAGAATTCTGCATTTTTGGGAGTCCTGGGGAATGCAATAACATCCCTGATATTTCCCATTCCGGTAACAAATTGTACAAAACGTTCGAATCCTAATCCAAATCCGCTATGAACTGCGCTTCCAAACCTGCGGGTATCGAGATACCACCACATTTCTTCAGTTGAAATTCCCATCTCTTCCATGCGGGACATCAACTTTTCAAGGTTCTCTTCCCTTTGAGAACCGCCTATTATTTCTCCTATCTGAGGAAATAACACATCCATAGCCCTAACGGTTCGACTATCCTCATTTTGTTTCATATAAAATGCCTTAATGGCTTTAGGATAATCAGTCAGAATAACCGGACATTTAAAATGTTTTTCAACGAGATATCTTTCATGTTCGCTCTGCAGGTCGATCCCCCACTCTACCGGAAACTGGAACTGTTTCTTTTTAAATGGCTTTGAATTACGAAGAATATCGATCGCTTCTGTATAGGTCAATCTGACAAATTCACTGTTCTTAACAAAATTAAGCTTCTCAATAAGATTCATTGAACGCTGATCCTGAGGCTTGTTCTTTTCCTCCTGTTCAAGCCTGGATGCTAGAAATTGCAGATCGTCATTACAATTTCTCAAAGCATAGTCAATCAGACTTTTTAGGAAATCTTCTGCAAGATCCATATTATCCTTCAGATCATAAAAAGCCATTTCAGGTTCTATCATCCAGAATTCAGCCAGATGACGAGCGGTATTTGAATTTTCAGCACGGAAAGTAGGTCCAAAAGTGTATACTTCACCTAGCGCCATAGCCCCCAGTTCACGTTCCAATTGGCCCGAAACTGTAAGGTTGGTTGGTTTTCCAAAAAAATCTTTACTATAATCAGGTGTTTTATCTTCCTTCAAGGGTGGATTAATAGCATCCAGTGTTGTGACCCGGAACATTTGACCGGCCCCTTCAGCATCGCTGGAAGTGATAATAGGGGTATGGAGATAAACAAAACCTTTATCGTTAAAATAGTTATGAATTGCATAAGCCATTGCATGACGTATTCTAAAAACTGCACCAAAAGTGTTTGTTCTAAATCGCAGGTGAGCATTTTCTCTCAAGAATTCCAAAGAATGCTTTTTAGGTTGAATGGGATATTTGTCCGGATCAGCACCACCAAGCAATTCTATTTTTTCAGCAAGCAATTCAACATTCTGTCCACTGCCTTTAGATTCTGTTAAAGTTCCTTCTACTGAAAGAGCAGCACCCGTATTTACTTCATGCAATAATTTCTCGTCGAACTGTGCCGTATCTGCTACTACCTGAAGATTATTGATAGTAGACCCATCACTTAAAGCTATAAAATTTACGTTCTTGCTTCCACGCTTGGTTCTTACCCAACCTTTTACCAGAATGGTAGCCCCAGGGACACCTTGATTCAGAATTTCTTTGATTTTTTGTCGTTTCATATTTCAAAAGCTTCTATTACCTGCTGTCAATTATTATTCAAAAACTTACAAAAATAAATTTTTAAACCAACATATATCCTGCAAAGATCAATAAATTAAAGCATTTGAGAAATTATTAAACTTCAAAAGCCATCTGCATGCAGCAAATGGCTTTTATTCTAAACAGATATGGATTAATCGATAATTATTCGAGTGACCCTGGCACTGGTATAGTAGCATTTTCTACATAGCCAATATTGCCCATAATGTATTTTTCAGGACCAATTTTCATGTCCGAATTCATCATCTCTTCATAAGTAACTTCCTTGCCTGTATAAGCAGATACCCTTCCCATAATGGCAACAAGATTAGATACAGCAGTTTGCTCTGCCTCATTAAATGGAATATTCTCACGAATACATGTTACGAGGTTTATATGCTCCTGTACATAAGGACTTGTTTCAGATCCTTCAGCAACAAACAGTTCATTGCCTGTAGCATCAACAATTCTCAATTTTTCTGCAGTAGTTGCAATTGCTTTCGTTCCATGAAAGATTTCATGAACAGCAGTAGCAGTTCCGTTAATCTGACGGCACATACTATGCATGTGTATACCATTCTCCATAGTGAAGTCGAT
>CAYWBV010000481.1:0-2761 GCA_964455785.1 uncultured Maribellus sp.
ATAAAAAAACAAGGGAGGCAGGCTTTGATAGTCTGCCTTTTTTTATGCCAAAAAATCAGCATTTATGAATTAAAAAATCAGCGTTTATACCCCAAATGCCCCTTGTGAAAAACAAGACGAAGGCGTACATTTGAATATGAGATTCAGGGACGCCATATTATCTTTATCATTTTTACTTTCTTTTGTGTTTTCGTATGCACAGGAGACAGAAACGCAACACAAAGTTGGCATTGAAATCCCGGAAGTTGCGTTACTCGGTCTGGCTTCCGAAAATTCGCCCAATGTAAATATCAACTTTACCGCACCGCAGCAGGCCGGTAATCCTGTTGATATTTCCGGCATTCAGAACGAAAACATTTGGATCAACTATTCATCCATTGTCTCCGGCAGCGAACACAGAAGAAAGATAGTTGCGATGGTAGAAGGAAAAATTCCCGAAGGAGTTCAGATTAAAGTAGAAGCCTCAGAAGCGGTAGGTTCAGGGAAAGGAAAAACAGGGGAACCCGCAGGAGTGGTAACCTTATCTGCCGAACCCACAGAAGTTATTGTAAATATTGGGAGTTGTTTTACCGGCAAAGGTTCCAGCAACGGTCACTACCTCACCTATAAAGTTGAAACTGACGAATCATTCAAAAACTATCCACTTTCGACCCTTGAGAACGCTTCAATACACGTGGTTTATACATTAACCGACTAAAATTATTTTCCCCGCCTGTTGTTTTAAAATAAAGATTCATAATTTCGCATTCATTAAACTGCAATAACTTTAAATGATGATTTATTCCGGAATTTACAAGAATTTATTTCTTTCGATTCTCCTATTGATTTTTTCAACTTCTGTACTGGAAGCCAACATCGTTGTGCTAAATGGTTTAACGCACGAAAATGTATCGCAGGCAGGCGAAAGTTACAGAGGTACCATCCAGTTGCAAAATACCGCCTTAAATGAAAAGAGTGTCAGAGTTTATCAAAGAGATTACTGGTTTTCACACACCGGTGAATCGAAACACGATCCGGCGGGAACATTGGAACGATCGAATGCAGGATGGATAACTTTTAATCCCGAATTATTAACGTTGCAGCCCAATGAAATTGCGACCATCGATTTCGAGGTAAAAACCCCTGACAACAATTCTCTGAGCGGAACATACTGGAGTGTGATTATGGTTGAAGGAATTATACCGCCCGACACGGCCAACTACAACAGTGGAGTAACCATAAAAACTGCCATTAGATATGCTGTCCAGATTATTACAAATATTGGCAACACCGGAACCAGCAACATGCAGTTCCTTGGGTTGGAACTCGCAAAAAATGAGAATGTCAGCGTATTAAATGTGATGATTGAAAATACCGGCGAACGTATCCTCCGCCCGGAAATGAGCGTCGAACTTTTTGATGAAGCTGGAAACTCGGCTGGCACCATAAAAACAGACCGGAGAAAAACATTCCCGGGAACCTCTGTCAAAATAACGCTTGTACTTGAGGGGATCAAACCTGGCAATTATACCGGTGTATTGGTAGCCGATTGTGATGAGGATCATATTTTTGGCACCAACGTATCGCTGGAAATCGGATAATGTTAAAAAGGACATTCATTATATGCCTGATTCTAATCTCTGTCGGGAAAGAGGTTAAAAGCCAGACCCCCGAACCGATATCCGTTAACATTCTAAAAAAAGAAATCAATACCCTGCCGGGACAAATCGTCAATCTTCCCTTTTTTATTACAAACAATACCGATGAAATTACTGAAGTTTCAGCCGGAGTTGAACTTCCTGAAGGATGGAATGTAATTTCAAAAACGGTTCCTTTCAAAATAAACCCATCAGAACAAAAATTTTCGGTTTACACATTACAGATTCCGGCTGCCTTCCCGGTAGGAACTTATGATGTTACTGTTGTTGCAAAAAACGCGAACTCAGGCGAAACACTTTCTTCCCGGAACGCAAAAATCCAAATCAACGAAACCGAAAACATCACCTTAGAAAGAGTTGAATTACCGGAACATGTTATGGCAGGAGAAACGTTCACCGCAACTTTTCTTTTGCAGAACCTTGGAAATACAGCTAAAAAAATTCTTGTCGAAACCCAAAACTGTGTGACCGACGAGAACCCTGAGATCATGCTGAACCCGGGAGACTCCAGAAGATTTACGGTTTCGCGGCAAATACCTTCGGATGTGCCCGAAGTCAGAAAGGAATATTTTACGGTTAGGGCCATCCTATCCGGTGATATCAGAAAAAGTATTTTCAGTTCGGTTATCATTTTCCCTTCCAGAAACATCAAAAAAGATATCTGGTTTCGTTACCCGGTTTCCGCGTCGGCCAGTTACCTTTCAACCAACGTTCAGGATAAATACCAGGCAGCCTATCAATTCGAACTTAAAGGAAGCGGCCCGCTCGATCCGGAAGGCAAACATCAGCTTGAATTTCTGGCGCGCGGCCCCAATAACACCGACCTGAACTTTCTGGGGTTGTACGACCAGTATTATATCTCGTATGGCAATAAAAACCTGGAGATGTTTGTGGGCGAGAAGGCCTTTGCGTTTACTCCCCTGACCGAATCGTCGCGGTTTGGATTGGGAACGGAAAACAGGATCATCCTGAACAACGGGCTTTCGTTCGGACAATTGTTTGTAAAACCGCGGTTTTACGAAAACATTGAAAATGAGATGGCTTTTTTCACCAACTACACAAAAAACATCAACAACGAAGTTGAATTGTATTATGTTGTCAAAAAGGAAAAACTTTCCGGAGAG
>CAYWBV010000482.1:0-2747 GCA_964455785.1 uncultured Maribellus sp.
GTGTTGATTAAATGCCGATATTTGAAATTCAAATATGACACGGTTAAAAGAAATATTACAACAACCCGAAGGGAGACGATTGGAGTTTAAGGCAAAAATGCCAACCAATGCTGAATTAGCTAAAACCATTGTTAGTTTTGCCAATGATGCCGGCGGTGAATTTTATCTGGGTATTCAGGATAATCCACGGGAAGTTATTGGAATAGAGGAAGACGAGTTGATAGTACTTGAAGAAAAAATAAGTAACGTTATCCATGACCAATGTTCTCCCGTAATTTTGCCCGAAATAGTATTTCTGAATGATGAAGGGAAACATGTAATACGTACCAAAGTTTATAAAGGAAGCGCTCCTCCATATCACTTAAAAAATAAAGGAATTGGATCAGGAACTTTTATTCGGGTTGGTTCTTCAAACCGGCAGGCAAGTCCTGAAATAATTCAGGAACTCGAACGACAAATGCAAAATATTTCTTTTGACAGCGAATTGGTTTTCCAAAAAACATTGGACAAGATTAATATTGATTCATTTAAAGCATTATTCGTTGAAAAGACCGGGGAGAAATTAAGTAAGCAAGTTCTTCAGAAATTAGAATTATTCAAAACCGAACAGGGGCAGGAACTGCCAACGAATGCTTTAATACTGCTTTCTGATGACGAATTTGGAAAACAGATGTTTCCATATGCAAAAATTGAATGTGCCAGGTTTAAAGGAACTGTCCCTGGTAATTTTATCGACCAGAAAACCATAGATTCAAATATTGGGTTACAAGCAGAACAAGCCTATCAATTTATTTTACGCCATATTTCACAAGGTATAACCGATTACCAGGAAGTTTTCAGAAATGACCGTTGGGAATACCCGATAGTTGCCATCAGGGAAGTTATTCGTAATGCAGTGATTCATCGCGATTATTCTCTTTCCGGTAAAGACATTAAAATTGCCATTTTCGATGATAAAGTTGAAATTACCAGTCCGGGCAAACTTATGCCAACTGTAGATTTTAACGATATGGATTCTGGGCAGTCCGACATTCGGAATAAAGTCCTGGCACCTGTTTTTAAACGTTTGGGTATTATTGAACAATGGGGTAATGGCTTGAGATTAATTGCCAGTGAAATGCAATCTTATCCTGAAATAGAATTATCATGGAAAGAACCGGGAATTGCATTTCGGGTTGTTTTCACCAACAAAAACTATTTACAGCAGCACGAGTTACAGCACGAGTTACAGCACGAGTTGCAGCACGAGTTGCAGCACGAGTTGCAAAAAGAAACGTTATACAGCAAAGTACTTCGTTTGGTATCTTACAGAACATTATCAACAAAAGAATTATCGGTTGCACTAGGACAGAAATCCGTATCAGGACAGCTTAAGAAAATAGTATCAAAGCTTAGAAAAGACAATTTAGTAGAATGGACCGAACCGGATACAGAACAGAGTTCCAATCAGAAATATCGGATTACTGAGAAAGGTAATTTATTTTTAAAACTCTTGAAAAAAGACAGGGAGTAAAGACTCGCTCAAGCCCTGGCACAAAATACCAACATTTCCGAAAAACAAGCCCTCCGGGTTTTCAAAAGCTTCCGGCATAAACCGTTCGCTCCGAAATTGCAAGAGTTGATTTTTTCCGTCGCACAAGCCTGTTTCAAAAACCTTTGATTTCCGTAAACTACACTCAAACCTTTTTTTGAAACCGCGCATCAACACATGCAATTTCTCCACTCTCTATTTATTCCTTTTCCTTTTGAAAATTTTCCGAAAATGCTGCCGGAAGTGTTTACGGGTTTGAAACTCTGATAGCATGACTGCGAGCGCATGACAAATTCAAAAAGAAATTATTTAAACGTTTGAACGTTCAAACGTTTAATCAAGCAGTTGATTAATCAATCAAACAATTATTAAAATGGACAATTAAACTAATTTTAATTTTTAGCTGGTATTTACTTTGTTATTGTATGGGCAAGTAAAGCGGGTAAAAATTGTATCTTTACACTCTGTAATTGGAATTCAGATTCGTTGAATAAACAAGTTTATTAGTGTCTTATCTGTACCATGAATTTATAATTAACTGATATTCAGCATTCGTTATTTTTGAGGAGGTTAAATAGAGTTTGAGATTGTTTGAAGATGTTTGAACTTGTTTGAAAGGAATCTTCGGAGAAGGTCCATAGCTATAGAAAAGTCAGGCATTATTCGACGATTAAAAATAAACAATACGTAGTGAAACGCAGTAAGTTTATGACTTGCTGCGTTTTCTTTTGGTTTGCAGAGTCAATTGTTTTGAGATGGTTTCTCCGAATCATTTTTATAAATTTCTGTTGTAATCTTATCCCGTGTTTGTATCGCGCATTAATTTAATGAAGATTATCTCTTTCCCAGTCAGCAGTGTAAATCGTTAAATTTTATTTTAAGTGCACTATTTTGCACAAATAAATTATATTTGCGTAATATAATTCGCAATATGAAGAAGAGAAATACAGTTTTGTTACCTAACCTGGCAAAAACAATGGTAATTTTGGGTGAAAATATAAAGTTGGCCAGGCTTCGACGAAAATTAACTGCTGAACAGGTTTCTGAACGTGCAGGTATAAGCCGCCGGACATTAGTTTCTGTGGAGAAGGGATTACCCAGCGTAACTATGGGAATTTATGCCCAGGTACTTTTTGTTTTGGGTTTGTCTGACGACATTACTAAAGTAGCTGCTGATGATAAACTGGGGCGAAAACTTCAGGACAGTAGATTAATA
>CAYWBV010000483.1:0-2746 GCA_964455785.1 uncultured Maribellus sp.
CTCGTGGAGGTTCCGTTCGGCGTACGACGGCGAGATGATATACAGCCAGCACAGGTCGATGTACACATGCCTGAAGTTTTTGGCCAGGCTCG
The DNA here is from genome assembly GCA_964455785.1 of uncultured Maribellus sp. Lineage (GTDB taxonomy): Bacteria > Bacteroidota > Bacteroidia > Bacteroidales > Prolixibacteraceae > Draconibacterium. Next base: position 93 of record CAYWBV010000483.1, read on the forward strand.
CCAACTCGCTGCCAAACGGGTAGCCGCCGTGAAACAGGATAAAACGTACGTCGCGGTACTTGTGGAAGAGATTGGCCAGGAGGGTCGGGTTCGAGTTTTCGATATAGTTGCCGTCGTCGGCATAATGATGAAACAGCAGCATAAAATCGAACATCCCGCTTTTGGAAAACCCTGCCGGGTTGGAGAGATGCTCGTGAGTGTCCACCACTTTCAGCGTGTCGATATGGTTTTTGATACGCTGTTCAAACCCCTCTGCCGGCGCCGGGTGTATGGTAACCTGCGCCTGCACGAAAAGGGCAAAACAGGTCAGAAACAGCATGGCCCGAATCTTCTTCATAGCGTTATTTTTAACGTTATCCGCAGGATTGTGGTAGTTCGGCCTCCCAAGAGCGGCTTTAAACATCCCCTGTTCATTCCAAATATTTGGTTTGAATTTCTAATTCTTCCTCACATACAGCGACACCCACAGCACATAAAGCATACAGGCGCCGATAACCGAAACGCTGGCGAGCGGCGAAAACGCGGTGCTTACCAAACCCATCACCAGCGGAATTACAGCCCCGCCCGACACGGCCATAATCAATAATCCCGATATTTCGTTGGAGCGGTCAGGCATTTTTTCCAGCGCCAGCGAAAAGATGATCGGGAACATGTTGCCTGCGCCAAGCCCGGTTATAAATATGGCGGCAAGGGCGAGTGTGTAACCCGGGGCGACCAAAATTCCGGCTATCCCCGCCAACGAAACCAGGGCTGTAATCAACAGAAAAGGCCGCGGTTTCGTCCAGTTCAGGACAATTGCGCCTGTTAAACGGGCTACGGTTTCGCCGGCAAAAAACAAACTGATGCCGATGGCCGCCTTCTCGAGTGTCAGGCCATATTTGGCAATCAGGACACTTACGATGTTGGTATTGATGGCCACCTCTGCCCCTACAATCAGGAAGATGGAAAGTGCCATAAATGCAACAAAACGGTTCTTTAACAAACCAAAACAGGAGGCAAATGAAGCCGGTTTCCGGTCGGGTTTCGATTCTTCGATGGGAGTTGCCGACAGCCAGATGGCCGCAAGAACGGATGTGATTCCGTAAACGGCAAAAACCAACCGCCAGTCACCAAACTGAATGGCCAGGAATGTGGTAATCAGCGGGCCGGCAAACGAAATAATTGCCTTAACAAACTGCGATGTGCTCAGGTAGCTGGCCAGCTTTGCCGCGGGCGAGACATCCTGGAGCAAGGGGTTCGCCGAAACCTGGATGACCGTGTTTCCGATTCCCAACAGTATAAAAGAGGCAAACATCATGGCAAAAGAGTAATGAACAAACGGCAGCCCCAGGCCGATGGCCTGGATAACCATCCCGATGTTCAGCATATTTCTTTTCCCGTACTTGTCCTGCAATATACCTGCCGGCACTGAAAGTACAAAAAACCATAGCAACACCATCATCGGCAGAAACTGGGAAACAAAGTCGCTTAACGCAAAGTCCTGTTTGATGTACCCGGTGGCCACCCCGATAATGTCTACAAATCCCATTACAATGAACGAAAGGAAAACGGGGAACAACTTACCCCACTGTGCTTTTTTTGTTGTCATTTTTTAGTTCTGTTAAGTTGAATTTTATTTTTATTTATTGAGTGATAGCAAATGAATCGGGCCAGGAGCATTCCAGAACTTTATTCCCGTTGAGTTCGCGAATCCAGGTATCGAATTTCCGCTGGTTCTCCCTGAGCACAATAACACGGCCACCGGCTTTGGGATCGCCGGGGTCGCCCATTACTTTCGTTACCCGCCCGTAGGCAAGCGCGATATTGTAGTGAACCCCGATGTAATCGTTGATGTGGTCGTGGCCGGTAAAAGTTCCCATCACATCGCCGTTTTCGAGCATGGCCGCAAACATTCCGGTGTTGATTTCAGGACTACATTCATCTTCGTTTTTTACCCCGATGGGCGGCGCTTGTTTGTTGTTCCATGCCTGTGTGTATTCGGGCAGAGGGATATGAAAAAAAGCCAGTGCCGGTAACGGGTTCCCGTTGTTCGCGTGGGTAACCTTCCGGCTTTGTTCGCGATACCAGCCTACCTGTGAATGGGTAAACCAGCCCCAACCTCCGACCAGCGGTTTTAGGGTACTGTATTCGTTGGAGTCCATACAATACAGAACAGCGGCAGGTTTGTTCTCCTTTCCGTAAACCGGGAGTACAAAATTCGAGTTTCCCTTCGTTTCGCCCTTATCATCATTCAGGCAAAGCGGAAATTGCTGAAGGAATCTCGCCAGATCCTGACGCGGTAAGTTATGTTCAGATTCGTGGTTTCCAAAAATCATTGCCCACGGGACGCCCGCTTCCTGGAAAATTCGGGCAAACCGGTTGTACGCTTCCTGCGGATCATTCTGCGTAACAATGTCGCCGGTAAGAATAACAAAGTCGGGGTTTTCGGCTTTTAACACTTCAGGAATAATTTCATACACCTGCAGATTGGCACCTTTGGTCAAATTAACATGTGTATCGGTAAACTGTACAATTTTAAACTCCCCGTTGCTGTTGAACTTCAGTTTGGTCTTGTTTTTGGCGGTTGCCCCGGCAAATAAAAACAGAGTAATCAGAACCGATAGGAATACCTTCATCTTTTTATTTTTTTATGTTGAACGAATCAATAACCTGGT
>CAYWBV010000484.1:0-2737 GCA_964455785.1 uncultured Maribellus sp.
GCGCCTTCCTTCACCAGTAAACGCAAAAGTATAGCTGCCTTGTAAGCAGCTATACTTCCGGTAATCCCCAATATTATTTTTTTCCGTTCAAGCCTCATGGGCCGAGATATTAAATACCTTTTTTACTTTCCCTGGCTGGATTCCGGTGATAAATTTCACCTTCTTTCAATTCTTCAAAAGCAATTAAAGAAGGTTTTGGAAGCCTTTCGTAAAACTTGGAAATTTCAATTTGTTCCCTGTTTTCGAAAATTTCTTCGAGATTGTCAGTGTAAGATGCAAACTCCTGCAGTTTCTGGTTCAGTTCTTCCTTTAATTCTGACGAAATCTGGTTGGCCCTTTTGGCGAGGATCATCACTGTTTCGTAGATATTGCCGGTTTCCTGTGTCAGTACTTCCAAATCGCGTGAAATGGTTGACGGAGCTGCTTTTGTCTTTTTGTAATCCATTTTTTTAATTCGTATTTGATTGTTCTTCCTTGTAATTCAATAATTTCGCTGTTGTTTCGTAATACTTGTCAGCTTCCTTTTTATACTGGCTTTCGGGGTATTCATCCACAAATGTAAAATATTCATCGAGTGCATTGGTAAGCCGTTCTTCTTTCTTTTCGCTTACGCTGTTAACAGCAAGCAAATATTTCGATTTCAGCAACATGTACATCAGTTCTTCGCGGTATTTGCTGTCGGGGTGCTCTTTCATACTGTTGGTAAGGGCTACTACTGCGGCTTTATAGTTTTCAAAATCAAAATACAATTTGGCCGTTAAGTAGGATTTATAAACTAATTTATCTCTCAGTTCGTCGATTAACCGGTTGGCTTCTTCCACCCTTTCATTAAAAGGATAAAGGTTAATATACAATTGAAGCGCATCGATCGCCTCCTGTGTCACCGACTGGTCGAGGCGGGGTTTTGGTGAAAGCAGATATGCGCAGTAACCCACCATAAACTGGGCTTCTTCCACATATTCGCTTGCAGGAAATTCTTTGACAAGGGTTTTAAAATAATGTCCGGCCATTAAATAGTCTTTTTGCCCGATCATACTTTTAGCGTAGAAGTAATAAATTTTATCGGCACGCGAGGTTCCGCGATAAATATTCACCAATTCCTGGAATAAAGTTCCGGCCCTCACATACTCGCCTTCTTCATAATATTCGACTGCTTTTTTATACTTAAACTCGTAGTCGGTGCTTTTTACAATTTTGTTATAATCACCACAAGCACCCAAAAACAAGGCAATAACTACCAATTGAATTCCAAAATTTCTCATTCTCATAAACATGGCGCAAAAATATACTTTTTTTACATACATAAAACCAAAGAAATGGTTAATTTTTATCATTCCGAACCAACCTTAAATTTTGTAGTCTATTCATTCTGAGTTTTATACAAAAGAAAACCTCTAATACAGTGGCCGAATTTACATAGTTTTCAATAACCACGGGGGTATTGTTAGTATAAATTAACACATTTGTTTGGATTTTAAAAAAGTTTACATTTGCACCTGATAAAAACACATAAATTAAAGAACGTGGATATATTTGCTAAATTCAGGACTAACCAGGGCGATATTGGGAAGTACATGAAACAAATTCATGGTTATTTTGCGTTTCCGAAACTGGAAGGCGAAATTGGCCCCAGGATGAAATTCAGGGGAAAAGAAGTTCTTACCTGGAGTTTAAACAATTATTTGGGGCTGGCCAACCACCCCGAAGTACGAAAAGCGGATGCTGAAGCGGCGGCCATTTATGGTATGGCCTACCCGATGGGAGCCCGCATGATGTCAGGGCAAACAACCAAACACGAACAATTGGAGCGTGAACTGGCTGCATTTGTGGGAAAACCTGATGCTTTTTTGTTGAATTACGGTTACCAGGGTATGGTTTCGGTGATTGATGCGATTTGCGGAAGGAATGATGTAATTGTTTACGATTCGGAATCACACGCCTGTATTTTAGACGGTGTCCGCCTTCACATGGGCAAACGTTATGTTTATACCCACAACAACATGGACAGCCTTCGTAAACAATTGGAGAGGGCTACCATTCTGGCTGAAAAACAAAAAGGAGGAATCCTTGTCATTACTGAAGGCGTTTTTGGTATGTCGGGCGACCTTGGCAAACTGGATGAAATTGTCAGATTCAAGGAAGAATTTTCATTCCGGCTTCTGGTTGACGATGCGCATGGTTTTGGAACTATGGGAAAAACAGGTGCTGGTACGCCCGAACATTTTGGAGTTGAGAGTGGTATCGACTTACATTTTGCAACCTTTGCCAAATCGATGGCCGGTATTGGCGGGTTTATCGCCTGTGATACCGATATTTGTTATTATCTGCGTTACAACATGCGTTCGCAGACCTACGCCAAATCCCTGCCAATGTCCATGACCATCGGTGCATTAAAAAGACTGGATCTGATACGGACACAACCTGAATTAAGGGAACAGCTCTGGACTGTTGTCAATGCATTACAAAAAGGGTTACTCGACGAAGGATTCGACCTGGGCCGCACCAACTCGCCGGTAACACCGGTTTACATGAAAGGCGGCGAAGCCGAAGCTACCAACCTGGTTTACGATCTGCGCGAAAACTACGGTGTATTTTGTTCGATGGTAGTTTACCCGGTTATCCCAAGGGGCGAATTAATCCTTCGGTTGATACCCACAGCCATGCATACGCTGGAAGATGTGGAATATACGCTGAAAGCCTTTAAAGAAGTGCGGGATAAACTTCTCGCCGGGAAATA
>CAYWBV010000485.1:0-2732 GCA_964455785.1 uncultured Maribellus sp.
AAAAAACGGGTTGAAAATTTATTTCAGCGGATTCTTTTGACGATCAGGATGTGAAATATTTGCCGTTTTTTCTCCCAGTAAACATTTGTCAGATTTACATGGGTTTAATTTCAAATTATAGTTCATTAAATTTGAAAAAAAGACTGATTTTATTTATCTTTTCCATCAATTTTCAAGATCTTCTTGAAACCTTTATAGACAAAGTTTGTTAAGTCTTATGTTTTATTGAAAAGGGTTTTGTTTTAATGCTAAACTGAACAGGATGAGAGAAAATTTTCTGAGGAAAACAGGTATAAAAAATGTATCGATCCAGGTTTTCCTTTCCGTTTTAATTACATGTTTTTTATTCATAAAACCTTCCTATTCCCAGGAGGATAGTACTCAGAGGCCAGATAAAGACGGTGTTGTGGTACTGGGGACTGACGGTTCATCGATTCCTGCAGCAGATAGCGCCACGCTTTCGGTGAACGACAGTTCGGGAACTTCGGGGAAAGAAGATACCGCCATTGCAGAGGAAGAGAATCATCAGGTAGTCAACGGGTACTCCAAAGAAGCCATCAACCGTGGGAAACGTTTTTTTCTCGGACTGTTGCCTTTCGAGCGTGAGCACCAGGCCTGCGTTTCGTGCCACAACATCAGACAGGCGGATACCTTGAACTGGAACCCCTCGGCATACGATATTGCATTAAAGTATGCTAATCTCGATTTCGCCTCATTTCAGCAGGTGGTAAAACAACCGCTGGGTGTTAAAATGGAAGCCTCGCATCAAAACTTTGACATCGGCGAAGAGGATTTACGGACAGTAAAAATATATCTCGACGATTTGGCTGCAACCGGGCATACACCAGTAAAACCCAGTTATAATAATTTAATACTGTTTCTGTTTTTGGGCTTATTACTGACCTGGGCGTTAATGGAACTTATATTTCTGAAAAAGATAAAATGGAAAATTGTTCCTGTTTTACTATTTATAGGAGCACTTGTCTGGCAGGTGGAAATGATTGCGACAGATGCCATCCGTTTGGGGCGGCAGGAAAATTATGCTCCCGATCAACCCATCAAATTTTCGCATAAAGTTCATGCCGGTGATAACGGAATCGATTGTATGTATTGCCACACCACGGTTGAACAGGGTAAATCGGCAGGAATTCCGGCAACCAATCTTTGTATGAACTGCCATATTATTATCCGCGAGGGTACCAACAGTGGAAAATTTGAAATTGCCAAAGTGGTTGCTGCAGCCGAGAATGGCACTCCGGTGGAATGGAACCGCATTCACAACCTTCCCGATCATGTGTTTTTTAGTCATGCAGTTCATGTGGGTTCCGGAAAGCTCGATTGTGCCTCGTGCCACGGGCCGGTTGAAGAAATGGATATTATGCGCCAGCACAGCGACCTTTCCATGGGTTGGTGTGTAAACTGCCACCGCGATACCGAAGTTAAATTTGCAGGAAATTCATATTACGACCAATACATTAAACTTCACGAGGATTTAAAATCGGGGGCAAAACAGAAAATTACAGCAGAAGATATTGGCGCAAACGATTGTATGCGCTGTCATTATTAAATAGTTGATGGATTTGATTGTTAGCGTTAACGTTTGCTTTGGTAAAATAGAACTATGACAAAATATTGGAGAAGTTTAGAAGAATTAAAAGATCCGGTTGCATTTAAAAAGAACGAACTCAAACTGGAAGTCGATACCAAAAGGGCTTTGGCAAAAAAGGAGTCGGGTTCTTCGCGGCGCGATTTTTTGAAAACATTCGGGTTTAGCGTAGCTGCTGCCGCTGTGGTTGCCAGTTGTAAAAAAACCATCGACAAGGCGATTCCTTTCCTCATAAAACCCGAGGAGGTAACACCCGGAATGGCTAATTATTATGCGTCAACTTATTTCGATGCAAATGAATATTGCAGCGTTTTGGTGAAAGTCCGCGACGGACGGCCCATTAAAATCGAAGGAAACAACCTTTCTTCCGTTTCGCAGCAGGGAACATCTGCACGTGTGCAGGCTTCCGTATTAAATTTGTATGACGATGCCCGTTTCAAAACCCCGCTGAAGAATGGCGAGGCAGTCTCCTGGGAACAGGTGGATGAAGAAATAATTCAAAAGCTGAACCAGTTTAAAAATGAAAATAAAAAGGTTGTCCTTTTAACTTCCACCATCATTTCTCCTTCAACAAAAAAAGTAATTGAAAAATTCGCCGGAACATATCCGAATACGCAGTGGCTGCAATACGATGCGGTTTCGGCAACCGGAATTTTAAAGGCTAATCAAATCAGTTTCGGAAAAGCTTTTGTTCCCGACTACCGGTTTGAAAAAGCCAAAGTAATTGTAAGTTTTGGCGCCGATTTTTTGGGAACGTGGTTATCGCCGGTGGAATATACCAAAGGTTACACTGCCGGAAGAAGATTGCTGGAGGCTTCCGACGAAATGAGCCGCCATTATCAGTTCGAAACCGGAATGTCGGTTACAGGCTCGAATTCCGATGTCCGTTTTCCGGTAAAACCTTCTGAAGAGGGCGCAATTATTGCTGACTTATATAATCAACTTCTCACTGCAAAAGGAATTACTACGGGTTTGACTTCAAAATCATCTGTCGATTTATCGTCGCTGGTGGAAGATTTGATGGAAAATGAAGGAAAATCAATCGTTGTTTCCAACAGCAGCGATGCGAATATTCAGGTGATTGTAAATGCAATCAATCATATTCTTGGAAATTACGGATCCACCC
>CAYWBV010000486.1:0-2730 GCA_964455785.1 uncultured Maribellus sp.
CAAGTGGTTAGCCTGGTATCATCAAATAGCCCTTAATTTTTTACTGTCAACTTTTGTCCTGAAAGAAAAATTGCTATGCTTTGACAATATTCCATTGCTGTCCGCACGTGATATTAAGCGGTGGATTATTTTCAAGTTATACCGGCAGATGTCGGAAGACGACATGATTGACCAAATGTTTGAACGGCATTGCCGTCGGCAAAACGATATAAACCTTGCTTTTGACAAACAAACTGAAATCTGTTAAAGTAGAATTAAATATTTCGGTAATGTTGACCTCATTTTGATGATATTAACCCCTTCACAAAAAATGGTTCAAAGTACAGAATGTATGACAAATTACTCTTTCTCTTCGACTTTCGCGTTCGCGTCCGATCCGGTGCAAAGAGTGGGTCAGCGATTCTGAAATGTTATCAGCAATCGTTTCTTTTTAATTGTATCTTATCAATATAAACCGGATGTTGGCTTGGTAAAATGGGTATTATCTTGTAAAAAATTGAAATATTTGTATTAAGTGGTAATATTGTGAATTGTAATTTAGTGCGATTTTAAATCCAGAAATTTATCTTTGTTTCGTTTTGACTAAAACTAAAATTAACCTGATTGAATCCAAAAAAAAGGTGAAATAAAACCAGTTCAATAGAATTCTGTCGCTTTTTTAGGGTTGGTCATAGAAAGTTATATTTTTAGCTTCGAAAAGGAAACAAGGGAAAAAATCTTTGGCTGAATTTATTGACAACATCGTATGACTACTTTCGATCAAATATTTCAAAAATATTATCATTCCCTGTTTTTATATGGACTCAAGTTCATAAAACACGAGAATGATGTTCATGATATTTTACAGGAAGTTTTTGTTACGGTGTGGGAGAATGAAAAGTATAAACTTGCTGAATCGCATTTGAAATTTTACTTATTTAATTCGGTACGAAACGGCTGTTTAAACTATTTTCGTCATCAATCTGTAATCAATAAGCATGTAGAACACGAAAAGTGGTCATTGCAGTTTAGTGAACTGGATTTTTACAAAAGTGGAGAGATGTCGTTGATTGAAAAAGAAGATCTGGAGAAGATTTATGCAGCCATCGATTCATTGCCGGAAAATTATAAAGAAATTATTGAGCTAAGCAGGTTTGAAGGTTTAAAAAACAAAGAAATCGCCGAGCGTTTACAGATCCCTTTGCGAACGGTGGAAACACGGTTGTTCAGGGCTTTATCCGGCTTGCGAAAAATCCTGACTGAAAAGCAGATTCTTGTTTTAATGAACCTGGTATTGCAACCCGTCAAAAGGTAGTTCTTTTTTCCTACCAATCTTTATTCTAATTACAGTACCGTCCGTTTTGGAAGGTATTGGAATTCAGTTTTATAAATTTAGCAAGTTATATTTTCTTAAAAATAAAGAATTTTTTTTTGTTGTGCTGACGTAGTTTTTGCGATAAAGGTGTAATTATAATAGAAGAGAATTGAAAATGAACCAAAAAACTGAAATTGAACAATTAATCGTTCGCTACCTGAATGGAGAGTGTAACATAGCTGACCAACAGGAACTCAATCGTTGGTTGGCACAATCGGACGAGAACAAAAGAATATTCTACAAAATAAAGGATGTTTGGGATGCATCGTTAAAAAAGGAGGACAATTCAAGAGAAGCTTTATTACAGTTTTACAGGCAGCAAGCTTCAAAAAGTAAAACTTCAACAAAAGTCCTTCACCTTTGGAAAACGGTTGCCGGTATTGCAGCGGTTCTTGCCATAGGATTTATCAGTCTCTTTATTCTGAATATGTTGACCCGACAAGCTCCGGATGTCCAGCCCGGTTCCGCAATGATGTTGTTTAAAGTGCCGCTCGGTTCCCGTTCCGAAGTGATGTTGGCCGACGGTTCAACGGTGATTTTGAACTCCGGGTCCGAATTAAAATATCCCGGAACATTTGCCTATGGGAAACGTGAAGTAAGCCTGACCGGCGAGGCCTTTTTTAAGGTGAAATCAGACGAAAAAAATCCATTTATTGTAAAAACCGACAATTTTAATATCCAGGTTACAGGTACCCAATTTAATGTTTGTTCTTATGATGATGATAATTATTCAACGGTGACCCTCGCTGAAGGTAAAGTTGGTGTTCAGTTCGGAGGGAATGATAATGCTGTTGACATTATTCCAGGGCAACAACTTTATTTTAATAAAGATGAAAATAAATACAACGTGAAAGAAAGCGATGTGACGATAGAATCTTCATGGAAAGACGGTGAATTTCGTTTTAAAGAAATCGTTTTTCCGGAGTTGCTTAAACGGCTTGAAAGATGGTACGATGTCAGGCTTTCTTTTTCGTCGCCTGAACTGGAAGAAATGATATACAGCGGTAATTTCAGGAACCAGGAAACCATTTGGCAGGTGCTCGACGCCTTAAAATTAACAACCCCGATAGACTATAAAAAATCGGGATTCAGGGAATTCGAAATAATTTATAAGCCTATGGAATAAAAAGAAAAAAGGTGGATTGTCGGCCAGGACAAACCACCTTCGATAATCAATAATAATTTAATCATTGTATTAACATGTCAAATTTATGAAAAAAAAACAAATTCAGGGGAGTAGTTGCCTGTTTGACGACCTTCCCAAAATTTTAAGGATTATGAAACTAATTTGTGTGTTCATGTTTGTTGTTTTACTGCAGGTTTCGGCCAACAGCTATTCGCAAACTACGAAACTGAGCCTAACCGGGAAAAACCTG
>CAYWBV010000487.1:0-2726 GCA_964455785.1 uncultured Maribellus sp.
GAGCAGTAAAGAACAAGTGATAACATCATCAGAATTTTTTTCATACAGTTAAATTTGATTTTAAACATCGATTAATTTATAAGAATTTCGAACATTGAAGCCGGAACATAATTCCCAGGATGTTCCAGTTCAATGTATAATTTTTTCATTTTTGCTAAAGAAGCCGGGACCTTAAAACCGACAATGGTTTGATGATTGCCGCTAATATCAGCCAGAAGTTCATTGTTCCCGTTTTTTATCCTAAGGTTTTTAACGCAAAACGGGATTTCATTTTCAGGATGTCCCATCAAAACCGATTCCATCGGGTGATCGTAGTCATTATCAAAGAAAAGTTTTATCTCGCTAATGATTTGATAATCTTTCCACTCCAGCACAACTGAAGGAGTTTTGTCTTTGAGCTCTGCAATCCAGGCATTGGGATGGTTGCCTGGCCTGACAAATCCGTTGGTTAGGTTTTCGGAGGAGAAACTACCAATTGCAGGTTCGATTTTTAACGCCAGGTTTTTCCCGGCAGGCCTGCGCATCGGAATCCAGAATTCGAATGTATCGATTCCGATTCCATCCGGAGGCGTCTGTTTCCCGTTGTTGGAGACTGCTTTGTTTTTTCCGTTAAAAACCGAAAGTATTCCCGTAAACCTGCACGAACTCTGCGCTATCTGAATCTTTTCATTCGCCATAAAAACTACAAAGCCATACTCATCTCCGGGTAATCCTTCAGAAAAAGAAAACTGAACGGTTTGTTCTCCCATAACCAGATTTTTTTCGATAGTTTCAACCATAACATCCGGTGTATAATTTCCCCGTTTTGAACTCCTCCTCAACTGAATTTGCAGGGTTGTCGGTTCACTGCTTACTGCCTGAATTTCAAACTGATGTTTTTGACCTTTTTGAAAAGGCAGCATTTGTGCTGCGCCCATGGTAAGATTAAACCACGTTCCGTCAGAAGGTAATTCTGAAAGCGCTAAACTACTTGAAACCGTGATTTTTGCGTTTGACGCTTTGTTCTGTTTCGAATTTATTGGCACACCCGGAACAGATTGTCCGTTTCTATTCAGAATTTCCTGTAACTTTTTCATCCATTCTTTTTGAACCAATTGTGCCGGAAGCAGATTTTCATTCAAACAAATTGATGCAGCCATTCCAACAGCTTGCGCCCCGAAAGCGCTTGTTGCCATTACCCTCGTTGAGCCAAAAGCTACATGGGTTGCGCTGATAATCCGTCCTGCAAAAAACAGATTTTCAATATCCTTGCTCACATAACAACGATAGGGAATCTGGTAAATACCTTTGGTATGCCACTGCGTACAACCCGGAAGTTCGGAGTAAACGCCATCGGCAGGATGTAAATCCATCGCCCAGCCTCCAAAAGCCACGACATCGTCAAAATGGCGCTGTTCAACCAAATCCTGTTGTTTAAGCATGTACAAACCTTCAAAACGCCGGCTTTCCCTTTTTCCCGGAATGGTTCCAACCCATTCGAGTGTTAAGTTTTCGACATCTTCAAATGTTCCTGAATTTTTGATATAGTCCCAAACTCCGTAAATTACTTTCCAAAGTTCCCATTTGATTTCTTCGGTATCGTGCACCGTATCTCGCCGACCGCCGTATTCGAGCCACCAGAAGCGGCAGCCGCTGTCTTCTTTATCAATAATTTTATAACGCGGTATCTGCCTGATGTCTTTTAAAGCAAAGGCAGGCGGAGTATATTTTACCGGCCGGTTGGCGCGTTTGCTGTAAAAATACATCGAATGTCCCAGCAATTCGCCATAACCTTCATCCGAAGCAAACAATTCGCCAAACTCATCTTTGCTTTCAGCTCCCATTCTGAACGAAGCGCCTGCTTTAAAACCAATAATTCCATCACCCGATGCATCACAAAAGAGAGGAGCAGATATTTCATACCTTGTTGAATTCTGCGAACAAAAAGCCGATATTCTGTCAATCCTTGTTTCCGAAGTTTTGGCCAAATCGTAAACAACCGTATTTAGCAACAACGTAATATTTTTTTCCAGGGTAACTTTTTCAAGCAGGATGGTATCGAGAATCAGCGGGTTTCCTTCCGGGTTGCGGTAAAGATTTTCAACCAGAATTTCGTCAATTACGCCACCTTCTCGCGCCCACCGGTTGTTATTTCCCATGTGTGACGTGGCGCCCAAAATCCAAAGCCGTACTTCCGAGGAAGCGTTTCCCCCCAGCACCGGACGATCCTGTACCAGTACTGTTTGAATTCCTTGCCGGGCTGCTGTTATAGCCGCACAAACGCCCGACATTCCTCCTCCGGTGATAACCAACCCGGTATTTAACTCCACAGTTTTTACTTCCCTTAGTTCAGGATTATATTCTTCTTTAATCATCATTTGCGTATTATTTTGAAGGTTTGTTTTTATAATAAAACAGGAAACCCAAAAGCAGGAGCAATATTCCCATACCTGCAACCAGTATTTTACCCGATGTGGCTATTAAACCGAGTATAAATACCAGAGAACCGGCAGAGAAAACGGATATTCCGATTACTCGTTTTCCGTAAAGATTGGAGCTATCAACCTCCTGCTTATTATCATTTGAATCATTTAAAGTTTGCCGCGCAAATTGTTCCCGGTCGTATTTCAGATATGCCGGATCTTCCTTTTTCAGAAAGATGAAATACAATTCAATAACTACTAAAATGACAATGGGAAACAAGGCGCCCAAAATCATTTCGTTTTGCCGGTTTAAAACAATTCCGA
>CAYWBV010000488.1:0-2706 GCA_964455785.1 uncultured Maribellus sp.
TTATGAACCACTAATTAAAAGATATGGCCGGAAAACCTAAAAGAATGAGCCAGGTGGAAAAAACGGTGAAATTGACCACCTGATTTCAGTGTAAATTGACCACCGGTTGCCGGAGCAAATTGACCACCGGTTGCCGATTCAAACTGACCACCTAAAAACAATTATTTTTTTTCATGTCGTTACCCATAATTTCGTTCAAAAACAGAACGGATTATGGTAAATAAATTAACCGACATGAGTAAGATTAGAAAAGCAATTAAAATGCATTGCAATGGGAAAAGTAAGCGGTTTATAAGCCAATACTTGTCCTTATCGAGGAACACGGTAAAGAAATACATTTCTTTATATGAATCACAAGGGCTGACTCTTGAAGATATCAACCAGAAGACTGATACTGAGCTTGAAACCATGTTTTCGCACCAGACAGAAGAGCCCATCAGTCCTAAGTTACAGAAGCTTTATGAGTTTTTCCCTTATATGGAACGAGAACTCAAGAGAGTTGGCATCACTTCCTGGGGGATGTGGGAAGAGTACATAAAAAAGCATCCTGACGGTTATCAAAACTCCCAGTTCAGGTTTTATTACAAACTGTGGGGCAAAAAGGTAAATCCGGTGATGCACATGAACCACAAGGCGGGCGACAAGATGTTTGTGGATTATGCAGGGAAAAAGCTATCGGTAGTTGATAAAGACACAGGAGAGATAAACGAAGTTGAGTTTTTTGTTGCCATTTTAGGGGCCAGCCAGTACACCTATGCCGAAGCCACACCGAGCCAGAAGAAGGAAGATTTTGTTGTATCGGTTGAAAATGCGATGTGGTTTTTTAAAGGTGTTCCGGCAGCAATTGTCCCCGATAATTTAAAATCAGCAGTAGTAAAAAGCAGCCGTTTTGAACCTACCATCAACGAAACGCTGGCCGACATGGCAGAACATTACGAAACCACTATTTTGCCTGCCAGGGCATACAAACCAAGAGACAAATCGTTGGTTGAGGGTGCTGTAAAAATATTATACCGAAGGATTTATGCTGCACTGAAGGATGAAACATTTTTCTCCATCCCGGAATTGAACGATCGCATTAGTGACCTTTTGGATACCCATAACAACAGGAAACTCACAGGACGTCCATACACACGTTTTGAGCTATACAACGACCTGGAGAAGGACAAGTTGTCACCACTTCCCATTCAACGTTTCGAGATAAGGTATCAGGCCCTTGCCACAGTAATGCAAAACGGTCATGTGCAGTTGAGTGCCGACAAACATTTTTACAGCGTGCCGTTCCAATACATCCGTAAAAAGGTAAAGATACTGTACACCCGGACAACGGTCGAGGTTTACTGTAAATACAACCGTATAGCTACACACCAGAGAAGTAACTCGCTTTACAGCTACACCACTGAACCTGAACATTTAGCAAGTACACACCGGTTTGTAACCGACTGGACAGCGCCACGATTTATCAGTTGGGCAAACACGATTGACCCGGTAGTTGGTGAATACATTTTTAAGATTATTGAAAGCAGAAACCATCCTGAACAGGCATTCAAAAGTTGTCTGGGAATACTTTCGTTCGAGAAAAAGGCAGGTAAAGAAAGGCTTATCAATGCCTGTAAACGTGCCCTTGACTTTGGATCCTATAGTTTTAAAGCCATACAAAACATCCTGGAGAACAACCTGGATATGATTAAAGATGAAACAGAGGATGACACACTGCCTGAACACAACAATATACGGGGAAAGAATTATTATAAATAAACTAAAAATCAAAGTATTATGAATGAATCGACATTGACAAAAATGAAACAGATGAAGCTCTTTGGAATGCACGGTGCATTTAAAACTGCTGTTGAAACCGGAAAAACAGATCATTACACCATCGACCAGTTTGTGTCTATGATTACTGATGCCGAATGGGACGAGCGGCATAACCGAAAAATAGAGCGGATTATTAAAAATGCGAAGTTCCATTACAAATCGAACATCGAAAGTATTATTTTCGACCAGTCACGAAACCTGGAACGCAACCTCATTCTGCGTCTTGGAGAGTGCGGGTTTGTTGAGAAAAACGAAAATATATTAATCACAGGAAGTACAGGCGTGGGTAAAAGTTACCTGTCAACAGCACTGGGCTATCAGGCATGTATCCAGGGATACCGGGTGAGTTACTTCAATACATCGAAGCTTTTCACAAGATTAAAAATGGCAAAAGCCGATGGTTCATATTTAAAAGAACTTGCAAAAATAGAGAAGCTGGATGTTATCATACTTGATGATTTTGGACTTCAGGCACTCGACAGTCAGAACCGGATAACGCTTTTGGAAATCATCGAAGACCGTCATAATAAAGGTTCTATTATTGTTACTTCACAGATACCCGTTCAGGGATGGTATGAAATTATTGGTGAAAAAACCATCGCTGATGCGGTTTTGGACAGGCTTATCCACCAGGCCCACCGCATTGAATTACACGGTGAATCCATGAGAAAGAAAAAAAGTATGTTTAAAGAATAATTTTTTGCAATTTTGAGAATGAATTACGACACGAAAAAAAGTAGTTTTTAGATGGTAAAAAAAGGTGGTCAATTTAAATCAGCAACACATGGTCAATTTAAATTGGCACAGGGTGGTCAGTTTGACCGAAGTTTACAGTAAAATTTGTCAATGTTATCAGTTCTGATGTAAACTTGCCCATAGTTTTCTTTT
>CAYWBV010000489.1:0-2705 GCA_964455785.1 uncultured Maribellus sp.
CATCTTATGCCCAATTACACTAATCTTTTGTCAGTTGACACTAATCTTTTGTCAGTTGACGGTCGTCCGATGCCCGATTACACTCATCTTTTGTCGGTTGACAGTCGTCTGAAACCCGCTTACAGCCGCCTGACGTCCAGTGATTTAAAGTTATGGTTTGCGGCTTGTCGTCGGGGTTGTCGTGGTTGCGGCGTCTGGCTCGCACCTCGTGACTCGTGACTCGTGACTCGCGGTTCTTTGTCCTGACGCGACCGGTCAGCACTACGCTCAACTTGCGGCTTGAAGCTTGCAGCTTTTTGTTGTTTGTGTCCATACCGGATCGCGGTTGCTTGCTGACTGCCCATCGTAAGCAGATTCGGGAAGCGCGTGAAGGAACAGATTCCTTGCTTCGCTGCGGAATGACAACGAATCAGGGCAGTGTAGCAGGGGGATTGAGGGGCGGCTGCGCCGCCCCTCAATCCCCCTCATTTTAACGGATAATACTGTCTTTCCGAAGGAGTGCAACGACTGAGGAATCTCTCTCTCTTTAGCCGGACTTGGCTTTCTAAACGAGGTGTTCGGCATTTGTCCTGCCGGACGGGGGTGTCTTCAAAGGGTTTGAATGTTTGAGGGGAGTTTGTTGTTTGTGGTTTGTTTTGTTGTCGTGGTTATCATTGTTGTCGGGTTGTTTTTGTTTCTGGCTCGAAGCTCGGAGCTCGTGACTCGTGGCTCGCGACTCGGAGCTCTTTGCCCTTTGCCCTTTGCCCTTTGCTCTCTGCCCTTTGCTCTCTGCCCTTTGCTCGTGACTCGCGACTTTTTTTTGTTTTTCCAAAAAAGCTTGTTACTTTTAAAGCACTAAAAACCAAAACGAAACCGCTTATGTTACAACGTTCAACAAACAACCACAGCAGTAAAAACCGCAACCATCCGACGGCCGCCAAACCTGGGAAAAATGAAAAAAAGTGTAATAACTTCGTGATATTACATAGTTAGGCGCAAATATAACAAATTACAACGCAACCTTTTATTAATATTTTTCATCATGGTGTTATGACAATAAAAAACTTATCTTATGAAACGACTAACTCCAATAATTACTTGTTTAATTATAACATTTACCCTACTAAGTTGCAGCGAAGATAACATATCAATAATTGACAATATTGATGCAACGTCCGAAATTCAACTTAACACTCTTTTCGAAATAAAAGAAGTTCAGGGAGGATATGTAGTTTCCGGAATTAAAGATTCAAAATTAACTATTTTAAAAGTTGATGCGAACTTTAATATCGTTTGGACAAGAAATGATTTTGACTGGGGCAATATATTTAGCGAAGGAGGATGGGGCGGTTCTTTCTATTCTGTTGATATTACGAATATCATTGAACAAAATAATGGGAATCTAATTTGTTTCTGTTCTATTATGCAAGGTACTGATGTAGTTTGGCATTCAACAAAGATTAGTATACTTGACAAATCAGGGAATGAAATACGCAGTAAGGATTTGGAAGATTATGTACTAATTAATGCAACAACAACCAGTGACGGAGGCTACTTACTTTTCGGTAATAGTTTAGTCAAATTGAATTCAGACCTGTCTAAAATATCAGAAAATAATGACATTAATTATGTGTTCTCTGGAGCATATATCACTCAAACGAATGATAATTGTATTGCTGCGACAGGAACATGGAATAGTGAACAGGTTTATTTACAAAAAATTGATAAAAATGGAAACATACTATGGGAGAATAAAAGTTATAATCAAGTTCCATTCAATGATTTAGGTTATGATATTCACCAAATGTCTAATAATGATTTTGTTATAATTGGTAGAACCAGATGTACGAAAGAACCTTGGGATATGAACTGTTTTATGATTCGTACTAACAATATCGGCGATACGATTTGGACAAAAAAAATTGGACAAGAACCTGATGAATGGCTTGAGAAATTTATATACGCTTCCGATAATGATTTTATAATAGAAGAAATTATTGGTTTTCCTAATAATTCAAATCGCCGAGCAAATTTGTTGAGAATTTCTGGAAACGGTGAAATAATGGAATCTAAAGAAATAAATATTTCAGATAAATACATTTATACATCATCAGGGTATTTTATAAAAGCGGAAATAAAAGGAGATAATATTTTATTATTGACAAAAGTGCAATCTGGTAATATACTTGACTAAGAATCGCGAAATGCAAAATAAATACTGATATGAAATGAATAAACACCAGCGCCTAATAAATAGGACTCTGAGCGGCGTGTAACGCCCAGTGATGAGTCTGTGTTGAACTACACCCGCCGGGCTCAGGGCTATGTACTTAATGAGGGTTTTTAAGATTTTTTGAAAAAAGTAATTGAAGTGTTCAATCGCGCAGGCAGCCGACGGACTGAACGCCCTCCATTGCACCGCCGCATGAACAACTTCAAACTTTACTTTACGGTTTATTCCCTGAAATTTGTATTTTTTTATTTTTTCGGAACTTATTTCCACCCTCCAAACTATCTTTCGGCCAACCCCAGTAACCGCTGAAACGGCACTAAATCCCCAGCAACAGTTTCCCGGCTTCCTGTCCGCCGGTGAACATCCGTTCCGGGTTTTCAATCATCTCCTTTACTTTTACAAGAAACCCCACCGAGTCTTTCCCGTCGATGATACGATGATCGTACGAAAGCGCCACATACATCATCGGGCGGATAACCACCTGTCCGTTAAC
>CAYWBV010000490.1:0-2695 GCA_964455785.1 uncultured Maribellus sp.
AATCAGGTTCGAAGGGAAAAGGGTTATTCTGACGGATTCGAAAAGTTCAGACCCTGTTCAGAAACTGGCGCTCGAAAAAATCGGGGCGGCAGAAACTCCCCGAAATTCGTTACGCTGGGTTAACCGGATTTCATATTCAGGCCGGTTTATCAGAAAAAGTATCCGGCAAAGCCTGGTACAAAAGCGGTGGGTAAGAGTCGAACAAAAACAGTTTCTTTTTTTCAGGTGGAAAAAGGTGTATTTGCTCGATAAGATCCGTGTTGCAGGTTTGGTTGCCGAAACAGAAAACCGGATTTTCAGGGGAACAGAAAATCCTGAAGAAAGGTATTTGTTATCACTTTTGCTTCCTTCGGGACTGCTTCGGCGGTTGTTCCCCGTTCGCGAAAAACGTAAGCTGGCAAGGCAGAAGTTGAAACAAATGGAGGTTGAGAATGTTGTTTCAAAAGCAGTGGCCGATGTTATCCGCGCTTCGCGGGCGGCAGCGGCTTCATAACAAAAAATGATGAATAAAATTGTTGTTTTCTGGTTCCGGCGTGATTTGCGTTTAACCGATAATCATGGTTTTTTTGAGGCTTTAACTTCTGGACTGCCGGTTTTGCCTGTTTTTATTTTCGACACCCGCATCCTTGCTAAGCTGAATGCAAAAAATGATGCCCGTGTTTCGTTTATTCATTCAGAAATCAAAAAAATAAAAACGGCAGTTGAGAAACGGGGCAGCTCGGTAAAAGTTTTTTATGGCAGTCCGCTTGAAGCATTTCAACAATTGACGGGCGAATTTGAAATCGAAACTGTTTATGCCAACCGCGATTACGAACCATACGCCATTCAGCGGGATACCGAAATTGAATTGTTCCTGAAATCAAAAGGAATTACCTTTTTTACCTGTAAAGACCATGTGATTTTTGAAGGGAACGAGGTGTTGAAAGACGATGGAACGCCTTATACCGTTTTTACCCCTTACAGTAAAAAGTGGAAACTCGTTTTGAGGAACCATCCTGTCCCTGATTTTGCTTCAGAAAAGAACCTCGACAACCTGACTAAAACAGCCCCTTTTCGGTTACCTGAATTGAACGAAATTGGTTTTGAAAAAAGTTCGTTGGTAGTTTCCCCGCCCGAAATATCAGAAACAATCATTTCGGAATATGCCACAACCCGCGATATTCCTGCCATTCAGGGAACATCGAAATTAGGCGCTCATTTGCGGTTTGGTACAGTCAGCATTCGCGAAATTACGCGGAAAGCCATTGAACTTTCGGAAGTATTTTTAAACGAACTGATTTGGCGGAATTTTTTTATTTCAATTTTGTGGCATTTTCCGCAAGTGGAAACAAAGGCTTTTAAACCAAAATACGATTTTATCGGGTGGCGGAACGACGAGCAGGAATTTGACCTGTGGAGAAGAGGAGAAACCGGTTTCCCACTGGTAGATGCCGGGATGCGGGAACTCAGCGAAACCGGGTTTATGCATAACCGGGTGCGAATGGTTACTGCAAGTTTCTTGGTTAAACATCTGCTTATCGACTGGCGTTGGGGCGAGGCCTGGTTCGCAGAGAAACTGCTCGATTTCGAACTGGCCTCGAACAATGGGAACTGGCAGTGGGCGGCAGGTTGCGGTTGCGATGCCGCTCCTTATTTCAGGGCTTTTAACCCCGAAACGCAACAGAAAAAATTTGACCCGGAATGGAAATACATTTTACATTGGGTCCCCGAATACGGGAACTTAAAATATCCGAAACCCATGATTGACCACAAGGTTGCCCGGGAGCGGGTATTACAGATTTACAAACAGGCGCTGGATTGAACTCCAAAAAATGATTTTCCCTTTCAGTGATATTGGACGGGCTCTTTTTATTCCTGCAGCCAGTCGGTAATCCGTTTATTTCCGGGACCCACTATCGGAGGGATAAAATCGACCACATTTCCTTCTTCATCAATTAAAAATTTCTGAAAATTCCATGTCACCTTTGCGTCTAAAGTTCCATTTTCACTGCTGCTGGTCAACCACCGGTAAATGGGGTG
Organism: uncultured Maribellus sp.; assembly: GCA_964455785.1. Taxonomy (GTDB): domain Bacteria; phylum Bacteroidota; class Bacteroidia; order Bacteroidales; family Prolixibacteraceae; genus Draconibacterium. The sequence goes on from CAYWBV010000490.1 coordinate 2,020, forward strand.
AATGTTGTCGTCTTTGATGGAAATTTTCGCCATCATCGGGAAAGTGACGTTGTATTTTGAGCTGCAAAACTGCAGGATCTCTTCATTGTTTCCGGGCTCCTGCTTTCCAAAATCGTTACACGGGAATCCGATAATTTCAAAATCGTCGCCTCCGAATTCTTCGTATAATTCCTGCAGCTTTTTGAATTGAACTGTTAATGCGCATTCCGAAGCCGTATTTACAATCAGTACTTTTTTCCCTTTCAAACTTGAAAAATCAAAAATATTTCCGTTGATGTCAGTAGCAGTAAAATCGTACAAAGTTTTGGTTTGGGCAAAACCCTGGGCGGTTATCAACAGACAAAAAAGGAAGGCGAAATTTTTCATGGTTCCAAGTTTACGATTCCTTTGCAAATCAACAAAAATTAAAAATATGACAGTTGTTGTTAATAAAAAAACGGTACAAAAAAGGCTTATTTGTTTATCTTTGGTCATTCATTGCGGAAAGCAAACAGATGGAGAATTTTATAGTATCAGCACGAAAATACAGACCCGATTCATTCGACACGGTTGTTGCGCAGTCGTCGATTACCAATACATTGAAGAATGCTATAAAAAGCAATCAGTTGGCACATGCCTACTTGTTTTGCGGGCCGCGCGGAATTGGTAAAACCACCTGCGCCCGTATTTTTGCCAA
>CAYWBV010000491.1:0-2693 GCA_964455785.1 uncultured Maribellus sp.
TTTCGGCTTTCCAGCCCAGTTCGTTGTTGGCGTAAGTCGTGTCGGCCCATATTTTTTCAATGTCTCCTGCCCGGCGTGCCACAATTTTATATTTTAACTTTACGCCGGTAGCTCTTTCAAAACCTTTTACCATTTCAAGAACCGAAACTCCATTTCCGGTACCAAGATTGAATACTTCGTAATCCGATTTATTTTTCCCGTCAAGCAGCCGCTTAATCGCAACCACATGCGCTTTGGCCAAATCCACCACGTTAATATAATCACGCACAGCCGAACCGTCGGAGGTATCATAATCGTCGCCAAAAACTTTCAATTCTTCGCGCAACCCGGCAGCCGTTTGCGTAATAAACGGAACAAGGTTTTGCGGTACTCCCAGCGGCAATTCACCAATCAAAGCCGACGGATGCGCGCCAAACGGGTTAAAATAACGCAGTGCAATTCCCTTTAATTGCGGATTGGCAGAAATGGTGTCACGTAAAATATCTTCATTCACCCGTTTGGTATTTCCGTAGGGCGATTCTGCATCTTTCCGCGGGGTTTGCTCAGTCACCGGCAAAACATCGGGTTGCCCGTAAACCGTACACGACGATGAAAATACGATGTTCGGCACATTAAATTTCAACTGGCATTCCAGCAAATTCATCAGCGACACCAGATTGTTCCGGTAATAAAGCAGCGGCTTCTGCACCGACTCGCCCACTGCTTTCGATGCCGCAAAATGAATGATAGCCGTTATTCCCTGGTTTCTCCTGAAAAAGTCGTCTGTTTTTTCCAGATCGGCCAGATCGAAGTTTTCAAATGCCGGTTTAATCCCTGTTATCCGGGCAATATTATCGAGAACGCTGATATTTGAATTGGAAAGATTATCAACAATAACTACCTCGTAACCCGATTTCTGGAGCTCAACTACCGTGTGGGAACCAATATATCCGGTGCCACCGGTTACTAAAATTTTATTTGTCATTTCTGATTTATTTGAATCGTAAAAGTAGAAAAATTAACCCAAACGCCATTTGTATCTTTGACAGAAATGCCCGGTTGGCCGAAAGTTATTTATTCATTTCCGAACGATAAAAAAGATGTTTTTATACATTTACAAAACAAAAAACTGAACTGCAAAAGATGGATTTAGGTAAATATGTACACGCCCTGTTGCTTGAAAACGAAACCGTAATTGTGCCAGGCTTCGGAGCTTTTCTTTCCAGTTATAAACCTGCCGGAATAAACGAGGAAACCAATGTTATAACTCCTCCGTCGAAAGAAATTACTTTTAGTCAGAAAATTCGCAACAACGACGGTCTTTTAGTTGAGTACATTGCAGAAAATGAAGACATCCCGCATTTCGACGCCCTGAAAAAAATGGAAAGTGCGCGCGAAGACATCCTGTACAAACTGGATAAAGGAGAAAAAGTTACGCTTGAAAATACAGGTATTTTGTTTTTAAACGAAAATCAGGAAATTGTTTTCGAGGCATTTCAGAAGGATAACCTGTTGCTCGATTCTTTTGGTTTGGAGACTACCTTGTTAACATCTCCGGAGGAGGACGAAGAGATTGCTGTTGAAGACGAGCTGGATGAACAAAGTCAGGCTGAAAAAATATCCGGAAAAATTCATCCTGAAAACGATACGCCCGGGGTTTCTTTTGATGCTGAAGAACCGGAGCCTTCTTTGTTTCCCAGCCCGGAAGATTTAAAACCACAACAAAATACGGCGGAAGAACCGGAACCAGTTTATGTTTATCCGTCGGAAAACGATTATTTACCTGGAAAAAAGAGAAGGAAGTGGTTGTGGTTGCTCATTCTCGCGCCGGTTGCCGTGGCCGGATTTTACTTTTTGTTCAGCAAAACAAAAGCCAGCAAAACCGAAAATAGTTTTCAGGAGAGTTCGGTAGTTGTAGTTCCATCCCGCGAAAACCAAATTATCGATTCGGTGGATGTGACCACACAAAACGACTCCGCCAGTTTAATAAACACGGGTTCGCAGACAACGAAAATTACACCGTCAGATTCGCTCCGTTTTATTTTGGTTGGCGGAAGTTTTAAAGACAACGAAAATGCAGAGAATTACCTTCAGCAGCTCAAAGAGGCGGGGTTCGAACCTTTTCATTTGGGGAAAAGAGGCAATTTTTTTATTATAGGCGTTGGAAGATATAACTCTGAAAAAGAAGCATTGACAGCCAGTCGCGAATATTCCGAAAAAAATCCTGAATCTGTTTTTTGGATTATGGAAGACAAATAACACTAACAAAAGAAACTGACTAGACCAATGAACAAGCTGATTAAAAATTTTCTGGTTGCGGGAATTTTACTTTTTAATTTTTCCTGTAACAAAACTGAACCGAACATCCAAACCGGCGGCCCCGAAGTGGTAACATTCAAAGTTTTGCCATTCGAACTTACCGATGTAAAACTACTCGACGGATATTTTCAACACGCTACCGAACTAAATATTCAGTCGTTGCTGAACTACCAGCCCGATCGGCTGCTGGCCAAATTCCGCACCGAAGCCGGGCTGCAAGCCAAAGCCGAACATTATCACGGATGGGAAGACAACACGATTGCAGGGCACAGCCTTGGTCATTATCTCAGCGCCATTGCACTAATGTATCAAACCACCGGCGATCAGCGATTTCTCGATCGTGTAAATTATATCGTGGATGAATTGTATGAATGCCAGCAGGCCGACGGCGACGG
>CAYWBV010000492.1:0-2689 GCA_964455785.1 uncultured Maribellus sp.
GCGATGTTGGTATAAACGGCCTGCACATCGTCGTCTTCTTCCAGCTTATCGAGCATTTTTTCAATGTCTTCCAGTTGTTCTTCCGAAAATTCGACAGGGTCGTTGGCAAAACGTTTCAACACAGCTTTTTTCACTTCAATGTTCAGTTTCTCAAAAGCATGGACCATTTCGCCAAAATTGGTATAATCGGCATAAGCATAATATTCACCTTCGTTTTCCTCAATTTCGTCGAGCCCGGCATCAATCAGTTCCAGTTCCAGTTCCTCGACATCCATACCCGCCGGTTTAACAAACTCGAACACGGCTTTCCTGGAAAACATAAATTCCAGTGAGCCTGTCGGGACGAGACTACCGCCGGCCTTGTTAAAATAACTTTTTACATTGGCAACAGTGCGTGTAGTGTTGTCGGTGGCACATTCAATAAAAATCAAAACGCCGTGAGGTCCTTTACCTTCGTAGTTTACTTCGGTAAAATCGGCGGCATCTTTTCCCGACGCGCGTTTGATAGCGGCATCGATGTTTGTTTTGGGCATGTTCTGCGCCTTTGCGTTGAGAATAGCCGTACGCAGGGCGGCATTCAAATCGGGTTCAGGTCCGCCTTCTTTGGCTGCAATGGTTATTTTTTTCGCCAGTTTCGGAAATATCCTCGACATTTTGTCCCAACGTTTTTCCTTCGCTGCCCTCCGGTATTCAAATGCTCTTCCCATAATTAAGATTTTTATTGAAAAATTTTCCGCGAAAATAAAAAACAGAAACGATAAATACCAACATCAAAATCATAAAATACAAAACTCAGTCACAAATCACAAAATATACCTTAATTTATTTCCGACATATCTATTACTCCTTGATTTTTTTGGGTTTACAAACTTTTTCTTCTTTGTTGACCAAAGCCCCGCATTTTTTACATTGGTATTTTGGATTTTTTTTATCGGTAAAATCTTTTTTGTTACACGCGGTTTTTCCCATTTTCACTTTTGTTGTTCACGGTGAAAAAGAACAACGTTTACAGGGAAATTGTTCCGAAGGTACTCCGCCATTTTCTCTGCCGAATAAACCGAGCGGTGTTGTCCGCCGGTGCAGCCGAAATTGACAGAAAGGTGGCTAAACCCCCTTTCAAGGTAGGTTTTTATCGATTGTTCGACCAGCGTCTTCGCCGCATTCAGAAAGATTTCCGTTTCCTGGTTCTTTTCGATAAACCGGATGACTTCCACATCTTTCCCGGTCAGATTTTTATACTCGGGATACTTGCCCGGGTTATGGATGGCGCGGCAGTCGAAAACAAATCCGCCGCCGTTTCCCGACGGGTCATCAGGAACGCCTTTTTTATAGGAGAAACTGGTTATCCGTACGGTTAACTCCTTTTTTACATGGCCGATTTCCTTTAACACTTCGGAATGGACCAATTGTTCGAGCACTTTCACCAGCTCTGGCAAATCAACAGGCAACCGCAAATCATTCAGCAAAAACTCCAGGTTTTTCAGCGCAAACGGAATACTTTTCAGAAAGTGCTCCTTTTTTTCATAAAATCCCCGGAAACCATAGGCACCCATGGCCTGCATAATCCGAATCAGGACAAACCCGCGAAAGTAAGCCGTAAATTCCTGTTCATCCACAGGAAGATATTTTTTCAGTTCTTCGAGATAAAAATGAAACAGTCGGATTCGCACTTCCTGCGGAATATCCGCTTTTCCATCGTAGAGCAGCGAAGCAAGGTCGTATTGCAATGCACCACGCCGCCCGCCCTGGTAATCGATAAAATAAACACGGTCATTTTTTAACATCACATTACGCGATTGAAAATCGCGGTACAAAAAATAACCGGAGCCGGCGCTCAGCAAATAGTCGCTAAATACCTGAAAATCGTCTTCCAGCGCCTGCTCGTCGAACGAAACCTGCGCCAGCTTCAGAAAGTAATATTTGAAATAGTTCAAATCCCACATCATCGACTGTTTGTCGAAAGCAGCCCGCGGATAACAAACCGAATAATCGAGGTCTTTTCCGGCAAGTACCTGCAATTTTGGCAATTCGCGGAGTACTTTTTCGTATTCAGAAATGATGGTTTCAGAAAAACCTTCCGTTCCGCGGGTTGTACTTAGAAAATCGAACAAGGTAGTATTACCCAAATCTTCGAGCAAGTATTTTTTTGAATCGGGACTTACCGCATAAACTTCGGGAACGGGCAGACTTTTACTGCGAAAATGATCCGTAAACGAGAGAAAAGCCGCATTTTCCTTTATATCGGAATTGAACGCGCCAATCACCGACCGGCTGGCACTCTGAAGCCGGCAGTATTCGCGGTACGACCCCGATGGCGGCAACATTTCAAAAGACCCGACCTTTTCGCCGAACCGGTTTTCAAAAAGCTGGATGATTTCGTTTTTGTCAGACAGTTTCAAATGAATTTATTTAAAAGATTAAACGTATTTTTACACTTTCAGCAAACAATTATGGCAAAAACCAGGATCAAAAATATTCATTTTTTGAGGATAGTAAGAAATATATTACTTCTGATTGGCATTTTCTTTTTGATTAGTGTTGTACTTGCCTTTACTACGCTGCCATTTTGGGGTTATCACTGGCTGGGCACAAGCAGGGCCGGGCTGAAACAGGAACCGCAAACCATTATTTTGCTTGGCGGCGGTGGAATGCCCAGCGAGTCGAACCTGATGCGGAGCTGGTACACCGG
>CAYWBV010000493.1:0-2689 GCA_964455785.1 uncultured Maribellus sp.
TATCGCGAATGGCGATATTACCATAAGGAACTCCATCAATTACTAAAAGAGGGCTTTCGCCGCGCATCTCAATTCCTGAAGTACCATTAAACTCAGTGGTATTTTTAATTGTCAAACCAGCTACCTTTCCTGTCAGCGATTGCGTCATATCGATACCTTTTACAGTTTGCAGCGAATTACCAACCACTTTCTGAACAACATAACCCAGAGATTTTTCCTCCCTCTTAATACCCAGTGCAGCTACAACCACTTCTTCGAGGCCAAGCGATTCTTCGGTCATAACAACATTAATCGTTGTCTGCATTCCTACAGCAAATTCCTGTGTTTTCATTCCCACAAACGAAAATTGCAGTGTGGCGTTTGCAGGAATATTGGACAGGGAATATTCTCCTTCAGCATTGGTTACTGTACCCTGGGTAGTTCCTTTTACTACCACGGTAACACCGGGCAGTGGCTGGTTGCGGGTGTCGGTTACTTTTCCGGAAACCGTTTTTTGCTGGTCGGTCATTTTCAAAATCATGTCTTTGCTGGAAAGGATAATTTGCCGGTCGGACACAACATAACTGATGTCCGTTCCTTTCAGCAAATTATCGAGGATCGATTTGATGGTCTCGTTTTCGACCCTGATGTTTACTTTTTGTTCCACATCGACCAAATCCCTGTTGTACAGGAAAAAGAATTCCGACTCATCCTCAATCTTTCCCAGTACATTTTCCAGACGTTCGTTATTAAAATGTAACGACAACCTGGTCATCTGGGAATACGAATCCACAGCCAATACCTGGATCAGGCCGAGGAAAAAACAGAATACCGTAAATCGTACCATCCTGAAAAGTTTTTTTAAGGCTACACCATCCTCGTCGGGATAGTTTTTCAACGCCTTCAGTTTTTGATTTTTTTTCATAAATTTACACTGTTGAGTGAATAAAATTTGTTATTTGATCTCGCTCTGCAATTGTGCAGGAAAGTGCCGCAAACACTTTCCTGCTTTGCATTTTGTTATTTCAGCTTTAGCATTACTTTCTTTTGTTTTAATACCCCGTTTGTATCGACATCCCGCTTTTCTATTTCATACCGGATGGGTGTGGTGATGGCAATCAACCGCAACACCTCCTCCAGCGGTTCATCCTTAAACGTAGCCTTAAAGCGGTAGTTTTTCAGCATTTCATCCTGGATGACAATTTCAGCATTGTACCACCGTTCGATCCGTCCGGCAACCTGTCCCAGAGGCTCGTTGTCGATGATCAGGTATCCGTCTTTCCAGGCCGAAAAACGGTCGGCATCCACTTCCGACATTTTCAGCGATTTTTTGTCGCGGTTAAAAGTTATTTTTTCGTTGGGCGACAGCGCCTGGCTAAACACCCCGGCTTTCCCTTCAATTTCCACTTTTCCTTCTGATAAAACCACGTCGGTAACCGGGTCGTCGGAATAGGCGGTAACATTAAATTTTGTTCCTAACACTTTTACGTCCAGATCGGGAACGCTCACCACAAAATCAGATTGTTCCCGGTGTTTCACCTCAAAATAAGCTTCGCCGGTAAGCTGCACTTTCCGGTGCCGATCAAAAACGGATGGATATTTTAGTTTTGAGCCGCTGTTCAGCCACCCGGAAGTACTGTCGGGCAGAAAAAATTCGACGCGGGCCCCTTCCGGAGCATTAATTTCCACCCAACTTTGGGCCATTAACGGCGAAGAACCGGTTACTTCCGATTTTTCAACAGAAATAAAGTACCACAGCGAAAAAGCCAGCACCGGAATCAGCAGAATAGCAGCCGCCTGGCGGTAAAAGTTCCAAACGACACTCTTCCTGACTGATTTTTTTTCTTCTAACAAAATGGTATATTGAATTTTTTCGAAAATGTGTTGCAACGATTGACGGGTTTCGGTCGATTCAGTCTGCAATTCTTTCCATTGATTCAATAATTCTTCTCGGATTTCCGGCTTTTCTTCCCATTCATTCAACCACTGTTTAACCTGCAGATAGTCGTTGTATGAATATTTTCCGTTTGAAAAATCGAAAAGCTTTTTATGATCGATAAAATTTGACATTTTTTTTCTCTTTAAGAAAGAAGGAGTGTACAAAACATCTCCTTCTTTTTCTTCCTAACCTAACTAACCTAAAAACTATTTAAAAAAAATCTGAAATCTTTTTTTCTGATGATTATATCCCGCGATCGAAAATATCCCCAGTCAAAAAACCATTTTTTTTCAGGAATTTTTATTGCTGAATAAAAAGATGGAAAAAAATGATACCTTTTACCTGGAGTTTTTCAAACTCTGTTTTCAGGAATTTCATGGCTTCGGTGATGTGGTATTCAACGGTTTTGGGGGTAATGGAACATTCTTCGGCAATCTCTTTTAACGATTTATTTTCTATCTTCTTTTTGATAAAAACTTCGCGGCGTTTTTCAGGCATCCGGGCCACCAGTTCATCCAGTTTATCCAGCAACGACTGGTAGTCGGGTTTGTCGTCGAACCTGCTTTTGTTTTCCGAAAAACCGAGGAGAATGTCGTGTTTCAACTCGTTTTGCCTCGAAAGTTTATTAAAATATTTACGTACGGCATTCAAGGCAATGGTAAATAAATAGGATTGAAAAGAGGTATCATTTTTAATCTTGTTCCGGTGGTTCCATATTTTTATAAAAACTTCCTGCACCACATCTTCGGCGGCTTCCTTCGATTTCAGGTA
>CAYWBV010000494.1:0-2688 GCA_964455785.1 uncultured Maribellus sp.
TACCGTACGATCATTAACCAAAATAATTTCATTTTTTTGATTTAGCTTTATTCCGGTAATTGGATATTTTTCAGAATCAACGCCCGCAAGGGTATATGTCAAATCAATAAAACAACTGCTTATGGCAATTAAATTTAAAATTATCGAAAGAGGCCAGCCCGGTGTTGCCGGGGGTGGCGAAAAAAAGTTTTATGCCAGTCCGGTGATGGCAGGCGAACTGAGCCTTGCCGAACTGACAAAAGCGATTGAAAAAATCAGTACGGTAAGCGGCGCCGACATCCGTGCGGTGCTGTATGCGCTGGTCGATGTATCCATCGACAACCTGGCAAAAGGCACCATTATACGCCTGGGCGACCTCGGCAGCCTGCGTGTAAGCCTCAGCTCCGAAGGCCAGGCTGCCGCCGACGACGTAACCGCTGCGACCATCAGGAACACGAAGGTCGTCTTTACTCCGGGCTCCCGGATTAAAGAAATGCTGGACGCGACCAAATTCCAAAAGGAATAGCTACCCGGTTTCCTGCGCAGGAAAAAAAATTCCCTGCGCAGGAAATTTCAAACGGATGCGCATCGGATTGGAAACGGATGCGCAGGAAAAAAAATCGGATGCGCAGGGAATTGGCTTCCCCTGCAAATAAAGAGGAAATGGGTTAAATTCATCCGGCTGATTTTTATTTTTCAGAACAATACTGTCTGGTTAACTATTCTGTTTCAAAGAAGGTTCATTTCTGTTTATTCCGTTACCAATGACGGCGGCGTTTGTTAAAGGGTAGGGAGCAGGTAAACACTGAAAGCGTCTATTGGTAAAATAAAATGAATCACGTTCCATTACCCTGTAAATTTCAAAAGATTAATTTCAAAACATTCTTATAAACTTTTCAGGAGATAATGATTGTCATTTTAAAAAAAATTATAGTTTTAAAACGAAAAACAACAACAGCTTTAAACTATTCAATACACTAATAAACAATAAATTGAACCCAGCTACATATAACCCGGAAGATTTTTTTTTTGCGATACTTGTGCCACAGTTTGTAAAGAATAAAAACAAAAACCATGTTTAGAATCTTATTACACTACCGGTCATTTTTTACCCGCTGCCAACTGAAAATAATTTTGGCATTTGTTGTTTTCTCATCCCCCTTTTGGGTTCAGTCGCAGGATTTGATTACCCTGCGTAACGGCAAACAAATTGAATGCACTATTACAAAAATTGACAGCACCACAATCCATTATAATTTTTGGAAAGGAGACAGGGAACTATCCAGTTACATCGGGACAGACAACGTAAAAAGTTACCGAAAAAAAACGCCTGACAACTTTTCCGGGAGTGTCACGGATTCGTTGCCCGCCCCTCAAGCCACGATGGTGGTTGTTGACACATCCAAATACATAAAGGAAACACAACGCTGGACCAACCTCATCACCTATTCCCAAAGAATCGGGGCGAATGCCAAAGGCTGGTCGGTACAGTATTACGGGTATAATTTCAGGAGCACGGCAAAGTGGTTTATTCCGTTACTGTTCGGCGTTGAAAGTTTTGATATCGACCCCGGATATTTCGACAAATCGGGCTATACGTATGCAAGTATGAGTTACTTTAATGCAGGAATAAGCCCTTTTTATCAACTCAACGAGGTTTTTTTAATGAACCTGGGCGCTCAACTGGTTTTTGGCGACGAAGAACTTCAGGATGCCCGGGGTAGTGAAAGCAGCCACTCCTTTTTCGGGATAGCCCCGTCGCAGGGCATTTATTTTATTTCCAAAACAAAGGTTGGGATTACTCTCGGAATCTCTGTTTATGAAAAACTGTTGAGTTCAAAGGTTTATAAAAGCGATGTCGGGCTGAAACTTGAGATGGGCATAAAATTTTAAAGAATCAACTTAAATAATTCGTTATGAGAAGAATAGTTTTTTTATTGGCGCTTTTTCTGACAAGCTGTACCATAAGCCAGAAAATAGTTTACAAAACCAACGACCTGGCCGTGACAGAGCCGGTGAAAACCATCGCTGCAAAAGTCGAGGTAAGAATACTGGAAGACAACCGGGCGAACATCGAAGAAAACAGCGTATTGTTTAATAACCCCCGGCAGATAAAATCAGACAAAAAAACGATATGTATCAATTCGGAAAAACATTACGCGAAAGATACAGTAGTAACCCAGATTACCCGGTTGATGGTTGAACACTTTAACCAGGCCAGGCTGTTTGAAAAGGCTTATTACAACAAAAACAACGAAAGCGGATATTACCTGACCGGCACGTTAAACAGTTTCTACGGCGAACAAAAATTCTCGACCGGAGCGGCTGTCGGCGCCCAGTTTGGGCTTATCGGAGCCCTGGCAACTTCGGGAATAAAAACCCCCGGAAAAATAACGATTGACATTTCAGACATCAAACTGTTCAAAAAAGACGGGACACTGGTAAAAGATTTCGGATCTTTTTACAAAGAGTACGACGACGAGTTTAAAGCCGACGCAGCTTGCTGGTGTATTTACTGGAATATGAATGAAATGCTGAAGGACTTTAATACACAGCTCGTTGAAAAAATCAGAAACGATATGGACGGCGTACAAATCGACAATTAGCGGAGAAAATGAAATTCCCGGTTTATATCTTCTTAAAAAACGCCCTGCCAGGTTAACCAATGTTTTTGCTGAAGCCGTTTATTTAACCGCACGATACTGAAAT
>CAYWBV010000495.1:0-2686 GCA_964455785.1 uncultured Maribellus sp.
CGGTCTCGCGATCATCCGTTAAAGAAATAAAAGGTTGGTTCGAAGCCGGAAACAGCCGTTAATCATTGATATGCAGTCCTGGTCACCCTTGCATTTTGTCCCTGAAAATGGTTGATTGTCCCTCGTTTTTGCAAAAAATCACTATTCCCTGCGATTAGTCACTTCTTTTTTTTCTGTTCAGAATTACCCTTTTTATTTGCACCGAAACCGTTTGGCAAAAACATTTGTTTCCGACAAATTGAGTTGCCCTGGGTTCACAAAAAGTTAAACAAAACCATAAATTTCTGTTCACATGAAAAAGAATCTGTTTTTGACTGTGCTTCTAATCTCCGGTTTTTTGATCTCCTATTTTTTGGATGACATTCTGTTTTCGTTTAATCCCGACTGGTCGTTGTGGTTACCCGAATCTCCCATTTTATGGCACATCACCTGGCTTGTACTAAGGCTTGTACCGGTTGCAGTTGTTTCATTTGTTATTTTGGGAAAAGATACTTTAAACGGACTGGGAATGAATGCCCGTTTCCCGAAAGCGTTTCTCTTCGCCTTGCTGTCAACCGCGCCGCTTTTCCTCGGATTTGTTCTATTTGCAGAATTCAGCCACGAAACCACCTTTCTGAAAATCTTTTCAAACTGTATTTCACCCGGTTTTTACGAAGAATTACTGGTGAGGAGTTTTTTAATCGGATTGCTGTTTCGCCGTTTTAAATGGGGTTTTATTCCGGCATCACTGGTGGGTGCGCTGTTTTTTGGAGCGTGGCATATTTACCAGGGCAGCGACTGGATAAGTTCGTTTTTTGCTTTTCTGGTTACCGCTTTGGGATCGGTTTGGTTCGGGTGGCTTTATATCGAATGGCGTTACAATGTTTGGTTCAATGTCTGTCTGCACATCCTGATGAACCTTTCCTGGCTGATGTTCAACATCGAAGGCGGCGCCGCAGGAAACATTACGGCAAACATTTTCCGGGCAGTCACCATTCTGCTATCGATTATCGTCACCTTAAAAATGTTTTCACAAAAAACAGGGTTTATCATCAATAAAAACACACTGTGGCTCAACCGGACGCAACAATAAATGCAGATGCAGGTTAACACATAAAAACGGTATAACAGGCAAAACCGCCGCTTCAAAAACAGCGGTTCAAAATTCCAAACCATAAAACACCTCGAAATTTATACCATCTCGAAAAATCTTTTCTGAATAAACCGGGTGATTTCGCCCGGTTTATGATTCCCTACTATTTTCCCGTTTACCTCAATGGCAGGTGTAATTTCGCTCCCGGTACCGGCAATGATAATTTCATCCAATTCATAAAGTTCTTTCTCTGAAATCGGGCGCTCTTCCACAGGAATCCGGTTCTGGCGGCAAATCTCCATAATTACCTTTCGTGTAATTCCGGGCAGGATCAGGTTGGAAAGCGGCCGCGTAACCACAACTCCGTTTTTTACGCCCAAAACACTCGAATGGGTGGCCTCGGTAACCTCGCCGTTTCGTATCAAAATACTCTCTCCCGCCCCGGCGTCAACGGCCTGATTGTAAATCATGGTATTGGGCAGCAGGGCCACCGACTTAATATCGCAGCGCAGCCACCGAATATCTTCGCGGGTAACCACTTTTATCCCGTTTTCGAGCTTCTCCATCGCCGAAGGAAGTTCAAAAACAAAAGCATAAACCGTGGGTTCAGCGTCTTTTGGCAAATGATGCACCCGTTGGTAAGCGCCGCGTGTAATCTGCAGATAAACCCCGGCCTGTACCGAATTCAAATCATTTTTATAAAGCAGGGTTAAAAAAATTTCTTCCAGTTCGTCCAGCTTATTATACTGAATTGAAATTTCGGAAAGGCTTCGTTTCAGCCGTTCCAGATGATCGGCATAACGGAAAGGTTTTCCGTTGTAATATTTTATCACTTCATAAATGCCGTCGGCGAAAATAAAACCGCGGTCGTCGGGCGAAATCCGGGCCTCATCCCTGCGGATGTACTGCCCGTTTAAATAAACGATTCCGGTCATTTCTGCATATTTTTAAGAAGCCTGATTTCATCGGGCCATAGCTCTTCGTTCGGCGTTTCGAGGATTAACGGGATATTGTCAAAACGGCTGTCGTTCATAATACATTCAAAAACTTCGTACCCCAGCGTGCCGGTCCCCAGGCTGTCGTGCCGGTCAACTTTCGACCCGAGTTCTTTTTTTGAGTCGTTCAGGTGCATTCCTTTTAAATATTCAAACCCTACCACTTCGTCAAATTCCCTGAAAACCTTTTCGAAACCGGCTTTGGTTTTTATATCGTAACCGGCGGAATAGGCGTGGCACGTGTCGATACACACGCCAACGCGGCTTTTGTCATTCACCTGATCGATTATTTTTTTGAGCTGATAAAAGGCAAAACCTACGTTGCTGCCCTGCCCTGCCGTATTTTCAATCACGGCAATTACACCACTGGTTTGCTCCAGCGCCCAGTTGATGGAATCGGCAATCACCGAGAGGCATTGTTCTTCCGAAATCTGGTTAAGATGGCTGCCCGGATGAAAGTTGAGCCGGTCGAGGCCCAGTTGTTCGCAGCGCTGCATTTCGTCGAGAAACGCGTCCCTCGATTTCTGCAACGCTTCCTTTTCAGGATGCCCCAGGTTAATCAGGTAACTGTCGTGGGGCAAAACCTGGTGAGGTAAAAAACCATATTTTGCGCAGTTGG
>CAYWBV010000496.1:0-2680 GCA_964455785.1 uncultured Maribellus sp.
CCAATCATCAGGGCCGTCAGCCGCTGGCCAAACGGATTGTCGTGGGTGCCGGCCTGCCAGATGGAGACCTTTTCGGCTTTCCAGGTTTGAACCGGGCCTACGGTAATGGCTTTGGTGGGAATGCCGGTGACCACTCCGCCGGCGCTTGTCCGGGCATTCTGCATACAGGTGACCGGATGGAGATCGACCACACGGGCTGACAACTTCCGGAATTCTTCGGGCGACGGAGGGGCATCTTTGTACCGGCCTTCCCTTTTTACCGGGTCGTTAAATGCCCAGTGTTTGGTATCGCCCTGTCCGCCCTGCATCACGGCGCACCTGACTCCGCTCTCCCAGCTTCGGATATATTCGTGGGTATCGGCTTTCGGGAAATGCAGGTTCGGTTCGGGTATCCTGAGTTTTTTGTCGATTCGGTCAAAACACAGTTCCCTGTCGGCCCTTTCAAAAGAGATGGGACTTTCGGGTGAAATCTCCCTGCCATCTACAAACCATTCGTCCATTCCCCAGAAATGGGCATTGTCCAGCTTCAGTTGCAACTCGTTTACCAGTCGTGCAACCAGCGGCAATTGTTCTGTCGGGCCAATCGGGCCGCAAACGCCCACCGGTTCGCTGTCGGTGGCCTGCCTCCATGCCGAAATATATTCCAGCGCCTCGGCCAGGTAAAAGTCTTCCAGGGTATCGTAAAATATCACTTTGAAACCGTCCCTCGAAAGCGCCAGCATATCGTCGGGCGTGAGCCGGGCTGCATCGGTTAACAATTCGTCGTCGAGCGTGGTAAAATCCCACCATTCAGGGGCAAGCATACTTAATTTCCGGGCCATTTTATTTTATTTTTTAGATGATTCAACAGGTTTTTTTTACGATTACCTTGTCGCCAAGGATTTCTTTCAGGATGTTGTTTTGCGGAAAACTGTGGCCTAAATGCTGCCGAAACCCTTCGGCATAGCGGGTGTTGATCTCTTTTCCCCTGATTTCGGCAAACCGTTTCATCGCAAGGATGTATTCATCCATTTTATGATGTTTCAACAACCAGTTGCGCTGGCTTTCGTGGCAGGCCAGCATTTTTTCCTTCAGCGGCATCCCGTCGGTGATATCGACAAACATTGACGGCACAATTGGGTTTCCCAGTATGTCCTTGCCCTCCATTGCATCGGTATAATACAGCCAGGGTATTCTTTCGAATGGTTCTTCTCCGACCTCCATGTTTTTAACCCCGCAGGCAAAACAGGCTGTCCTGACAATTTTACTTGTCATTTCATGGTCAACCATATAATCCTGCGGACTGGCGGTAAACACAATGTCGGGTTGTATTTTGCGTATCAGAGCCGTGGCGGCATTAATACTTTTTGGGTCATACGAAATGTACACATCTTCCATTTCAAGGCAGTGGTACGTTCCTCCAATCAGTTCGGCCGACCTGCGGGCTTCTACTTTTCTAATCGCACTGATTTCTTCCCTGGTATGTTCTGCCGAGCCTTTATCGCCGGGCGTCATGGTAGCGATATCAATTTCACATCCTAGTTTTTTGAACAGTGCCAGGGTTCCTGCACACATTAGTTCGGCATCGTCGGGATGGGCGAATATGGCCAATATTTTTTTATTCATAACCGTTCTGATTTTGAATTTCGGGTTAGGGCAGGGGAGTAAGAATAACTTTTCTGATCAAAATTTCAGCACCCTCCGATTGAATCTGGATTTTTCCTTTTTGCGGTTTGACGTCCATGGCACGGTTCACCAGCGTACCGTTAAGATAAACCAAAATTTCGTTGCCCCGGGCTATACATTCCATACGGTTCCATTTCCCAACCGGCTTTTCCAGGTCGTCTGCGCCCCGGAATCCTTTTACATCTTTCCACCCGGCATCGCGGCCAAACCAGTTGATACGTCCTCCGTTAATGGTGACGGGCTTTCCCGCAGGACTAAAACGATACGACCCGTTCTGTTTTTCGGGCTCAACCGGACAGGTTATCGAAAACCGGTCGGTACCGTCGCCTACAACCAGCAAATCGCCCGTACCTCCTTCGATAAGCTGGCATTCGATGGAGAACATCCATGTCCCTGAGTACCCGCCGTCGTCGCCGGTGGAATGGATAAGCACACCGCTGTCCCTGGCTTTTTCCACGCGGGGATCAAAGGTTCGTTCTCCCCACCGGTATTCAACCAGGAGTTTGTAATTTTCATATTCATCATTGGTGGTAATACATCCAAATTCCTCTCCCGAGATGACGATGTTCCCTTTTTGTACCCCGAACACGTGGTTTGCGTCGGTATTTTTTCCTTTCCCTTTAATGAACGTGTACCAGCCATCGAGGTTTTTGCCGTTGAATAATTCTATTTTACGGGCTGAAGGTGTTTTTGCAGGTGCTGATGATTGTGCGAAAATCATTTCACTGAAACTCACCATCAAAAAAGTAAAAAGAAGAGATATAACAACTGTTCGTTTTTTCATTTTGAAACTATTTTAAGGAATTATCCGCTGCTGATTTGTCGGCGGCAAAAATCAGTTCGTGCGTTTTTAGCGCTTCTGCCAGGTTGGTTAACGGCATTTCCCTGTCCTCGTCAAGAGCGGCAAAAAATGCTTCGAACTGAACCTGGTATGGATGATCGGATACGTCGCCCGAATCGAGCATCTTCATCGAAAGTTCGCTCCATTTGTTCTTGTTCAGCCCCGCATATTTTG
>CAYWBV010000497.1:0-2680 GCA_964455785.1 uncultured Maribellus sp.
GACCATAATGTTTTTTTATGCCGGAAACCTCTGCCCGAAAAATGACGGGCAGGCGTTGCCGTAAACCGGATTCCATCTTCAAATCCGGCTGATTGGGACCAGTCTTTTTCCACAATCCTGTTTTTATCAAAACCCCAGTATTCCAAATGTTCGCCGGTTCCGAGACCGGTAATTATCTTTTTGATTTTCGGTTTCAATTTTGAAACCGTCTGGTAGTCGAGGTGATCCCAATGATCGTGCGTGATTACCAGGTAATCTATCTCCGGAAAATCTTCGGGAGAATAAACATCGGTGCCCTGAAATGCTTTCACCGAATAGAAAAACGGGGAAGCGTGTCCGCTGAACACAGGGTCAACCAGAATTTTTTTTCCGTCGGTTTGTATAAAATAGGACGAATGCCCAAACCAAACCAGAACATTTTCGTCAGCCGCCAAACCCAGCAAACCGGTTTTGACAGACGGGACTATTCCCAGTGGTTTTCTGTTTTTTGAAAAGAAAAAGTCCCTGGACATTTTCCGGAGACTTGCATCTTCGGCTAATTGTGGTGTGGGATTCAGGTTCTGAAAAATCCCATCGCGAAAATTGGCCGACTTTTTTATTTTCTCCAGCCGTTCCCCTTTCGGAATTCTACCAAACCGGGGTTGTTTCATAAAAACAGATACCGAAAGGGCAATCAGTAAAATAACGGAAAGTATAGTAATCATTGTTCGTTTTGTTCTCTTTTTCATTTTATGATATTCCGTTGCTAAAAAAAGTATTCCGCTTTTTATACCAGCCCGGATTTGTTTATCAAACATATTTTTGGAAAGAATGTTTCTCCGATAAGTTGACAAATATAGATTTTAAAAATGTACACCACCCGACGAGGAGCATTTGAAGAAATCAGAAAAACTTTACTTTACCCGTTTTGAGTTTTAAAATACCTTCTCAGCAGTACTTTTTTTAGGTCGCGGACAATCACCTGGTGGGCTACTATTTCCACATGGTTGTATTGCGGGAGTTCACGTTCGGCGCGGGCAATTTCGCGATCGGTAATATCCACCTGGTAAAGTACCGAAAGAAGCAATTCGTAATTCCGCTCCAGCAAAAGGGAAATCTGATCGACCAGTTGTTCGTGAAGTTCGTTGTAGGCCTGGCTGGTATCGCCCGAAAACAAAATCTCCACGCCAAACATTCCAAAATCTTTTTTTATTTGTTCAGCAGTTTCCAACACGATTTCAGCCTGGTTTAAAAATTCCGGAACATTATTGTTGTTGATTTGCGGCAGTGTCATCTTTCCCTTTTTTTTGAGCAAAACTATTGTAAAATTGTGAAATCCCATTTATCGTCTACAATAATCAGTCAAAAATTTTATATTTACCCTCACTAAATCAATAAAATGAATAAACAGATGAAAAACATTTTGGTCGCTTTTGTTTTTGCAGCCGTTGCTTTTCCGGTTGCTGCCCAAACGGCGCCTCCGTCGGGCGAATTTTCCAACCCAACCATCAGTGTTGGAGTGGTTGTCGAAGATTTACAAAAATCGATTGATTTTTACACGAACGTTATCGGGATGACCAAAACCGGGGAGTTTTCGGTGACCAAAGAGCAGGCCAAAGGGCTTGGACTAACCGACAAATACCAGTTGGATGTTACCATTTTGAAGCTGGAAAACAGCGAACGTTCGAACGAATGGAAGTTAATGAGCCTGGGAACAAAGGCCAATCACCCAAAACAAAAATATATGTCGGATGACACTGGCGTTCAGTACATCACCATTTTTGTCAACCACCTGAAACCCATCATGGAAAGAGTTCAAAAAAATAAGATTCAAATTCTGAGCGGAACACCTTCGAAACTTGCCGAAAACCGTTACTTTATTCTCGTTCAGGACCCCGACGGCACCTTTATCGAACTGATTGGGCCGATGTAAAACAGGTATGACCAACAAAACCGGGAGCGCCTTTATCGTTTGTTTACCACTGCGTTAAAGGCGTTTTCTTATTTAGAACACTTAAATTGGCCGGAAGAGCTGCTTTTTTTGTTATTTTGTGCTACAGAAAAAGTTTCACTGGTATCAAACAAAAAATATGGCAAAGGCGAATACAACAACCAAATACCGAGCGCTAACAATTGGAGAAGAAATAGTTAACAGCATCACCCACGGAATAGGCACATTATTGAGTATAGCAGCTTTGGTATTGCTCGTGGTGTTTGCCGTCGCCAAAGGAAATGCCTGGCATGTGGTCAGCTTCTCTGTTTTTGGAAGTACGCTGGTACTGCTGTATCTCTCTTCTACACTTTACCACAGTTTTACCAAACAAAAAGTAAAAAACCTGTTTGCCCGTTTCGACCATGCTGCCATTTTTTTACTCATTGCCGGTACTTATACCCCTTTTGTACTGACCACAATTCGCGGGGTTTTAGGCTGGACATTGTTCGGAATTATTTGGAGCCTGGCCATCGCCGGTGTAATAATACGATCGATTTATCTTACCCGGTTCAGAAAACTAATGGTAGGCATTTATGTTCTCATGGGCTGGATGTTTCTTATCGCTGTTGTGCCGATGGTACAAAACCTGCCTCTCGAAAGTGTCGTTTTTCTTTTTGTCGGCGCGGGATGTTATTCTCTCGGTGTTGTTTTTTACGCCTGGCGTAATTTAAAATACGGCCACGGGATATGGCATCTTTTTGTTCTGGC
>CAYWBV010000498.1:0-2674 GCA_964455785.1 uncultured Maribellus sp.
TCACTATAAAGGTAGTACGTTCAACCGGCTAAATTTCAATGTGGCTTTGCCACACGCGGGCGGGGAAAAAGAAAATAAAACTACCACTGACGTTGATTTGAAATGAGTATAATGCATTTTGTACCATGTTATAAAACGGCTTTAATCTTCCGTTTCTATATGGTGCAAACTTCTTTAAGCTGTTTTATAACAACTATATGTACAAAACACTTATAACTAACTAAAATTAAAACAAATAAAAATGAATATCGGAAAGTATGTAAAGATTTATTCCGATGATTTGCGGTTTGCAAATTATGCGGAAAATACAATTCGAAATTACAGTACTCAGGTTGAATTATTTTTAGAATACTTCAACGATAAGGTTACTAAACCGAGCGAAATAAACGAAAGAGAGATAAAAGCGTGGTTAATGCTTTCGAATTCAACAAACTCAATGAAACACAGAATTTCTGCAGTAAAATTATTTTATAAATTAACCGGAAAACAGCCTTTAAAATTTAAATATATTAAATATCCTCGCTCAGAGAAACATTTGCCGAAGGTGATTGAAAGCGGATATATTTTAAAAAAGATTGAAAGAATTAGAAATATAAAACATAAGGCGATTATTATGCTTGCTTTTTCAGTCGGGTTGCGGGTTTCAGAAGTAATTAATCTAAAAATTGAAGACATTGACAGCAAACAAATGATAATAACAATTCGACAGGCAAAAGGAAGAAAAGACAGAATTGTACCGTTATCTGAAAATGTACTGAATTGTTTACGCGAATATTATCGTAAAGAAAAACCGAAAAATTATCTTTTCAACGGGCAGTTTTTAGAAAAATACACATCAACGAGCTGTAATTCAATTATAAAAAAATATTTAGGCGAAAAATATCACTTTCACCTGTTGCGGCATTCATGTTTCACATCGTTAATAGAAAATGGAACAGATTTAAGATTGATTCAGAAACTTGCGGGACATGCAAGCAGCAAAACGACTGAAATTTATACACACGTTTCAACCAATTTACTTAAAAAAATAGCGCTTCCGGTATAAAAAATTGTACGACGGAATAAAAATAGAATGTGTTCTTTCCGACAGTAAAAAATGGAATAAAGAGGTTTCCATGATAGGTCGTCATCTGGAAGAAACGGGCGAAATAGTGCCGTTACCTTCAGAGGCTCACATTTATGGATGTACGTTTAGTCGTCAGAAAATTCAAGGTAAAACAAAATACGCTTTTCAAGGCAGCCTGCATAAATTTTACAACCGCGGCGGAGAAAACGACGATAACTACACTATCAGAAATGTTCAGGACACCCTTTTTGAACTTCGCAATAAATACGGAATTAACCCGGAACAAAGTAAGATTGTAAATTTTGAATTTGGGGTGAACGTAAAACTGCCAACCGGTACAGATGCCCAGGTTTTTCAAAAATACCTGGTATCGGCATATACAAAAGCCTTTGAGAAACTCAACCCGAAACGGCCAATGGTGGGTTACATTGCCGAGTTTAACGAATTTGGTATTAAAATTTACGATAAAGGATACCAGGCGCAAACAGGAGCAACCGACCAGCTGCGAATTGAAATAAAAATCAATCGTACAAGATGGTTAGACCAGTTTAATTTTCGGAAGGGAAGTGAATTGTTTTTAAGCGATTTACTTAATCCGATTAACATAAAAATATTAGGCGATATATTAGAAGAGAAAATACGTTCATTGATACTCACACCGCGTGAGATTGACACAAAAAAATTATCGCCGAAACAACGCCTCACATTTTATGAGTGCCGCGACGCCCGCAGTTGGGAGGAATGGACATCGAAACAGCGCGAACGAAAACGCGCACAGTTGAAAAAAATCTTTCAAACGCTGAACCAGCCCGACCCGGTAGACGTGCTGGCACGATTGGTATCGGCGAAGTGGATAGAGCTCACCACTGTCCGACGGGATTTGAAGGAGGAAAAACAACCGCAAAAGGTCACCATTTCCACCCTTATTGTAAGCGGAATTCGCGTCATTCTGAATCTGTTCAAACGTACCGCAAAGGGTACACAAACGAAACTTTACATTGTTTGTTTACCTCGCGGAATACCACTATCGAGACCTCGGGAACCTTCACCATTGAAAGGTTTCAGAAGGTGGATAGACTTGAACATGAGAGCACCGCCCGTTTTTGAAATAAAATAGTTTTATATTCATGCTGGGACCGTAACAAGTCCCGGCATGATTTGAAAAACAAAATGAAAAAGAAGAAAACAAACGAACCGCTTTGGATTGAGATGTACAGAAAAGAAGTTCTAAAACCAAAAGAGCGTGAAAGGTTAAGCGAACAAAAAGGGAGAACAGAAGCGAGCCAATCAGGATTTTACCAGACACGAGGTTGGAAGATGTTGAGAGAGCAACGAAGGGCAGCTAATCCGCTTTGTCAACATTGCGAGATAAGAGGAATAATCAGGCCAATGACAACAGTTGACCACATAATACCAGTTGAAGAACGGACAGACCTCGCGTTAAGTTTTGACAATACACAAAGCCTTTGCGATTTTTGCCACAACGTTAAAACAAAAGCAGACGCAAAACAAAAGCAACAGCGCCAAAAACTAAACTCAGGTAAAATTATGATGCAAAAATTTGAGACCGGAGGGGGGTAGGTTGAAAAGTGGAAAGGCCGTGGAAAC
>CAYWBV010000499.1:0-2666 GCA_964455785.1 uncultured Maribellus sp.
ATAAATCCCGGTCAGCTTGTTCATGCCGATAACCACGGATTTTTGGTTATCCCCGACGAAGATCAGGATAATTTGCTGGAGGCTGCCCGATTTATGGATTCCAACGAATGTAAAACGATGATTTCTGCGGCGCGCAGTTCCCAGGGTAAAGATTTGAAAACCATATTAAATGAGTTTAATAAAGCGGCTGCCGAGTTTTCAGTTACCGCTTCCAGAAGGTTTGGGAACAAAGGCGAATGGTAAACAAAATGAATGCAAGAAAAAGGATAGCTCTTACAACAAACCACTGCGAACCAGATAGGGTGCCGGCGCATATCAATGCTACAAAATGGGTTGTTGCCAAATTAAAAAATGAATTGAAAGTAGCAACAGATAAAGAATTACTGAAGGCATTACACGCGGACATTTACGACATGCGTGGTATCGACCTTCATTCGGGAACAGTCCCAAAATATACCGGTCCAGAAAATGAATTGTTCGAAAACTGGGGAGGAGGAATTTTTAGCTTATGGAATATGAAGGAATTCGAAAATAAAACCTCTGCGGGATGGACAATGGAAATCGGACCGGCGTTGCTTTCGAACGCCCTGTCGGAAGAAGAATGCGAAAAATATTCCTGGCCGGATAATAGCTGGTTCGATTATTCAAACATAAGAAGAGAGTTGGAAGAATGGAGCGACTTTTCGGTGATGGCTTCCGGAGGTTCGGTCTTCCAACACGCTACCTACATCAGGGGAATGGACACATTGATGATGGATATGATGGCAAATCCCGGAATGGCGCATTACTTCCTGAACAAAGTTTGTTCTTTTTATTATGAATATTACCGGCGGATGTTTGAGGAAGCCGGCGACCTGATTGATATTTTCGCCCTCGCCGATGATTTTGGGATGCAGGACACTTTGCTCATCGGCCCGGAGCTTTTCGATGAGTTTGTGGCGCCGCACCTCAAAAAAATGGCGGAGTTGGCGCATAAATACAACATTAAACTTCTTTTGCATACCTGCGGAAATATTGAGTTGTTAATTCCCCGCTTTATCGAATTAGGGATTGACATACTCGACCCTGTCCAGCCCGAAAGTATGAATCCGTTGAAAATCAAGAAAAAATACGGACAACAGATTACCTTGCGCGGAGGGATAAGTGTGCAGAATGTAGTTTCGCGCGGCACTGTAGATGAAGTTAAAGCTGAAACCCGGCGTATCGTGGAAGCCCTGAAACCCGGCGGCGGGTACATCCTCTCGCCCGGGCACCCGGTACTCCAGGATGATATTCCTGTTGAAAATATCATTGCTATGTACGAAACAGGCTACAAATTTGGACTATATTGAAAACCGATAAAACTATTCAACCGATGAAACGACTTACAATTTATTTTACCGTTCATTACCTTGTTCTTATATTCTTTCTCAACGCCTGTGAAGAAAAAAAAACGATCGCTCAAAAATCAGTTTTATGGGAACAGGGCGCAGGTAATTACAATAACTATCGTATCCCTTCCCTGATTGTAACAAAAAAGGGAACGTTACTGGCCTTTTGTGAAGGCCGTGAAGCCGGCGATTCGGGCGACATCAACATCCTTTTGAAACGCTCTGCAGACAACGGAATAACCTGGGACAAAGAACAAATCGTTTGGGACGATGCACAAAATACCTGCGGAAATCCATGCCCGGTCTTAGACGAAAAAACTGGCAGGATTTGGCTGCTGCTGACCTGGAATAACGGGGAGGACAACGAAACAGCAATCATTCATAAAACATCCTCCTCGCCCCGTTTGCCTTACATTTGTTATTCCGACGACGACGGGCTTACCTGGTCGGAACCTCAAAATGTTGCCGAAACCTGCCGCGACACTTTATGGGGTTGGTATGCCATCGGCCCCGGAATCGGGATTCAGATTAAAAAAGGCTCTTTCAAAGGGCGCATCGTTATTCCAGCCAACCATAGTTATAATGACCCGAAAGGTTCCATTCGCAACGGGCCTTTCGGATACGGTGCCCATGTTTTGTATTCCGATGATCACGGAGGAACCTGGAAAATGAGCCAGCCCATCCAACCCGGCTGCAACGAAAGCCAGGTGACTGAACTTTCGGACGGGACGTTGGTGATGAACATGCGATCATACAACAATCAGAATTGCCGGGCGGTAAGTTTTAGCAAAGACGGCGGCGAAACCTGGTCGGAAATCGGGCATGATTACCAACTGGTCGAATCGGTTTGCCAGGCCAGCATCCTGTATTACGGACAAGTTAATGAAAAACAGATGCACCTGTTTCTCAACCCGGCTGTACCATCAGGCAGAAACCACCTGACACTGAAAACCAGTTTCGACAACTGCCAAAGCTGGAGCAACGGGAAACTGGTTTATGCAGGCCCGTCGGCTTATTCCTGCCTCACGAGATTCCCCGACGGACGAATCGGGATGTTTTTTGAAGCCGGTAAAAAAAGCGCTTACGAAAAACTAATATTTGTAGCCATAGATCCGGAAGAAATGTTTACTCCGGGAACAATTTTAGAAGAAATATAATTTCCGCTCAAAGTTGCAAAGACACGAGGGAACAGAAAACTTTGCGCCGCTGCGCCTTTGCGTAAAAAAAACTGCAAAATGAAACCACTTTCAGCAAAAGAGATATTCGGCAACTGGGCAACTTTGCTTTTGGCTACCG
>CAYWBV010000500.1:0-2650 GCA_964455785.1 uncultured Maribellus sp.
CGAATCGTATGTTAGCGTAAAACCCGATACTGAACTCGTCAGCACGGCGGGAGTCCTTGTTACCAAAAGAGACAAAACAGTTTACATCCATCTGAACCGGCTACCGGTTGGAAACGGGATAAAATTAAAACCGGTGACCATTGCGCCGGTAAAGGCAACCATGCTCAATTCGGGAGAAAAGGTTGATTTTGCAGTAAACCTGTGCCCCAGTGACCATACCGAACAGCAACCTTATTTGCGTCTGCGCAACCTTCCGCTCAACGAAATGGAAAATACAATACCAGTTGTAAAACTCGAATTTGACAGGCCGTTGGAAGAAATTATTCAGAAATCGGATGCGGAAATAAATATTGAGTTGACGAAATAAAGCGGCTGATGTGTAGGCAAAATTCAGTTATACTATTTTTTGATCCATCTTTTCGGATAAATTATTTCTAAATTGC
Organism: uncultured Maribellus sp.; assembly: GCA_964455785.1. Lineage (GTDB taxonomy): Bacteria > Bacteroidota > Bacteroidia > Bacteroidales > Prolixibacteraceae > Draconibacterium. Next base: position 444 of record CAYWBV010000500.1, read on the forward strand.
GAAGCGGAAAATTTTCCGCTTTTTTTATGAAACAATTTCCGGAAAATAATATTCTTCAAAAAGTGAGAGATGGCGACATGGTCGCGTTTCGTCATCTCTACAATTTGTATTTCCGGCGGTTGAGTATTTTTGCCCAAAAATTTGTAGGTGAAGATCAGGCAAAAGACATGGTGCAGGATTGTTTTTATAATTATTGGATCAACCGGAACAAAATTGAAATCAACACCTCGTTTTCGGCCTATTTGTTTACCATCATCAAAAACAGGTGTTTAAAATTTCTGAAAGAAGAACAAAAGAAGAATACCTGGGAAAGCGGTTTTGGGTTGAAACTGAAAGAAGAAGAACTTGAATATTTTATCGCCTCCGAAAAAAGTATCCTCGAATTCGATATTGAAGATCGTGTAAAAAATGTTTTCGGGTATTTACCTGAAAAATGTGCCGAAGTTTTTAAGGAGAGTCGTTTCGAAGGACTTTCAAATAAAGAAATTGCAGAGAAACACAACATAACCGTAAAAGCGGTAGAGAAACACATTTCGAAAGCGCTGAGGAGCTTCCGCGAGGAGTTCAAAGACCTGGTTCTACTTCTGTTTACATTTTATTTTCCAAAAAAGGTTTAAATTTTTTAAAAGAAGGGTAGGGTTGCCGCCCTGAAAAATACTCATATAACATATGAACGAACTGAAAAATCCGAAGCTGGTTCAGGCCATTGAACATTTTGTCAGGGGGAATGCAACTCCTGCCGAAGAAAAAATGCTGTATAACTGGGTCAAAGAAAACCCCGAAAACAGCAAACAACTCTTCCGCGAAAAAGATTTGTGGGAAGCTTCACAGTTGGCTTTACCGCGGTTAACCGGGGTTGAGTTCGGGCAATGGCTCGAATTACAGGAACGGATATCAGCAACAAAACGAAGGGATTACAGAATTAAAGAAATTCTCAGGATTGCAGCTATCGTTATTTTTGCGCTCGGCGCCGGGTGGCTGGGACACTATTTCTATTCCGGATTTTCGTTCAACGCCAGTCAGGTCGAACAAAAAACAATTGAAGCTTCAAAAGGACAAATCAAGGAAATTTTTCTTGCCGACGGGACGCATGTCTGGCTGAATTCCGATTCGCGGCTTTCATTTCCAACCGGTTTTTCTGAAAATACCCGCGAAGTTGAACTTTCGGGCGAAGCTTTTTTCGAGGTAACTGCCAGCGAGGAAAAACCTTTCCTGGTGAAAACCGGAAACCACATGGTAAAAGTAACCGGTACAAGGTTTAATATATGCGAATACCCGGAAAGTAAAATTATCGAAACCACGCTGGAAGAAGGAAAAGTGAAAATCATCAGCGGAAATCTTTTTAAGGATTTACTACCGGGCGAACAATCCAGTTATCATACTGAATCGGCTGAAATAAGGATCAGTAAAACCGACCTTGAAATTTATACCGTCTGGAAAGAAGGAAGATATGACTTTAATAATGAGCCTGTTGGTAAAATATTCCAGATTATTGAACGCTGGTGGGATGTAAAAATAGAATACCCTGAAGAAGCGCTAAAAAACGAAAGAATATCAGGCGTTCTGCGAAGATACAAACCCGTTGAACAGCATTTTGAAGTAATTCAACAACTTATTCCGCTCGATTTCAAAATGACAAATGACGTTATAACGATAAAACTAAAAAAATAAATATCAAAACGATTGAGAACTAAAACATTATGCCTATGAAGTAAATGACCTTTCGAAAAACTTTTAAAAAAAACGGGAAATGCGCCACACACTCCCCGTTTCAATTCTTATTTAAAAATTTGATTTAAAAATTAAAATCGTAGCTAAACTATGAAAAAAAAATCAATAGATTTTCTCCGGTTGGGGAGAAATCTAAAAAAATTATTACTGATTATGAGACTATCATTTATTTTGATGTTGGCAGCCGTTTTTAATGTAACAGCGAGCGTTTATTCTCAGACAGTAAAGGTCGATCTGGAATTAAAAGATGCCACGCTTGAAGAAGTATTCCAGTCAATCCAAGAACAAACTGAGTTCGATTTTTTTTACAAAAACGAGCATTTGCCATCCAATAAAATCATAAATCTAAAATTTTCGAATGCCAAAATCGATGAGGTTTTGGATGAGGTTTTAGAAGGAACCGGTTTAATTTACCGGGTATTGAATAAAGATATTGTAATAACAAAAGGTGAAAAATCGGATTCTGGCAGGGAAGA
>CAYWBV010000501.1:0-2647 GCA_964455785.1 uncultured Maribellus sp.
ATTCTACTTCGATGACAACCACTGGACGATTCGATATCTGATTGCCGACACAGGCAACTGGCTTATAGGTAACCAGGTGTTAATTTCACCTTATGCATTGGTTTCTGTCAATAAGGAAGAAAAAAACATCGGAGTTAACCTTACTAAGAAACAAGTTGAGGACAGCCCGCCACTAAGCAGTGACAAGCCCGTGTCACAACAATTTGAGGAGGACTATCACAGTTATTATGGATGGCCAAACTATTGGAGTGGCTCTGACATGTGGGGAGATTATCCCACTATTATTCGCGACAGTAAAGAATGGAAAGCATCCAATCAAAACAAAAAAAAGTGGGATCCCAACCTGCGCAGCTCCAGTTTTGTAACTGGCCAAAAGATACAGGCCACTGACGGTGAAATAGGAAATGTTGACGATTTTATTATTGACGACGAAACATGGGCAATTCGTTATTTAGTAATCGATACCGCAAGCTGGTGGGCCGGGAAGAAGGTATTGGTTTCACCAAAATGGATTGATAAAATAAGCTGGGACGATTTAAAAGTATTTGTAAACCTTTCCCGCGAAAGTATTATGCAGTCACCTGAATACTCAGAAGAAGATCTGCTCACCCGGGATTATGAAACACAATTGCACCGGTATTACAATCGCGAGGTATATTGGAGATTAGATCCGTCAGAAAGACAAACACGGATGGAAGACAAATAATATACAGAGGAAAATAAACTTATCGGTCATAAAAAGGAAATAGAAAAATATGGAAAGGAAATACTAAAGTTTTTATCTGGAGTTGGAATAACACAAAATGATCGCGAAAGCAAAAAATACTGCAAAAAATTTCCCCGTAGTTTGTGTAGGCGGATCAGCCGGTGGCCTTGACGCTTATATCAGGTTGCTGGAAAATTTGCCGTCTGACATGGGTGTTGCAATCGTCATCGTTAACCACCTGAGAGAGGTAGCTACTTTTCTTCACGAGATTCTTCCAAAATACACGGAGATGCCGGTTGAATTGATAACGGAAAAGTTGGACATCAAACCCAATCGTGTTTTCATTATTCCCGAAAAACGTGATTTACACATACTAAATGGGGAGTTTCGATTAAAACCGATTTCAAAACCCTGGGGATGGCCCGATGTGATTACCGTTTTTATGCGTTCAATATCCAAAAACTGGGATGGCAAACTTATCGCGGTAATTGTATCCGGTTATGACGGCGATGGAGCGGCAGCGCTTAGCAATATAAAAGAAGCCGGGGGAATTACGATTGCGCAAAAACCTGAAACAGCCGGGCAGCCGGATATGCCTGAAAGTGCAATTGACAGCGGATGTATCGATTTTGTTCTTTCACCTGAACAGATTGCTCATAAAATCATAAAAATTGCGCATACCGAATCCCTGGCTGAATAACGAGTTGCAATATTAAACTTGGCCAAGAATTACAATTAAAAAGAAACAGAATGGAAACACTAAAAAACATAAAAAATTTAAGCGCTGATGGAACAAGAAAAATGATACGTATTGGAATATCTACCGATTTTAGCTGGTTCGAATTGAAACAGAAATTGATTGAGGCCCTTAATGCAGTGGGTTATGAGTTGACCGACATTGGAGATTATGAATTGGTTCCCGGTGAAAACTACCCTGATTTTGTTGTTCCCCTGACAAAATCGATTTCAGGACAAAACGAACCAGAGAACCAGATCATACAGGAGAAAGATGTTGAGGTCTGTAAGGCGGCGAACAAAATACCCGGCGTTTGTGCCGTTTTAATTACCGAGCCAGTTGCTCCAACCAAAGAATCTGAAGATGAAGATTTATATGTGAGGTGCGTGGGTGGCCAGATCAAAGGATATGCTTTATCCAGTAAAAAAGTAATGGCTTTTCTGAATGCCGATCGTTCTACCAATTTACCTTCAAACCAGCGGCTTGCGAAAGTAAAAGTGTTGGGAAGGACTAAAAAAATGGTTGAAGAGGAAAAGTACCTTGTTTAATTTTTCAAAACCAGCACAATACACAACAAAGTCAAAATAAAACAGATTACCATGGAAAAATATTTTGTGAAAATCAAATCAATAAAGCACATTACTCCCGATGTGCTGCAAATTGTTACGGAGAAACCTCCTAAGTACAATTTTACTCCGGGCCAGGCTACCGAAATTGCAATTAATAAAAAAGGTTGGGAGGATGAAAAAAGACCTTTCACATTTACTTCTCTGCCTATCAACGATTTTCTGGAGTTTACAATCAAAACTTATCCGTCGCACAAAGGTGTAACCAATGAACTTTTAAAACTAAAAATGGATGATGAACTGATTCTGCACGATGTTTTTGGCGCAATTGCTTATACAGGCGAGGGTTTGTTTATTGCCGGAGGCGCGGGTGTTACACCGTTTATTTGCATCCTCAGATATCTTCAATCGAAAAAAGAAACAGGTGCAAACAAGCTGATTTTCGCAAATAAAACCATAGAAGACATCATACTTAAAACAGAGTTCGAAAAGTTATTGGGTGACAATTTTATCAATATTCTATCTGATGAAGTAACTTATAAATATGCTCATGGTTTAATCGACGAAGACTTTCTGAAAGCCAACGTTACAGATTTCGCGCAGCAATTTTATGTCTGTGGTCCTCCTCCTATGATGGAC
>CAYWBV010000502.1:0-2636 GCA_964455785.1 uncultured Maribellus sp.
CTTCCGGGCATGTACACCTGAAAACCGGCAGGCCGCAATAACTGGTTGGTGGGAACCAAAATACTCCCGTCAGGTTGTGTGCCTACCACGGGGGCAACCGGTTGGTTTTGGGCAATCAAATGCCCCGCTGAAAATAAAAACCAAATGGTAAAAAACCCGGCAAACAAACTATTTTTATGATTGGTCTCCATAATTTTAAATTAAATTTTCCCATTAACGTAACCTGCAATACAAAAAATCTCGAACTATTTCTGTTTCGGCTTTTCCCTGTTTTCCAGCCGGTATTCATCTTTTTCCTTACTTTCCCTGATCATATCCTCCTTATCGTCCATTACCGGCGATTCTTCCAGCGCTTTCCAATCGAAACTTTCGTCAAACGGGTCAAGCGCCTTTTGCGGATCAAAAAACCGCGAATCGACCGGAACTGCGGTGTAAGGTTTAAAATCAGGAGTATCGGTAAAAAAATCAGCCAGATCATTGGCCCCGGCGTCGTACTGATTCAGATAAGGTAACCCGAGAATGTTCCAGAAAGTTTTAAAAATACTTCCGAAACTGTAGTGAACGTGGCTGACATAATCTTTTTTTACCCACGGCGAAATCAGCATTAAAACACTTCGGTGGGCATCCACATGGTCAACGCCGTTTTGGGCATCGTCTTCGGTAACTACAATCAGCATGTTTTCCCAGTAGGGTGTCCGCGACAGAAATTCCACAATCCGACCCACTGCCAAATCATTGTCGGCCATGTAACTTTCGCGGAACGGATAACCGGCTTCAGGGCGTTCGCCTGCGCCATGATCGTTGGGAATAATTACCGTTAACAACGATGGCATGGTATCAGTCCCGTTCATCCATTTCTCCTGAAATTCGTTTTGAAACTGGTCGATACGAAATTGATCGGGAATGGCCATGTTGTAGGTTGGATAATTTTTCGACGTCCGTTCCCAAATGGGCTGAGGCAACGGAAAATTAATATAGTGCCTGACCCCTTCATTTTTAAACTTTTCGTTGTAAACAGCCGGTTCGAACATAATGCTGAATCCAAAGTTGAAAAAATCGATTTTATTCCGTTCAAGATGATCCCACATGGATCCGGCCTCGTTGTAATCTTCAGGGTAAATGGCGCCGGCAGCTCCATTCATGGCATAAACGCCCGGTGCTTTCGAATCGAACTTAAATCTTCGGTTTCCACCATAACTGGCCGAAGTACAGGTTTCGGTCCATTGATTCGGATAGGTATTCACCAGCCAGCGGTGACCATCGGCCGAGTGATCGGCATCCACATAAAAGTTATCGGAAATGGCAAATTCGCGGGCCAGTTTCAGATGATTTACCATCACGTCGGCATTTTCAACAGAATCAGTGCCTTTGCTGTTCCTGAAACTTACCCCTGCTCCGTAACGCGCCAGTGCAGGATCGCCCTTTCCTTTTTCCACCTGCCCGAAAACTTCGTCGTAGGTGCGGTTCTCTTTCGAAATAAAAACTATGTGTTTTACCGGGCTTTCTTTTTCACCCGGATAAAGTGGTACCGGATTGTTTTTCCGCCATTCCAATTTTTCAGAGCCTGCTTTTTCAAAATGAAAATTGTTGGAAATGACCTGACGGGTGTAGGTTTTTAGCTCCTCGTCCGAAGGAATATCCAGCACCTGCACTGTACCTTTCATCAGCGAACCGATGTAACTTCCTTCGGGGCCGCGCTCAAACGCCGAACCACCGTTGGGGCCGCTGCCAAAACCTTTGGCGTTGGCGACAATCAGTTTTTTACCATCGTTGCTCACTTTTAACTTCGCCGGAAACCAGCCCGCGGGAATGTACCCCAAAACTTCAAGCTTTGTTGCATCGATAACAGCAACTGCATTTATCCCGGAACAGGCAACATACAACCGCTGTTTGTCGGGCGAAAGTGTTAACCCAAACGGGATAACCCCGCGAAACTGGTTCACCCGCGGGTCAGGCTTCAGATAAATGGTATTTACAACGGTATCCTTTTCGATGGAAATAACCGAAATATTGTCGTTGTTCCCGTTGGTGACAAAAACATAGTCGCCGGTAGCTACTAACGAATTGGGGCTGGCGCCACCCACAGCAGGGATGTCTTCCACCAGCGCGCCCACCAGGTTACCGGTTTTTGTTTTGGCAATCACCGCCGGCTTTTCAGGATTGGCTACGCTGACGGTAAAAACCGAAAAAGCCTCGGGCGCGTTCATTTCGCCCAGTCCCGGAACGGAAACACTATCGTTTTCAATTCCCTCTATCATCTCTTTACTTCCGTAACCAAAGGGCGGAAACTTATGTGCCGTTTCATTCACATTTTCCTCGGTAATTCCTCCCATCAAACTATATTGAAACATACCGACATTGGCTACATACACCTTTTGTTCGTCGGGCGACAAACAAATCCCAAACGGATACCGCCCCACAGGAACGTTGTGCTCCAGCCGGCCGGTTTCGGTGTTGATGATGACCATGCGGAAACCTATTTGATCAACGGCGTACAGTTTTTTGCCGTCAGAGGAAAGGACCAGGTCGCCGATGTATCCGTGCGAATAGTCTTCGCTGCCCGACACAAACGAACAATCTATCGAATCCGTTTTTTCTCCTGTATTCAAATCGAAAACAAAAATTTTATTTTCCTG
>CAYWBV010000503.1:0-2635 GCA_964455785.1 uncultured Maribellus sp.
AAAAACAGAAAAGCTCCGGGATTCCGGGGCTTTTTTATAGTTGTTGTACTTTATATCCTTTGTCTTTCATTTTTTGAAGAATTCCATCGGAACCTGTTAAATGCATGGCACCGACAACCACAAATTCCACTTCAGGCGTTTTCAGGTAGTTTTCGAGTTGAGGTATCCAGTTGTTATTTCGCTCTACCAATAACGATTGATAAAAGTTGGGAAAATCTTGTTTAAAAATATTAATCCATTCAAGCCACTTTTTAGCGCTCCCTTCTCGCCAATATTCAATAATTTCATCAAAGGTTTCTTTCTGATATTTTAACTCTTTTAATGAGTAGTACACGTAATCGTTACTTTCTCCAATTTCAACATACAATTCCATCTGATAATCAATACTTTCCAAAAACAACAGATTTTTACCTTTCTCCAAGGCATTCTCATAAAAATAACTATCCACGCCCTCAGCAGTAACCCCCATTTTAGATAACTCTGATTGAGTAAGGGTAAGTATTGCCATAACAGGTTTTAATCCATTCATTTTTTCCAGCGACAGCCCGGATTTTACGTAGGCTGAATCCAGTTTTTTGTAAACATCTTTATCCAACTCGGTGCTAAGTGATTTATTATTGGGATACATTGTTAATCCGAACAGTTTTTTTCTTCTCTCCTCTCTTTTTTCCGGATTTATATCCGCTTCCAAAACCAAAATGTCTGATTTTTCAAAAGCACTTTCAAATTCATGAGGTAACGGATAATCCTGTTCCCTTAAAATATGAATGCTTCCGGCAACATAAATTTTGGTATCATTGCCTTCAATCATCCAAACTGACGACTGGGAAAAGCCTGGAAGCACAATAAACGGAATCAGAACAGACAAGAGTAATAAAGGTTTCATTTGTTTAAAATTTGATTTGTAATTCTAAAGATAGAACTTTCTCGAAAAAAAAGTTCATGCCCTGTAACATCCCGACAAGTTGCCCGTCTTATCTTGTGAAAACGATCAGAACGCAGATGACAGTTAGTGAATACAATCAATCCGTTGACCTTTTCTCTGACCGGGTTTACCGGTTTGTTTTGAAAAGTATCCGGGATATTCACAAGGCCGAGGATATTGTGCAGGACAGTTACGAAAAGCTTTGGAAAAATGCGGAAAATGTGAGCTTCGAAAAGGTAAAATCGTACCTTTTTACCACCGCCTACCACACCATGATTGATCTGATTAGAAAAGAAAAAAGGTCGCTCTACTCCGAAGATTTAAAACTACCCGATGAAGGCCATGAAAACAATTATTCGGATTTGGGCGAAATTTTAAAAGAGGCCGTTGACCGGTTACCGGAGATACAACGGATGGTTTTGCTGCTGCGCGATTACGAAGGATATTCCTACGAAGAAATCGGGGAGTTGGCCAACTTAAACGAATCGCAGGTAAAAGTTTACATTTACCGGGCGAGGGTATTCTTAAAAAAATATATTGGAAACATTGAAATGGTGGTGTAACATGAAAATCAACAGAAATAATTACGAAGCCTGGTTTATCGACTACCTGGAAGGGAACCTCGATGAAACCCGGGTTGACGATTTTATAGAATTTCTTCAGCAAAATCCTGATCTGAAAGAAGAACTTTCTCTTTTCGAAACGGTTTCAGCAACACCGGAAGAAATGACATTCAGTAAAAAAGAACAACTATATAAAGAAAAATACGACGCTGAAAAAGAGTTTGAATACACGGCCGTGGCCCGTTTAGAAGGAGATATCTCTCCGGAAGAAAATATCGAATTCGAACGCTACCTTTCGGTTCATCCTGAAAAACAGAAGGAGGTTGAATTGTTTGAAAAAACAAAACTTCAGCCCGATACATCTTTGGTTTTCAGCAAAAAAAACAAACTCTACCATTATTCTGCAGGAAGAACAATTCTACTTTGGACCTCCCGCGTTGCAGCCGTTTTAGTCGTCGCAGTTACAATTTATATTTTTATCGACCGTTCGTCTGGCCGACTGAACTCCATAAACCAGGTCGCCGTGGTTGAAAACGAGTCGCCCAAAAAAGAAAATACACGCGAAGTAAAAGAAGTTCCGGTAAAAAAGGAGAAAAAAGCAGTACCTGAAGGTAAAGAAACTACGCCGGTAAAACCCGCAGCCAAAAAAGCGGAGCCCAAACCGGAACCGGCTAAAAGTTTACGCGAAAATTCGCAAGGAAGACTGGGCAACGATGACCTGGCCTTTTTACAAATACGCGAAAAAGCGCCGGCAGAACTGAAAAAAGTTGCGGCCTCGTTACAGGTTGAACAGCCCGAAGTAGCTTTGGTAGTTATGAACATCGCATCCCCTGAACAGCAGGGAACAGTTTACGGGGAACGGCTCCTTGCTGACGTGGTCAGGGAAAAAACGGGCATTGGTAATCTTTCTGTCAATAAAATCAAAAAAGCCGGACTTTCTTTGGTGTCCAGCCTTTCCAACGACAAATTCAATTATGAAACCAACGAAGAAGGCGAGATTACAGAAATAAACTACGACTCGCGTCTGCTGGCTTTTTCCATTCCAACCCGGAATGAAGAACGAGAATAGCAACATCCCGGATAATAATTATGAACAGCGCGTTCCTGAAAAAGTATAACGTTACTCCGGTGAAAGTATAGTGATACT
>CAYWBV010000504.1:0-2634 GCA_964455785.1 uncultured Maribellus sp.
GAATAAAACCTATGTAATTGATCAGGAGTCCCTTTTTTCAAGTAAACTGCTGCAGGAGTTTTATATAAAAAGAAACTATGCCCCTGCATGGATAAACAGTAAAGCTTCGGCCTGGATAATCTCCAATGTTCCACCCTGGACGACGCCTGAAACTCCGGTCAGGGTAAACTCTGATTCTCCGGCCTGGATTGAATCCGATATTTCTGTACATATTAACTCAAATACTCTTGGTAAAAACGGATTTGTGCTATTGGATTACATTCGTCAGGTAGAAAAACACGGTTTGAACCCAACGGAATATCATTTAAACATGATTGAAAAATATATTGGAGAAATAATACCATTCAAGCCGATGGATACCGAAGATATGATGAAACTGGACGTGTTGTTCACCGATGCTTTTTTAATTTTAGGCCTGCATTTGTATTACGGAAGGGTTGATTCAGAAAATGAAGGTGAAAGCTGGAAGATACAGCGAAAGGATCCGGAGTTGCAGTTTAATATAAAACTGGAGGAAGCGCTGGCTTTTAATAATATTGCCAACGCGCTAAACCTGCTTGCCCCAAGGTATCAGGCATACTGGATGATGAAAGAGAACCTGGCATTTTTTCTCAGTATCGCCGGTGAACCCTGGCCGGCAATTCTGGCGGATACAATTGTTAAACCCGGCGAATCCAATCCAATTATCCCGGAAATCAGAAAAAGGCTTATAAAGTTAAGATACCCTTTATCCGACAGCATTTCTGTGGATTATGATGTTGTTTTCGAAAATCAGCTAAAGTTGTTTCAGGGTGATTGGGGTTTAAATGCCGATGGCGTGATTGGAAAAGGAACTTTGCTCGCTTTAAACAGTAAACCGCAAAAACTTATGAATCAATTAAAGGTAAATATGGAACGGTTCAGGTGGCTTCCATTAAAAGTAGCGAAGAAATACATCATGGTAAATATTGCCAATTACAGGCTTTTTATGATTGATGGAGCTGACACCTTGATTTCAATGCGCGTTGTTGTCGGAAAAGAATACCGGGAAACGCCGGTTTTTAATGCACGAATGACCTATATCGTATTTAGTCCGACGTGGACTGTCCCCCCCACTATTTTGAAAAATGATGTGATTCCTGAATTGAAAAAAGGTTCAGACTATCTGACTAAAAAGAATATGAAAATTTTAAGGTTCGACGGTTCTGAAATTCCTTACAACGAAATTAACTGGAAAAATATATCGAAAGACAAATTTCCGTATATGGTGCGCCAAAGTCCGGGACCTGGCAATGCGTTGGGGAAAGTAAAATTTATGTTTCCGAACAGTTACAACATTTATATTCACGACACTCCCACCAGGGGAACTTTCGCGCGCGACGACAGGGCGGCGAGTTCGGGTTGTATCAGAATTGAAAAACCATTTGAACTGGCCGAGCTTTTACTTTACGATTTACCGGAGTGGACTTCAGCAGAAATTCGCAAGGCCATGCAACAGAAAAAAGAACTAACGGTCGGCTTAAAAACCCCTGTTGATGTGGTATTGTTATACCTCACAGCATGGACCGATGGAAACGGACGCGTTCAATTCAGGAATGATATTTACGGTCGTGATGAAATGGTGTTGAATGCTTTAAATCAAAAACCGGAACCAGAGAAAATAAAGGTTATCCCTTTCTAAAAGAGGCCATTTTGTTGATAACCGGCGATTTTGAAAGATAACTTTCTGTGGGAGCATAAACAAAGAGGCATGTGCCGTTTTTAATGGTTTCAATAATTTCCCTGCTCAGTTCTTCGGGAACAGCCGGACAACCGTGGCTGCGGCCAAGTCTTCCATTCTTTTTGACAAATTCTGAAGAAACATAATCAGCGCCATGTATTACAATCGCCCGTTCACGAGCTTTATCGTTAATTCCTTTTTCCATCCCATCGAGCCGAAGCGAAAAACCGTTTTTACCTGAGTAGGTTTCGCCGGTGGTATAAAAGCCTGGGCTGCTGGCGTACGAGCCTGATTTGTTGGAAAAATTATTGGCCATAACTTCGCCGGAATTGCGTCCATGCGAAACAAGACAATGATATAAAACTTTTGCCTCCACCAGGTCGAGCACCCAGAGCCTTTCCTGGTCAGACGGCAGACTATAGTCAATAATGGTAATAACATCCGGACGAAGGATTGTTTCTTCTTCCTTTAGGATTTCGTAGCCGGAAAGTGCGGTTTGAAGTAAGTCTGTGGCAGGAAGTTCAGAAGAGTTTCCTGTATTTGTAAGTTTAAATTTTTCGATCAGCAGGGGTAAGTTATTGTCCTTATACGAAGCAACACTCCACTCGCTTATTACAGAAACCAAAACCAACAATAAAAAAGTTATACCAATTTTTTTTATCCGCATGGGCTAAAAGTAACTGTTTTTTATTGGTATTCAATGTTCTTCGGGTTTTTAATGTGGGAATGATGTAAATCTTCTTTGGAATTATGTAATGTATTTTCAGTTAAAGCCAATGACCTTTGTATGGTGATAATTCAATCACTTTAAAACTTAAAAAAATGAATAAAACAGAATTGGAAGGAAACTGGAATGTGCAGAAAGGCATTCTCAAACAGAAATTTGCCACATTAACCGAAAATGACCTGATGTTTGCAGAAGGTAAAAAAGAGGA
>CAYWBV010000505.1:0-2634 GCA_964455785.1 uncultured Maribellus sp.
TCATATTATTACAAACAAACAACAAAATACGATATTATATTATTCTTGTTACTTAGTTGTTTTTTCATTAAAATCTCTTGCAATTTTCCTCTGTCAAGTAGTCTGTGTTTTTTGTTGTTGTTACATTTTTCGCACGCTAATATTAAGTTATTTATATGGTTTGAACCAAAATTTTGAGATTTTACTTTCTTGCCTGGTTCGGCTTTTAGTTGTCTTAATTCTTTATTGAGTTTGTTTGTTGTCAATGGTATTATATGGTCAATTACAAGCTTAGCTTCCGGGTCGCAAATCTCCAAGTTCAGCATACAAGTGTGTCCATGTAACTTTTCTAAGTCTGCGAAAAGTTTGTCTCTGGTTCTGTTAAATTCTTTTCTTTTAATTTCGTTTGGTCTAAAATCAAATAGTGACATATAAATTTCAAAATCTTCCTTCGGGTCTGTCATTAAATACCCCTTAAAAAAATCTCTGTCTTCTGAAAATTCAAATTCATTCATTGTCTGGCTCTCTGTCTATACTTATGTTCCAATACACTGCCCGCTCACTATTTTATATCCCAAAGTTGTGATCTTTTAAATCTTCAAGGTTTCGAAAACCTTGAAGATTTGAACATCCGGAAATTATCCCCGCCTACAGGTTATCAAAAAAGTACCGGCTTACCTTTTCCATCAGGTGCACGCGGTCTTTCCCGCGGACATTGTGCGGGTGGGTGGGATAAACAAAAAAGTCAACCTGTTTTTTTTCCCTGATACATTTTTCGAGGAACTTCATACTGTGCTGCATCACCACGGTTTCGTCCTGCACACCGTGAATAAGCATCAGCTTTCCTTCGAGGGCAGGAATATAGTTAAGCATGTTCGATTCCTTATAACCTTCGGGGTTTTCGTCGGGGGTGTCCATATAACGTTCGCCGTACATCACCTCGTACATACTCCAGTCCACCACCGGTCCACCGGCCGCGCCCACCTTAAATACTTCGGGGTGGCGCAGCATCAGGTTCAGTGTCATAAATCCGCCGTAACTCCAGCCGTGGACACCAATCCGCCCCGCATCGACATATGGCAGCGATTTCAGGTATTCAATACCTTTCATCTGGTCTTCGGTTTCCAAAATGCCTAACTGCCGGTGAATGGCGGTTTCAAAATCGCGGCCATGGTTCAGCGTTCCGCGGTTGTCCATGGTAAAGGCAATGTAACCCTGCGCGGCCATGTAGTACTGCCACAGCCCGGCGCTGTTGAGCCAGCCTTTGTTAACCATTTGCGAGTGCGGCCCTCCGTAAACATACACCACCACCGGGTATTTTTTCGAAGTATTAAAATTGACCGGCAGAATCAGGCGGCCGGTGAGTTCGGTTTTTCCGTCGGCTGAAAGAATGGTGACCAGCCTGTTTTCGCCCAACTGATAGTCGGCCAGCGGATTTTTTGAGGTGTGCAGGTTACGCCGGTTTTTCCCGTCGGCAGAAACCAGGTCGGTTTTGGAGGCGACATTCGTGGCGTTCCATTCATCAATAATAAAACCACCGCCCGGACTAACCGTTCCGCTGTGAAGGCCTTCATTCGCCGTCAGCTTTTCTATTTTCCTCGTTCTGATTTCCACCCGGTAGATATGGTTTTCCAGCGGACTTTCTTTGGTCGCTTCCACAAAAACATATTTTTCCTTTGCGTCGAAACCGAGAACCCGGGTTACTTCCCACTCTCCTTTGGTAACCGGCTGTAACAACTTCCCCGAGGTATTGTATTTATAAAGATGAAACCAGCCGTCTTTGCGGCTCAGTTCAAAAAATTCTGTTGGGTTTACTTTCGAAAACTGAATCGGAAACAGCGGCTCCACATAACGCCGATCCTTTTCTTCGAACAGAGTTTTTACCTTTTCACCCGAAACCACATCGTAGCAGTTCAACTGCATGTGGTTTTGTTCGCGGTTCAGTTCGGCCATATAAATGTTCTTTTCGTCGGGCGACCAGGCAATGTTGGTGAGGTAGTGGTCGAGGGGTTCGCCGGTTTTCAGAAACAGGGTTTCCCCGGTTTTGATGTTGTACACCCCCAGCTTTACCTGCTCGCTGGTCAGCCCGGCCATCGGGTATTTCACCGGCGTGTATTCAGCTTCGCGCGCCATAAAATCGACCAGCGGGTAATCGTGAACCATCGATTCATCTTTCCGGTAAAACGCGATAAAGTTTCCGCGGGGCGAGTCGAACAAACCGCCGCCGATACCAAATTCGTTGCGGTGTACCGAGTAGCCGTTCACAATTCCGTTGCCCCCGTCGCTGGTAATCCGGGCGGTTTTGCCGTCGGGGAAAGCAACATACACATCATTTTCTTTGGTGAACACCACCCATTTCCCGGCTGCGTTAAAAACGGCATTGTCCACATTCCCCGGCAATTCAATGTGGTAGCTGATTTTCTTTTCCTGAACAGAAACAACCCAGTAATTCCCCGCATTGGTGAGCAACATTTCGTTTTCATTCAAAAAAGAAAAAGAGGGGAAACGGCGAAATTCAAAACTCCCCGTATTTTTTACGATTTCATTTAAATCGTTCAGGCTGAACAGCGGTTTCCGGGCGCCTTTTACCGCCGACTCTTCCCAAAGGGTATCGTTTTTCAGGAAGGTAAACGTATTTTCGTTTCTCCACGAAAG
>CAYWBV010000506.1:0-2634 GCA_964455785.1 uncultured Maribellus sp.
ATTTCATCGAACCGATTGTCTATTCGTTCGAACAGATTGCTCATTTCATCGAACCGACTGCTTACTCGTTCGAGAAGATTGCTCATTTCATCGAACCGACTGCTCATTCGTTCGAGAAGGTAGCTTATTTCATCAAACAGGTAGCTTATTCTACCAAACAGGCAGCTCATTTTACCGGACAGGGAGTGTATTTCACTGAACAGGCAGCTCATTCTACCAGACAGGGAGTGTATTCTATCGAACAGGGAGTGTATTCGACATTTCAGGTAGTTTATTCCGACGACGGGGTAACGTATGGGAAGAAGCCGAAAAAAAAGTCTCCCGAAACGAGAGACTTTTTCAAAACTACGGCAACCGGAATCGGCTGATTACTTTTTTTTGGTAAACTTCAGCTTGCTGATTTGGCTGTACTGGGGGCTTGTGGTCCCGAAAAGTGCTTTTACATAATCTTTTACCATAAGGGCTACATCGCAAAGCCCGGTAGTTTCGGCATAAAGGACCTCGTCGCGCAGAATACGTGCGTTGCTGAGCGGGACTTCGGCGTTTATTACGGCCGTGTTTTTGGCCTTTAACGCGGTGTAAACCCCGTTGAGGCCTTCTATCGTCAGTTCCTGCTCGTTGGGGTTGTATTCGGGGATACCGGTTAAAAGCACAACCAGTTTGCCGAAGTTTTCGGTACGGCTGTCGAAGCTCATCTGCGACGCCGACACCTGCCTGGGAACGACCGGGTTTTCGGCACCTTCTTCGGGTTCGGGGGGCGTAACTATTGCCGATGCCCTGGTCCCTTTAATTTTCCGGGCTACGGTAAGCACCTGGTCGTACACCGGTTTCGGGGCGCCCGAAGCTTTCAGAAAACTCATCACCCGCGTAACCAGTTGGCTTACGGGTTTAAAACTCAGTTCGCGGTCGGAGATTGCAGCATTGTACACCGCAAGCGATGTGTTTACACTGGTTACCGCCCCTCCGGCAGCGTCGGCCTTTTCCTGCAGTGCGCCCGGCGTGATGAGCGGATTGGAGGGATTATAGGTCCTGTCGTACCCCACTACAAAAGAAATCATTTCGTTAAAGTTGGCCACATTGACTACATGGCCTGTTTCAGAGTTGTTTGCCATTTTGAAAAAACTTTAAAGGTTAAAATTCATTTTTTGGTTTTGATTCCGGGCAACGGGGGCCTTGTGTAAGTCGGTCCGCACCTGGTGATTAAAACTCGGTTTGAAAATAATTATTTTTTTTGAACTTAAACAAATGTTTTTCAGCAGGTTCACAGGGGAAGGGGTTGCGGGTTACAGGTTCGGGGTTTGTAGTTTGTGGTTCGGGGTTCAAAGCTGGGGGGGGAAGCGGGAAGAGAAGGCAATCAGTTATATCGGAACCTTTTCCGGTGTTCCCGGAGACTGGTTAACGAGGGATAAAACTTTTCATCGGTTGGAAGATAGATTTTCCGGTTTTCGTACTGGCGAACTTGTAATCTTTAAGATTTAAGGTTTAAATCCACACTTTGACAGAAACCTAAAACTCATTCTTGCATAATTCGTCGCTCTTTCATTTAAAGGATATTTACCATGAACTACATTATTCATAAATATAAAATAATGATCTTTTAGCTTTTTATTTTTTCTATCCCACTCTACCATTTTTTTAATTAGTTCCAACGTAATCTCTATCTCACAACTATTATCAAATTGATTTGATTGATTTTGAACCTCATCAATTTCAAAAAGTAATTCGGGGACATTTTCAATTACAATATCAATTATTTTTAATCCGGTGACTCGTTCATAGTCACTAATTTTTGAATTATTTCTTACTCTGCCTGCGAGCGTTAAAGCAGTGTTTCGTTGCTGTTGGGTTAGTTTTTCGGTGACTAAACCCCATTGTTCAATTTTATCCCAGATTTTATACGGAATTGATTTAATCTTTTCAATATCTTCCTGAATTTGTTGGTTTTCGGAATCTGAATCAGTAATTTTTCTCCTAATCGTCTGACTTTGGGGATTAATAAAATCATCTTTTACTAATTCCAGGTTAACAGCTATTGATGAGTTTTTGAGTGCATTCCAGCATTCCTCTTTTTTTGCCCATTCCCCGTACAAGGAACCCGGTGCATTGGATTTAATAAAACCTTCCACCTTTACCATTAAATCATAAAGCAAACTCATAAGGTTTTCTGAAATAGCCTGATTTTTCCAGATTTTATATAAGTCAAGTTTGTAATTTGACAAATATCCCAAATATGCTATTGAATAGGGGACAGTTAAATAACGCATGTCGCCTATTGAATTTGGCTTTACACCATAAATTTTTTCGGCTGAACGAAAAAGAATTGCTTTGGCAATTGTATCTTCAAAATATATGTTGTCAGGGTTTTTAACTTCATTGTAGTTGATAAACTGTACGTAGTTTTTTTGCCCGCCGCGAACAACTATATGAGGGCCTACGACCAATTTTTTACCTTCAATGATCTCCTGATATGTATTTTGATATTTTGCCAATTCTTCCTTTACAAAGAGTTGGTTTCTGGGATTCATCAAATCAAAAGCCTTTTGCCTCGTTTTAGTAAATCCATCTTTAATCCGGGCGTTTTTATATTGACCCCGGGCTCGTTCATAAAACCATTTGGTCTGGTTAGCTTTTCCC
>CAYWBV010000507.1:0-2622 GCA_964455785.1 uncultured Maribellus sp.
CCGGATGTAAATTTATTTCCATCCGGACGCAGATGTATTTCTCCCTGTAATCCAAAAAATAAAAATTATTGATCGTGCTGTTGACTTTTTAAAATGAATGTATTAACTTGCTGTCAATTAAAATTATATCACCAATACAATTAAATTATTACCATGTTAAAGTACAAGTTAATCGAACGCGGAGATCCAGGGATCTGACTGCTCCAAAAAAATGGTATGCCATGCCGGTACCAAGCGGAAAAAAAGACATTCGGTCGTTAAGCAATGATATTGCAGATATCTCCTCGTTAAGCCGCGGAGATGTTTCCAATGTCCTGACGAACTTAGTGGAACAGATTCCGAAAGAGTTGCTCGAGGGTAATTCGGTCAGCCTCGGGGAGCTGGGTACGTTACGGATAGGGTTCAGCAGCGAAGGTGTAGCAGAAGAAAAAGATTTTAAAACGACCAAGATCAAAAACATCAAGGTTATTTTTACGCCCGGCAGACTCATCAAAGAAGAAATCCAAAAAGCCAAGTTCAACAAGTAGCCGATTTACGGGAGCAGGTTCGTTAACCGGAACCTGCTTTCCCTGAAATCAGTGCGGCAGAGATGCAGATCGTGCGTCTCTGCCGGTTAAAACAGCTCCTCCGGGTTTAACCTTAAAAAATCGGGTACAGGGATTCCGCCGGGGCCTACCAAATATATTTTATGCGGGTTAAACTGTTTTTGAAAAGCCCCCATCCCCGGAGCAACCTTTTTTGCGCCGCTCTTCACTTCAATAGCTATCATTTTCCCCTTCGAAGACAGGACAAAGTCCACCTCGTTGTTTCGGTCGCGCCAGTAAAACAAATCGAAACTTTTCTGAACAGAATGGTTAATGAGGTGTGCGCCAATGGCCGACTCAACCCAGCGCCCCCTGATTTGCGGGTGTAAAAGGATTTCGTTTTGGGAATATTCTGCCTGTGCCGACATCAGCGCAGTGTTGTAAACCTGAAACTTCGGGCTCGACGACCGCTTCCGGACGATATCCATGCCATACTTTTCAATTCCGCCAAGCAGCCCGGCTGTATCAAGCAGGTTCAGGTAATGCGATAAGGTAGTTGTATTCCCTGCATCCTGCAATTGCCCCAGAATTTTGTTGAACGAAAGGATTTGTCCCGAATAGCTGCACCCCAGTTCGAACAACTGCCGCATCAGCGCAGGTTTATCCACGCGTGTTAGCATCAGGATGTCGCGCGAGATACTTGTTTCTATCAGTGAATCGGTTATGTATTTTTTCCAGCGTATTTCGTCATCCGCAAGTGTTGCTGCCCCCGGGTATCCGCCAAACCAAATGTAACGGTCTTCGTCGAAACCGAAAGCCTGCTCCATTTCAGAAAACGACCAGTGCCCCATATAAATGGTTTCAAACCTGCCAGCCAGTGATTCAGTCAATCCCTTTTGCAGCAGCAACCTTGACGATCCCAACAGCACCACCTTCAGTCGCAGGTTATTCCATGTATCCGTATCCCACTCTTTTTTAACCATTTCGCTCCAGTTGTCGATTTTCTGAATTTCATCGATAACAAGAAGGCCTTCACCTGCTCCCGATTGTTTCAGGATTAACCGAGCGGTTTCCCATTGCTGGCTAATCCAGGACCGCTGTAATGCGGGGCCCAAATCGGCTGTAACAAAATGGGAAGGTATACTGATACTTTTCAACAATTGCCCGATCATTGTGGTTTTGCCCACCTGACGCGGGCCATATACCACCTGAATAAACCGACGGGGTTCGTGCTCCAAACGGTTCAACAGCAATTTTTTATGATGTCTTTCAAATTCCATTTTACAATTTACTCAATAAGATGAGTAAAATTACTCAATAAGATGAACAAATCAAAAATCTTTGGATTGATTAGGGGGGAAACCTAACCTTCCTTAATTCCGGTTGGTCAGCGAATTTAACTGGCGGAAACCGATCAAACGGTCGTAACGGGCCGAGAGGTCGCGGTAATAGACAAAAATCCGGTAATCGTTTTCGGTTTCCCAGAAACTGCCTTCCAGGTTTTTATGATCGGCCACTTTGGCGCCCTGCGGCACATAAACGTATTGAAAGTTGTAATACCCTTGTTTTAGCAAAAGCGTAAGTTCGTAGGCGCTGGTGTTAAAATTCCAGGTCATTTCGTTGCTTTTATTGGCATTCCAGTTGGTGAGGGCGCCAAAAACATTAACGCTCCCGCCCAGCAAAACCGATTCGAGCGGCAGGGTAAAATGAACAAAAGCATAATCGCAGTCCACATCGTAATCGTTAACCTGGTCCTGGCTTTCCACTACATATTTTCCGTTCATCTCTTTGTACGAGAAATACTTTTTCCCTGCCCGCACCTCGTCTGTCATGAGTGTTTTATGATAATAGGGCCGGTGAAATTCGGTGGAGGCCACATTCTCGCCGTTTAACCGGTTGGTGCGGATATCGAAATAACGGAACTCGTTGCCGGCCACAAAAACATTTTCGCGGTTATAATCATAAATCAACTGGCGGTCGCGGATAAAAAGGGGTTTTAGATTCCGGATGGCGTTATCCCAGCGGTTGTTTTGCATCACTACAACCTTCACCTCTTCCTGTGGATTTCGTATCTCTATATTTTCATGAAAAACGGTAA
>CAYWBV010000508.1:0-2619 GCA_964455785.1 uncultured Maribellus sp.
CAGGTATTTTCGTCGAACTGAACCGCCCACGGGCAGGAAGGAAATGTTGACGGGGCATCTTCTTCCACACTGTTCCATTGTATCGATGTGCCCATCACCATGTTGTCGGCTTTTTCGGGAGCGCGGATTTCGCCGGTCTCCTCCTTACTTTCCCTTCCCATACGAAAATCGGCGCCGGCAAGGTATCCGAGGTTCCCGTCGCCGGTGCAGTCGGCAAACAGTTTTCCCCTGAAACGGGACTTTTCGCCGGTTTTGATATTTTTTGCCGTCACCGCAACAATCTCTCCTTTTTTCTTTTCAACTTCATAAACATGGGTATTCAGAAACAGGCTGATGTTTTCCTCGTTTTCAACCACCTGCTCTTTTTTGTCGTCGTTGTAATTCGTGGACGGGCCGGCGTTGTGTTCCTTCTTTTCAGGGTTACGGGCTATCTCTTCCAGAATTTTTTTGCTTCTTTCTGAATCCGGGTCGCGCTGGGCCTCCCACAAGGTCCAGTGCCCGACTGAACCTATTTCATCGACCAAATCGCCAAGCACGGGATAAGGTTGCTGATGTATCAGTCCCGACAATCCGACACGTACCTCCGAGCTGTTGTTGCCGCCGAGTACCGGGCGGTTTTGAATGAGGGCCACCTTACATCCCAGCCGGGCTGCGGAAACTGCGGCGCAACATCCGGCCATTCCTCCGCCTACCACCACAAAGTCAAATTCTCCGGCATCAGAAATACCTTTACTTTTTTCAAGATATTCGTTTCGGAAGGCTGTCATCGCTTTTCCATTTTGAGGCGGTACAAAACCAGGGTCTGACGACAAAACAATCGCATCGCAGCGGCCGTCGAAACCGGTTAAATCGTGCAGCCTGATTTCATTTTCACCTTGTTTGCAACTTACTTCACCGCCATACTGCCAGCTCCATTCTGCGCCGTTGGTGCCGAACACCGTTTCCAAAGGCCGGCCATTTACCGCCAGTTGAAATTTTCCGGGAGCGCCTTCGGCCTTCCAGGGAGCTACCCAGTCGCGGGTGCGCACCCAGACCTTGTAGTTGCCGCCATTTTCAGCAAAAAAAGTGGTAACTGCGTCATCAACAGGTCGTCCAAGTCCGTGTGCCAGAAGGTACGACGACCCCATCTGATCGATCGACTGCTGATCGACTACCCAACCTCCGGTGTTGTTAAAACTCTCGGCTTCCAAAAAAACAATTTTATCCTTGGTTTTTGCAACCAGTACCGAATGGATAACCATAAAAAATAACAAAACTCCTGTAGTTCGCATGACTATCTTTTTGTTTCACAAGAAATGCAAAAAGAGGCAAATTGTACTACTAGGAAACAGGAAAAACGACCGGCTGCCGTTCTGTTTCTGACGATTTGTATTCTTCTTATTATCCATTCTGATACCGGCTCCCGGGTCAACGTCAGCAGGTGATTGTTCATACCTTAATCCCCCTTTAATTCCCCCTTTGAAAAGGGGGACGCGCTTTGGTGTTGCGCAGGTGGTTGTTCAGGGCTTGTCCACCCCGCCTGAACGGATTCATTCGGGCAGGCTTTGGATGCAGTATGTACAATGAAAAACTATTCTTATTTTCCAAAGGGAGTCAGGGGGATTCAAAATCTCTTATTGCCAGGGGACTCAATCCCCCTTTGGTTCCCCCTTTGAAAAGGGGGACGCGCTCCGATGTTGCACCGGCGGTTGTTCAGGGCTCCGATGTTGGGCAGGCGGAAGCCCTTCAGGGTTTTAAAAACCCTGAGGGGCTGTGAAACAAACCGGGCTACGGATTACTCTTCCGGCACCTCCTCTTCGGGCGTTTCGCCCGGGCTCGGCACATACACCACACCCCACTCGCCGGCCAGCTTACGCTTGTTCGGCGGGGTTTCACGGCGGTAATAAAATTCCACCTCGTCGTAAATGTCGCGGATAAGGCTGTCGATGGCGGGCAGCATATCGAGCACGTCTTTGTTTTCGGCATCGAAAGCCTGTTTGGCAGCCGATTGCGCATTACTCAACCCGATGTAGCTGTTCAGTTCGGCCTCTACCTCTGCAATGGCGGGATTGCTCATGGGCACCGGGGTAACGCCGTCGCGACCGCCTTGCTCCATACGTTTTCCTTCGCCCGTAACCAGGTTGATGGCCCAGGTTACCAAATCCTGCTCGCTGTTTAAACCGGGCAGTTCGCTCTGGCTGGCATCCAGTCCGTAGTAGAGGCGATCGGAGGCCATGTATTTGCCCCGTTCCACAGCCATATTAAACACCCTGATAAAATGCGAAACAAACTGGCGCAACACATTTTCCTGGTTGTTTTCGGCAGCGCTGGCCTGGGCCTGCAGGGCAAACTCCTCCTGCCGTTCGGCATATTCATTTCTGAATTGCGGATACAGGGTTTCGAGACTGTTTTTGGTTTCAACACTGACAGCCCAGTTTTCCTGCGCTGTACTACCTGCTTTTTCGTTGGCTTTTTCCAACACGTTCAACCGGCCAATAATGGTGGTTGGTAATTGTCGATAAGGCATAAACGTTTAGATTTAAGTCCCGGACCTCCCTCGCGGGAAAAATTCCGGGAAAGGTTAATAAAAAATTGTTTAATATATCGGTATGTTGCGGGTTCGGCATCGTTGTCAAAAAG
>CAYWBV010000509.1:0-2617 GCA_964455785.1 uncultured Maribellus sp.
TAACCGGTAACCCACACATCATATTCGGCAGAAGAATCAATATTATCATATACCACTGCAATTGGCTCGTCCATACTTACCAACCATGAAAGCCGCAACCGGTTAAATCCTTCGTCCCAGTACCAGTAGCCCGGATTGGGGTTTCGTTCCATCAAGGGATCGGTATCAAGCCCTTCTCCACGCACTACATGCGAAGAACGATCTAAAGTTCCCAAATCATCATAAAAACTCCCTTCTCCCGGGTTTTCCCAATTCCGAATCGCATCCAGTTGCTTTACTTTTTCTTCTTCGGAAGATAATTTTAAAATCCGGGTAAACTCGTCCTCCAACCAAAGGCGATTGTTCATTGGCAAATCGAGATAATCAATAATAGCACCTCTATTCAATCCTGCGGCATGGTATTTTTTCACGCTGGTTTGATATCCCATGTAATCATAAAGAAACTGAGCTGATTTTTCGATTTCCTTTTTTAAATCAGATGCTACAGGTTCACTTTCCGCAAGATTCAAAATTTCTTTCGATTTCGTTATTGCAACATCAGCGCCTATTTCTGATGCTTTGCGAAGAACTTCATTAACTTGTTCTTCCAATGCACGTTCATAAATCACCTTATTCCGGATATATGCATCATATCTGGCTCTTAGCATAAACAAATGCCATCGCCAATTACCATTTAACTCCGGAGCCGATTTATCTAAAGTCTCCCAAAAATGAAGCGTTGTTTCAACAGCGCCTTTTTGAGCCAACGGACCTACCCAGTTGTCTTCAAGTGCAAAAATTCCATCGGCCACCGATTCCGCCAAATCAGCCCGAAAGAAATAACGACCATAATCTTTTAAAATTTCGCGGATATCTGCTTTCTGATCCCATCCTTTGGCACTCCACAAAACTTTATTTAAATCGTCATGCATTCCGTCCGAATACGAAATAAACCCATCGGTATATGGAGCCGACCAGTTATGAATTGTTGAATAATAAAGCGGTTGAGGATTAGGACACTCCCTGCCCAATGTGCGGGCTAAAGCAGGATCCCACCAACCTACATCGTACTGACTGCGGCAAGAGTGTGTTATATCCGGATAATCGCGCAACTGATATTTTACAGGTAATCTTTTTCTCATCTCTGCAATTGGTGGAGTGGCAGGGCCAAGAACCAAACCTCCTAACCAATCCGGCATATTTTCGTTTAAATATTCGAAAACATAATCAATTTTATCCTGTTCAAAATCCTGAAGCGAAAGCCACAACTTAGCTTTTGGATGTTTTACAATCAGGTATTGGTAGAGCTCGGCCAAATAGGGCATTATCAATTTTGGGTGATTACTTCCGGGATCCCCACCGGGAAGAAAGATACCGTCCAGCCGGGGAGTTTGATCAAAAAACCTCTTCTGTTCCAAAACCGCCTGTTTTCTTTCGGCTTCATTCGATAAATCAAAATCGGCAGGCACCCATGCCCAATAATCAAGATCATATTTTTCACAAATCCGGCTGATAATAATATTCATCTCGGCCGGCTTAACTTTCATCAACGCCTCACTACCAGAGTGTAACGGAATATTTTCGATACTATTGGTTCCAAACATAGCCAGGTCGCGAATATACTGTTCATAAATTTCAGGAGTCCAGGCATCGTATGAATTAGCAGTTGACCTGTAGCCAATCTGATGACCACGAATCGGGTACTGCGGAAAACTGGTATAATCCATGTGTTCAGGAATACTTATTTCTCCTTCACTCCAGTCCATCATTCGAAGGAATTTCCCAACGCCAAACAATACACCTCGTGCATCTTTTGCTGAAATAGAGATTTGATAACCGCCGTTCTCTTTATCTATTTTTAGATTGTAGCCTTCAGGTTTTAGCCCATCTACACCGAAACGATTATTGGATGTTAAAAGAATTGCATTGCCGGAACTGTTTTTTTCTGTTGTAATTTTCCAATTTAAACCAGTTCTTCTTTCAACTTCTTCACTTAAAACCTGCGCAGCCACCATTTCAGCCTTCGCATTTTTATTACTAACCACAATAACAGCTTTCTTCAAACTGCTCTTTTCTTTATGTGAAGCATATGCAGAAATTTGCATAAACAAAAGAAACAGGACCAGCATTAGCAAAGAAAAAAACAACCGCAAAATAATCTTCATAAGAATTCTGATTTACATATATTAAAATTAACGCTATTCAAAATCTCAGTTAATTACTTCTTATGAAATAACACTTTCGAAGGAATTTCCTGTTTCTCAATACCCGGGCCTTCATATGAAACTTTTAATCCGTTCAAACCACCTTCCTGAAAGTATTTTACCGAAATGGGATGAAGCCCGGGTTGTAGTTCCACTTTTTTACCTACTTCCACCACCGGATGTAAACCATCATTATTGATAATCATGTTATCATCAACATACATTCGTCCACCATCGTTTGTTGCCAGGTAGAAGGTATATTCACCCGCCTGTTTTATATCGATGTAGCCTTCAAAATCAAACGAAAAGAATTGCTCTTTTTCTCTTGGTTCCATTGTAAAGATGGGAACCACACCCGTTTTCAGAGGTGGTACTTCCAGAAAATCATTCACCATGCGGTAAATTCCGTGTGTGTATTTATAAGAAAGCCCGGG
>CAYWBV010000510.1:0-2616 GCA_964455785.1 uncultured Maribellus sp.
TTAAAGTTATGGATACTTTTTGATTTATTAACCTTATGTTTTAAATTTTGTTCAGCAAACACGGTATGAAATATTTCATGCTTTTATCTGTCAAATGATAGTTTTGGCGAACAATTCCGATTTGACACAAAAACAGCGGAAAACTTGCGCTCAACAAAAATTTCATCAAAACTTTACTAAATTGGGTGGATTTTTTTTAACAAAATCCATTGTCTGATGAAAAAAATAATCTGTTTTGTATGGATAATCCTTGTATTTATTTCCTGTAAAACCGGGACGACTGACTCTCCAACTCTTTTAAATCCGGTTTGGGAAAGTTCGTTTCCCGGAGTCTGGAAAACCTCGGTAAACCAGCCTGGGAAATTTGACTTGCTTTCGGTAGCCTGCAAACCTCCGCGAAATGAAGCGCTGAATAAAAAGGCAGATATTGAATTTCCGGTTTCCAGAGAAGAAATTACGGCTGAAACCAGAAACGGCAAAACCTATCTTCGTTTTCCGCTCGAAAAAGGGGAACAGATTTACGGTTTGGGACTGAACTTTAAAACCGTTCAGCAACGCGGAAGAATAGTAAGACTCCACGTTGATCATTACGGAGGGAAAGATGATGGCCGTACCCACGCGCCGGTGCCGTTTTTTGTGTCGTCGAAGGGATACGGTGTGCTGGTTAACGCCGCACGTTACATCGATGTTTATGTTGGGACCGGCGTACGGGTGGATAGTAAAAACCCGCCCGTCGCAAAGGATAGAAATTCGGATAAAAACTGGTCGGCCCAACCTTATTCCGACAATCTGGAAATGGTGATTCCTGAACAAGGAGTGGAAATGATCCTTTTTGCAGGTGAAAATATGCTCGATGTTGTACAACGATTTAATCTGTACTGCGGCGGAGGAGTTCTGCCTCCAAAATGGGGGTTGGGTTTCTGGCATCGTACTCCAACGCTTTACACCGAAAACGATATTCAAAATGAAATCAGCGGGTTTGCAGAAAAAAATTTTCCGCTGGATGTAGTCGGACTCGAACCAGGTTGGCACAGCAAATCATACCCCTGCACTTTTGAATGGGACAAAACACGGTATCCCAATCCGGCAGGGTTTGCCGAAAGTATAAAAAAACAGGGAATCCGGCTAAACCTGTGGATGAACCCTTACATTTCGCCCGACGGGATTCTGTACCCGAAATTGTTGCCTTTTGCCGGGACCCACACCGTATGGAACGGAATTGTACCGGATTACACCATGGAAGAACCGCGGAAAATTATGCAGGAACATTTCAGAAAATACCAGTTGGAGGTGGGGGTGAGTGGATTTAAAATGGATGAAATTGACGGTTACGATCGCTGGCTTTGGCCTGACAATGCACAATTCCCTTCGGGTTTGGACGGAGAGCAGATGAGGCAAACCTACGGACTGCAAATGATGACACTGACCGATGAAGTTTACCGGCAGAAAAATGAACGGACTTATGGTCTCATCCGTGCGGCCAACGCGGGCTCGGTTTCGTATCCCTATGTAATTTACAACGATTATTACAACCACGAGGATTTTATAACCGCCCTGGTCAACTCGGGTTTTAGCGGGTTGCTCTGGACTCCCGAAGTACGCGCCAGCAAAACAGCCGAAGAATGGCTACGCCGGATGCAAACCACCTGTTTCTCGCCGCTGGCCATGATTAACGCCTGGGCCGACGGAACTAAACCCTGGTCGTTCTCTGAAGTGTATAAACAGTGTCTCGACGTCGCTTTTTTACGCATGCAACTGTTACCTTATCTTTATTCCACTTTTGCCGACTATCATTTTAATGGTACTCCGCCATTCCGCGCGATGAACCTGGAAGAAGGATTTGGCCTGGATACCGAAGTAATTGAAAAAGATTTCGACGCTACCGAAAATCCCTATTCAGAAGCAGTGAAAAAGGAGGTAAAGGACCAGTATATGATGGGTGCGTCCATCCTTGTAGCTCCACTTTTTAATGGCGACAATGGGCGAAAAGTGATACTGCCCAAAGGAAAATGGTTCGATTTTTACACCGGCAAACTGGTTGGAAACGGCGAAATTATCGAAGTTGAAAAAGGATTTGAAAAAATACCTCTTTTTGTAAAAGACGGCGGCATCGTCCCCATGATCCCAAAAATCAGACAAACATCGCAGTGGAAGGAAAATACACCACTCGAAATCCGGGTTTACGGCACTGCTCCCGGCGAATTTATTTTGTATGACGACGACGGTACAACGTTCAATTTTGAAATGGGAGAATATACGACCAAAAGGCTAAAAGTTTTGGGCGGAGAAGGGAGTGTGGAAGAAATCCACGTTTCGGAAAACTGGGTTTACGGAAATGTAACGTGGAATTTTATGACAAAAAATTAAGTCAAAATTTTACAATACTTTCCCAAAATTACGTAACAATTCACCTTGTAAATAGCTGTATTTTTGAAGCATTGGAAACATTTTATAAAAAAATCTGTTTTATTCGATAGACAAAAGAGTAATGTTAAAAAAAGTCAGCCATATTTTTTTATCTGCCCTGTTGTTGATTTCAACAATGGGAATGGCTGTGTCAAAACATTACTGCGGTGAAAACCTGGTTTCGGTTTCATTCTATGGTGAAGCTGATTC
>CAYWBV010000511.1:0-2612 GCA_964455785.1 uncultured Maribellus sp.
GGGTTGAAATAACGTGCACTTTCCGGCCAACCAATACCAAATCGACCATAAGAACAGCCACAATAAAAATCAGAAAAATTAATGTCGAAATAATTTCTATACTCATGCTAATAATAAATTAAAAACGTGTTACCCCGCCCGAAACGATAAATTTCATGGTTTCGGCAGGCGAAATATTTATTTTGGTCAACCGATCGGATGGAACCAGATACAGTTCGCCAGAGAAGTTGTAGGAATGCGGAAAATAAACGGCCGACAACTCTTCGTTTCCGATTTCCTCCATCGTTTCGCGTGTTACAAACCCCAGTTTCCACAAGTTGTTTTCTTTATTGAAAAGTACCTTTACCGGCGTGTTGAACTTTTTTTCTTTTCCTACAAAGGCGGAAAAGAGGTCGTTAAATGACGAATAAAGCAAATTCAGGAGCGGAATTTTTTCAATCAGGTTTTTTGCCACTTTTTTCAACGGCCGCACCAAAGCGGTTTGCCCGATAAATCCGAGGATAGTTAAGGAAATAAACAGGATTAAAATTCCTAACCCGGGTATTGAAAATCCAAGCAGGGGTTCAAGATTTTTTGTCAGCCAGCCATCAAAAGTAATAAACAGCGAATACAGGATGTAAAATACAATGGCCACCGGGGCAACCAGTAAAATGCCCTGCAGAAAGTACTGAGTTATCCGTTTCATTTTTTACAATTATTTTGAATTTGCTGCCAATGAAAACACAAAGGAAGTCAATATGTTTGAACCCGGAAAAAAACAGGCCTACTGCAACTGCTCTTTTAAGAAATTGGTCATTTTGGTATAAAGATGAATCGTTGTGTTTCCACCCCGGATACCGTGGTCGCGGTTGGTATAAATGGCCATGTCGAACTGAACGCCTGCCTGTACCATTTTCTCGGTAAACTCGAATGTATTCTGTGCATGAACATTATCGTCGGCCGAACCATGAACAATCAGCAACCTTCCGGTAATGTCTCCGGCATGGGAGAGGGGAGAGTTGTCGTCGTAACCGTCGGGGTTCTCGCGCGGGGTACGCATAAAACGTTCGGTGTAAACGCTGTCGTAAAAACGCCAGTTGGTGACGGGCGCCACCGCGATACCGGCTTTAAACAGCCCGGCGCCTTTTTCCATCGAAAGTAAAGTCATAAATCCGCCATAACTCCATCCGAAAATGGCGATGTTGTTTTTATCCACATAAGGCAAAGTTCCCAAATATCTGGCCGCTTCCACCTGGTCGTCCGATTCGTATTTGCCTATTTGCATGTAGGTTGTTTTTCTGAATTCTTCGCCACGGGCTGCGGTTCCGCGCGGGTCCACACAAACCACCAGAAAACCTTCCTGGGCGAGGTATTCGTTCCAGCCAACGCGTCCCCACGAGTCGGCCACACTTTGCGAGTTGGGACCGCTGTACTGGGTCATCAAAACCGGGTATTTTTTTGAACCGTCGAATCCGGCCGGTTTAATCATATAACCATTCAATTCAATACCTTCCGAAGTTGTAAAACTAAAAAACTCTTTTTGAGGAATATGGTACAGGTCTAATGTATTTTTCAGAACGGTGTTGTCCTGAAGCACCCTCAACCGGGTTCCTTTATTGTTCTCGTGAAGCGTAATCAGTTCAGGGGTGGTACTGTTGCTGTAATAATTGATGTAGTATTTGAAGCCTTTGCTAAAAACAACGGTGTTGGTTCCCGGTTGTGTTGAAATTTTTCCCGATTTCTTCCCGTCCTGGCTGATAAAATAAACTTCGCGGCGCAGCGGCGATTCAGCGGCGGCCTGGTAATAAAAAACTTTTTTTACGGGGTCGTAACCATAAAAGCCGGTGACATCGAATTTACCTTTTGTAAGCTGTCCCTGCTCAAAACCCTGCCGGTCGTACAAATACAAATGCGACCAGCCATCTCTTTCGCTGTTGATCACAAATTTTCCGTCGTCCAGAAAAGTAAAAGCATCGAGGAAATCTTCCGAAATATAACGGTCGTTTTTTTCTGTGATAACGGGTCGCGTGTCTCCAGTATATGGATTGGCATACAAAACATCGAGCACATTCTGGCGGCGGTTCAGGCGCATAACCACTAAATCTCCGGCATCCGGCGTCCAGTTCAGCCGCGGGACATAAATGTCTTTGTCTTTCCCCAAATCGACAGCGATACTGGTTTTCGACCGGATTTCATACACCATGGCATTAACGACCGAATTTTTTTCGCCGGCTTTCGGATACTTTAGTTTTTCTCCACCGGGGTACAAACTGTATTCTTCCCTCTTCGGATTTTCGCCGGCATACATGGGCAAAGTGAATTCGGGAACTTCGGTTTCATCAAAACGAAGGTAGGCAAGGAATTTGCTGTCGGGCGACCACCAGATGGCTTTGTTAAAACCAAATTCTTCCTCGTAAACCCAGTCAGGCGCTCCGTTGATGATTTTATTTTTTTCGCCGTCGAATGTAGCCTGGCTTTCACTGCCAAATTTCAGGTTTTTGATAAAAATATTGTTGTCGCGAACAAATGCCACACGCTCTCCGTCGGGCGAAAACGTGGCCAATTGCTGCGCCCCTTTTTCCGAAAGCGGCTTCAGTTCTTCGGTTACCGAATTCCAAACGTAATACGTGGCG
>CAYWBV010000512.1:0-2611 GCA_964455785.1 uncultured Maribellus sp.
AAAATGTTGCAGATTGCCGGAGCCAATCCAATTATCGCTCTCGATTTGGATGAAAACAAATTACAACTGGCTAAAGAATTTGGGGCAACTTTTACCTTTAAAAGCAGCGATTCAAATCTTTCAGAGAAAATAAAGGAACTAACCAAAAACCGCGGCGCCGATTTTGGTTTTGAAGTGGTCGGCATTTCCGAAACCGTAAATCTTTGTATCAACAGTTTACGAAAAGGAGGGACGGCTGTTTTGGTAGGCAACCTGAAACCCGAAGTTACCATTCCCCTCCAAAAAGTGGTTACCACAGAACTATCATTACTCGGAAGCTGCGCCATTAACGGCGAATACGAACTGGTGCTCGACCTGCTGGCTTCGGGAAAAATCAGCGTCGATAGAATGATTTCGGCAGTAGTCCCGCTTTCTGAAGGCGCCAGTTGGTTTAGCCGGTTATACAACAAAGAACCCGGATTAAACAAAGTAATTTTAGTTCCGGCCTCCCCCAACCCCTCCGAGGAGGGGAGCAAAAAAGAACTAAACTGAAATGTTAATTACATTAAATTAAAAGAATAACCACAAAGGCCTGAAAGGCTTTAATTTGAATAACCCCGGGATTTATCCCGGGGATCAAGAACAACGATTACAATAAGGTGCATCCATGCCGATCTATAAAAATGAGGCCAACCATGCACCACATTTAAGTACGATAAAATGAAACACAAACAAAAAACTTCTGACTTCGGCCTCCCGGCTTCCGGCACTCTTCACAACATTGCCATTCTCGGTTGCGGGAAAGTAGCCCACCTCCATGCCAAAGCATTACAAAACCTGCCCAATGCCAGGTTGGCCGGCGTCTGGAGCCGTTCAAAAAAAACGGCTGAATCGTTTGCCGCGCAATACAACGTTCCGTTTTATACTGAAATTGAAACCTTAATTCAAACCGAAAATATCGATTTGGCGATTGTTTGTACGCCACACCCGTTTCATCTGGAACCGGCAGAAAAAGCAGCCGCGGCCGGAGCGAATATCCTGGTGGAAAAACCGCTTGCCTCTACTCTGGAAGATTCCGACAAAATTATTGAGGTATGTAAAAATGCTGGTGTTAAACTGGGCGTTATCAGTCAGCGACGCTGGTACGAACCGGTACGGCGGGTAAAAGATGCGATTGAAGCCGGAAAAATTGGAAAGCCGGTTCTGGGTACCATCAACATGCTGGGCTGGCGCGATAAAAAATATTACGACGCCGACGAATGGCGCGGTACGTGGAAGATGGAAGGCGGCGGTGTTTTGGTGAACCAGGCGCCTCATCAACTCGACATTTTATTGTGGTTTATGGGTGAAATCGACGAAGTTTACGGATTGTGGCGCAACCTAAACCATCCATACATCGAGGTGGAAGATACGGCGCTGGCAATTATAAAATTCAAAAACGGCGCCATCGGAAATGTCATTGTCAGCAATTCACAAAAACCTGGTATCTATGGGAAAGTGCATGTTCATGGCGAAAATGGAGCGTCGGCGGGCGTGCAGACCGACGGCGGGGCGATGTTCATTGCCGGCATGTCGGGAATCCTGGAGCCGCCCGTAAACGATATCTGGTCGGTGCCAGGCGAAGAAAACCTTTTGGAAAAATGGAAGGCGGAAGATTCGGCACATTTCAACAGCATCGATCCGATGGTTTATTATATGGAACGCCAGATTGAAGATTTTTTACATGCAATCGAAAATAACACTGAACCACTTGTAACCGGCGAAGATGGCCGAAGAACTGTGGAATTGTTCACCGCCATTTACCGCTCCACCCGCGACAACAAACCCGTTAAATTTCCGCTGGAACCTGAAAATAAAGGGGATATGGACGGAAGGTTATAGCTGGTACTATTTTAAAATTACGCCCCATTCTGTAATAAAAAAACCTTTCCTGACAAAAGTATGATCAGTTTGCGGTGTTGCCGGTTCATTTTCAGGATTATCCCCGGCTTCCTGAATTAAGTAAAACAGACGCATTAAATTATCCGGTTCCGGAGAACAGTTGAGATCAATTACGGTTTTAATTAAATCCTGGGTTTGCGGATAGATAGTGTAATATTCGGAAGTGGTTAAGCGGGGAATCCAATAATCTGTAAAATCCTGTATTTCCCGGCCGGCAAAACCATAATCGGTTAAATTTTCAGTAAAAAATGTTTTCAGTTGATTTTTTGCAACCAGCCACCCTTCATTTTGCTGCCAAACATCGGGCTGACTACTTTCATAAAACAAGTAAAGATAGGTGTCGTCAATCCATCCGTTTTTGTCCGCTGTTACTTTCCACCCGTTTCCATACTCCGGTACCGATGTTACAACTTTCCCGCCTTTTGGAAAATCCAAATTAACCGACAACCGTGTTTTTTCATTGGGGTAGAGATAGATATTAGGTTTAAGAACAATTATACAACTGTCGCACTCTTCTTCTTTTTGATCATCGTCATCGGGTTTGCAGCTTTGAAACGGAATCGCAAA
Organism: uncultured Maribellus sp.; assembly: GCA_964455785.1. Lineage (GTDB taxonomy): Bacteria > Bacteroidota > Bacteroidia > Bacteroidales > Prolixibacteraceae > Draconibacterium. Next base: position 2,488 of record CAYWBV010000512.1, read on the forward strand.
CGTTATTAATAAGCTGATTAGAAACACAAAAAGGCCAAATGTTTTAATTGTTTTCATTTTTTGGTTTTTTAAAAGATGTATTTTGGAGTAAATGGTTGCTTTTATGAACGAAATTAATGTCATG
>CAYWBV010000513.1:0-2609 GCA_964455785.1 uncultured Maribellus sp.
TACCCATAGGATGTTTAAAAAATTGACCGCTGAGGGCAGACTCAACGCAAGCATTAAATTTTGTTCATGCTATAATGCTGTCGTTGGCAGCTACAATAGGTAACACCGATGTACTTTTCATGTGTCTGTTATTGGCTATGCTTGCCTACATGCCTTCGTGGAGCTTGACCAGTGCTATTGTAATGGATCATCTGCCTTCTGAAGAATTTCCTAAAGTAAGAGTGTTTGGATCTATCGGCTGGGTGGCTTCGGGGATTTTCAGTCTGATTTTTGTCCGGATACTGAATATAGACTTCGATGGAACACACATTCCCTTTTATTGTGGTGCAGGAGTAAGTATCGTAGCTGTTCTTTTGAATTTGACACTTCCCAACACGCCTCCTCTGGCTAAGGGACAAAAACCAAGGGTTATTGAAGCATTTGGACTTGGTTCTGTACAATTGATGAAGGATCGAAATTTCGCTTTGTTCATCCTGTTTTCCTTTCTTTCCATGATTCCCTTTGCCATGTATTATTCATATTTCTCAGAATTTCTACTGAATATGAATACCAAATACATTTCGATCACAATCAACTGGGGAGTTTTAGCCGAAATGGGATTCTTACTGTTGGTACCATTAGCCATTAAAAAAATCGGATTGCGGAAAACCATGGTATTTGGGCTAGTTGCTTTATCCATCCGTTACCTTTCGTTTTATGCTGGTGGGGTAATTTCCCAACCCTGGATGTATTACATCGGTATTTTGGTTCACGGACTCATTTTCGGTTTTTTTTATGTAGGTGGTCAGATTTACATCAACAAAAATGCACCTGCGCAACTTAAATCGCAAGCACAGGGATTCATATTTCTGGTCACTTATGGAATGGGTTTGTTGGTGGGCAATTTTTTATGCGCAAGGCTTATTTATCATTACAAAACTACGGCAGGCTATAATTGGAATGCAATATGGGGAATTACCACACTGTGTTCCATTGGATTACTTATCGGTTTTTTTATTTTGTTTAAAGAAAAATCACCTGAGAAATTAAATATTAAAATCAATGTTTGAAAATGAATAAAATACTTTTTATCTGTTTATCCATAACGTTTATGTTATTTCAAGAGGTACAAGCCAAAAATAAAACAAATCAGTCCAAACCCAACATTCTGTGGATAACCATTGAAGATACTTCGCCGCAGTTTATCGGGTGTTACGGGAATATTGATGCCCGTACTCCGGTTATCGACAAACTGGCGGAAGGCGGGGTGCGTTTTACCAATGCTTTTTCCACCGGTACGGTTTGTTCGCCCAGCCGGACAGCTATAATTACGGGTGTCAAAACCTACAAATCAGGAACCGGGAACCACCGCAGCAAATATCCTGTTCCGGGGTTTATGAAAGGATTTCCCTATTATCTTCAGCAGTTGGGTTATTACACCACCAACAATGTGAAGACCGATTACAATGTGGCCCGTGAAAAAGAGTTTATTCAGGAGGCCTGGAACGAAAGTTCGGCAAAAGCAGGCTGGTGGAACCGCCAGCCGGGACAACCTTTTTTTGCGGTTTTTAACTACAACGATTCTCACCAGTCGCGCACCATGACCGAAACCTACGAATGGTATCAGAAAAATATCCTTGAAAACCTTTCTGCCGAAGAACGGATTGGCGACAATGATTTCGAAATGCCGCCTTTTTACCGCGACAGTCCCGAAATGCGTAAACAGTTTGCGCGCGTTTACAATTCAATAAAACTTACCAACAATAGAATTGGCGAATTGTTGGCCCGGCTCGAAAAGGACAACCTGAAAGACAGCACCATCATCTTTTTTTATGCCGACCACGGCGAGGGGATGCCCCGCGGTAAAACCAACGGGATTAATTATGGCTACCGGGTGCCGTTTGTTATATGGTTCCCGGAAATGTACAAACACCTGTCTCCGTGGGGAACTGCCGGGATTGTAACCGACGAGTTGATTGATTTTACCGACCTTGCGCCAACCATTATCAGCCTGGCCGGGGGAGAAATCCCAAAACACCTGGAAGGAAGACCATATCTCGGAAAGAAAAGAAAAAAGCCGGTTGATCATTTGTTTCTTTCGTCCGACCGTTCCGATAACGGTATCGACATGGTACGCACCGTCACCGACGGGAAATATGTTTATTCGCGCAACTTTTTGCCGTTTATCAACGAAGCCCGCTACATCCGCTACATGGAAATTGGAGAAATCAAGCAGCAAATGCGGAAAGACTGGGCTGAAAACAAACTCAATCCATTACAACAGAGCCTGTTTGAACCGAGGCCCGCGGAATTCTTGTTCGATATTGAAAACGATTTGTGGGAAACAAAAAATCTGGCAGACCAGCCGGCATATTTACCCGTATTGGAAAAGATGCGAAAACTTTTGAAACAGGAAATTCTTCAATCGCGCGATGTGATGTTTTTGCCGGAATATGAAATTGCTTTGCTCCCAAAATCAACGACCGCGTATGAATTCAGGTTGGACAAAACAAAATATCCGCTGGAAGAAATTTACGAAGCGGCGTCGCTGGCCGGGTTCCGTGGGAAAGAGACGACAAAAAAGCAGGTTGAACTCCTCGGCAGCCGGAATAATGTGGTCCGTTACTGGG
>CAYWBV010000514.1:0-2608 GCA_964455785.1 uncultured Maribellus sp.
CGTTCGTTTTTGATTTCCTGCGGAAGAAAATCCTGCTCGGTAAAGTTCCCTTCGAAAGCATGGGCATATTTGTAGTTTTTCCCGTAACCGATATCTTTCATGAGTTGAGTGGGCGCATTGCGGATATGCAGCGGCACAGGCAGGTTGCCGGTTCGCCTGACCAGCGCAATCGCCCCGTCGATGGCTTCGTAGGCCGAGTTGCTTTTGGGCGAGGTCGCGAGGTAAATGGCGCATTCTGAAAGGATGATACGCGACTCGGGGTTCCCGATCTGGTGGACGGCATCAAATGTACTTTGCGCCAGCAGCAACGCATTCGGATTGGCCAGCCCCACATCTTCGGCGGCGAGGATCAGCAAACGGCGGGCAATAAATTTTACGTCTTCGCCGCCTTCAATCATGCGCGCCAGCCAGTACACCGCCGCGTCGGGGTCGCTGCCGCGGATACTTTTAATAAATGCTGAGATGATATCGAAATGCATTTCGCCCTGCTTGTCGTAAATGGCCAGGTTTTTTTGGAGCCGGCCGGTAACCAGTTCGTCGGTAATTTCAATTTTTTCGCCCTCTTCGGCCAGCACCACCAGTTCCAGGACATTGAGCAGTTTCCGTGCATCGCCGCCCGAAAAACGAAGCATCGCCTGGTTTTCTTTGATGACGATTTTTTTCTTTTTGAGTTCGGTATCTTTTTTTATCGCCAGGTCCACAATTTTCAGCAGCCCTTCTTTTTCCAGATGGTTGAGGATGTACACCTGGCAGCGCGAGAGGAGCGGGGAGATGACCTCGAACGACGGGTTTTCGGTGGTGGCGCCAATCAGGGTAATGGTCCCGTTTTCGACTGCCCCCAGCAGCGAATCCTGTTGCGATTTGCTAAACCGGTGGATTTCATCGATAAAAAGGATTGGATTGGGTCGATTAAAAAACTGCTGTTTCTGCGCTTTGTCGATTACTTCGCGAATGTCTTTTACCCCCGAATTGATGGCGCTCAGGGTATAAAACGGGCGGTCGAGTGTGTTGGCGATAATTTTGGCCAGCGTGGTTTTGCCCACTCCCGGCGGCCCCCACAAAATAATCGACGAGAGGTTCCCCGATTCAATCATCTTGCGCAATACGGCATTTTTCCCCACCAAATGTTCCTGCCCGATATAATCGTCGAGCGTTTTGGGGCGTAATCGTTCTGCCAGCGGTTGGTTGCTCATCTTTTGAGTTTAAAGTTTCGAGTTCAAAGTTCAAAGTCTAAAGTTTTCAGCCTGCAATTTACGGATTTGACGGGAGTATTGAGCCCCGTTTTTACGGCTAAAAACAGATAGTATTGTCTATTCGATAACAATATCGTATTTGCCGAGCAGCCCGGCAATGTTGTTGAACGAAAATTTTGCCTTGTTGATGTGATTGGCTTTCGGATCGATGGAAAAGTGGAATGAAGTTCTGAAATCGGCATACTCCAGCAGGGTATTGTCAAAAACTGCACGGTTCAGGTCACACTCTTTAAACACCGCGCGGCTGAGATTGGCTTCGGTAAAGTCGGTTTCTTCCATTTTACAGGCATTGAAAACGGTACTTTTGATTTTCAACTCGCAAAACGACGAATAGTCGAGGACACACGAGTCGAAAGCGAAAGCGAGCAAAAAGGGGTTGCACTCGTCGAAACGGATTCCGAGAAGTTTGCAGTTTTTGAATTGAACATCTCTGAACGCTGTTTTTTCTGCTTTGGCCATACTAAAATCGCAATCGGTAAACCGGCAGTCTTCAAAAACAACACCGGCGAGGTTGGCGTTGGCAAAATTGCAGTTGGAGAACGTACAGTTTTCGTATTCGTTCCCGGTAATATCGTCGGACGTAAAATCCTCGTTGTTGTAGTTTTTCGAGGTGATCATATTTTTTCCCATGTTATACCTGGTTTCGGTTAGTTGCAATACCGTTTGATAATGTTGTAGGCTCCAACAATTCCCAGTTCGCCGGCGCGGCTAAGGTCGAGCGCACCGCCTTCCAGGTCGTCGAGATAAATTTTGGTCAGGCCACGGTTAAAATAGGCTTCAGCAAATTCGGGTTCCAGTTCGATGGCGCGGTTTAAATCTTCGATGGCGCTCTTGTGTTCGCCAAGCCGTAGTTTGATATATGCGCGGTTGAAGTACCCGAAGAAGAATTCAGGGTTCAGAAAAAGGGTCACTTCATAATCGTTCAGAATGGTATTGTAATCGGTCGACGCCTGTGGTTGTTCTGTTTGGTTTTCCTGAACCGGCGCTTTGATGGGGATGCTGAATTCGTTGTGCCCGCCCGAAAGCGATTCTATTTGTTCGAGCATTTTGTAACGGCAGTTGGCCCTTACAAAATAGGCAACTCCATCTTTATCGTTTAGTTCGATGGCCCGGTTAATATCCGAAAGTGCTTCGTTGTATTTCCCCGTGAGGCTGTAAAAAATCCCCCGGCTCAGGTAGTTGTGGCTGTTTTGCTGTATCCCGAGCTTTTCGTTAAAAAATAAAATAAAGTTTTCGTAAACGGGAATGTATTCTGCTGCCGGTTTGTTGGAAATGGTGAGGGTCGGGTCGTAATTGTTGTTTTCGCTCAGTTCGTCGATGGCTGAATTGTAGTATTGAAACCGGTCGTAATCGAC
>CAYWBV010000515.1:0-2604 GCA_964455785.1 uncultured Maribellus sp.
AGCTCTTTAGCTATTTCTTTATACTTGTACCCTTCAAGAAACATAGTAAAAGGGATTCGGTATTCGTCTTCAAGCGCATCGATATTCCGGTGAATTTCCTGGGTACTGTAAATCGAATCGGGGGTAGGATAAATTTTGTCTATTGAAAGTAAAAGTTGAAAATCTTTGGTGGAATCAACAAACGCGTTCCTTGTTTTTATATTTCTTCTATAATCATTAATAAATGTGTTTTTCATGATGGTGTAAATCCATGCTTTAAAATTTGTGTTTTGCGTAAACTTTTCGCGATAAATCAGCGCTTTTAGTATGGTTTCCTGCAACAGGTCGTTGGCCCGTTCCGAATCGGAAGTTAGACTGAGTGCATACTTGTGCAGCTTGTCCGTTAAACTGAGAAGAGTGTTGTTAAATTGAACCTGAGTCATACGTTTTTTGTTTTTAGTGATGTCTTTTCAAATTTCTGCGGTGAAGGAATCGTGTCCGGCTCCTTTAAAAAAAGCAACTGATTTTTATATTGTAATTCTCCCGGCAAACAATGATTTCCGGTATGCTATCTTAAAAATGCCGATTAAAAATCAGCGCAATAAAAATAGACTTTTGGCAGGCCCGCGATTTACACAATTTCCTTTCATATTTACATTATTCACACATTTTCAAATAAAACACCGCACCCCAATAAAGGAGTGCGGTGTTGTAGCTTTTAATACCATCAATAAAATTTTACTGATACAAAAGCTTATATATTTCCTGTATGTCGGGCGAAAGAATAATTTCTGTTCTTCGGTTGCCTGCACGGCCCTCAACGGTATCATTCGACTGAACAGGGTGAAACTTACCTTTCCCGGAAGCTGTTATCCGGTCCGAATCGAACCCAAAGTCGTTGGTGAGGATACGAACGATTGAGGTTGCCCTTGCTGTGCTGAGATCCCAGTTGTCTTCAAACGTTTTGGTTTTGATGGGCACATCATCGGTGTGGCCTTCAATAGCCACGGTAAAATCGTCGGTACTGTTCAGTACATTTGCCAGCGATTTAAGGGCTTCTTTCCCTTTCGGATCGACTACATCACTGCCCGATTTGAACAACAGTTTTTCTTCGAGCGATACATAAACATTTCCGTCTTTCAGGTAAACATTCAGTTCATCGGCTTTATAATTTAACAGGGCATTGGCAATCGAATTTTTCAGTTGATTGGTTTTGTCCGTTTGAGCCTGCATCACATCCTGAAGGTTTTTTAACCGCTTTGCCTGTTGGGCAATGGTCATTTTTGATTCGGTGGTAAGTAACATCAAATCCTTTTGGACCAAAGCGTATTCTTTTTGTAATGATGCTTTTTCATCATTAACTTTTTTTAGATGCATGTTACTTTCATTCAGTTGGTTAAATGCTGTTGTATTGTCTCTTTGAAGCTTTTCGGCCCGGGCTTCGGAGGCTGCAAATTTTTTACTTGAGACGCACGATGTAAATAACAAACCACCCATTAAAAGAAGGAATGTTAAGTTGCGAATTGATTTTTTCATTTTCGTTTTTTTAAGTGAATAATAACGAGGTCAAGTTCATAATTCATCGGAAATAAAGTGTTACATAACTTTCGGAAAGAATTACATCATTCACACATTTATGAGTGAATCGGGAGGGATCAATAACTTATGTATTCTTTAAGCAAACTGTTGCTGTGTTTGCGAACTTTTAACTTTTCCAGCGAATGTTCCTTAATTTGTCTCACTCTCTCGCGCGACAACCCGAAATCAATCCCGATTTTTTCCAAAGGCTGGGCCACAAAACCGTTGAGCCCAAAAAAACGATTTAAAATATTGGCTTCCCTTGACGACAGGTTGGAAAGAGTCCGTTCAATTTCCCTTTGAAGCGATTCGGTAATCAAACCTGAAACGGGACTGCGCGAACTATCGCTCAAAACCAAATCATACCCGTTGTTTTCCTCATCATCGCCGACGGGTTCATCCATTGAAATATTAACGGTTAAAATATACATTGTATCTTCCACAATCTCTGGCTGTAATCCCATCGCTTCAGATAGTTCGTCGATGGTTGGTTCACGGAAATACTTATGGCTTAATTGGTCGAACGTTTTTTTCATTTTATTTTTTAAACCGATTTTATTCACCGGAAGTCTTATTGTCCTTGAATTTTCGTCGATAGCCTGCAGGATTGAATGACGAATCCACCATACAGCATAGGAAATGAATTTAAATCCCCGGGTTTTGTCGAAACGTTCGGCAGCTGTTATCAGCCCCAGGTTTCCCTCGTTAATCAAATCAGGTAAACTTAATCCCTGGTTTTTGTATTGGTTTGCAACTGAAATAACAAACCGGAGATTGGCTTTTACCAGTTCATCCAGCGCGTGCTGGTCGCCTTCGCCAATTCGCCGGGCAAGTTCAACCTCTTTTTCAGTTGTCAGCAGTTCAATTTTATTAACCTCGCGCAAATACATATCCAAAGCCGTGCTGTTGTTCTGATTTATTTGCCGGGTTATTTTTAGGTATCTCATAGAATAAATGGTATTATTATTACAAATGTCTCCAATTCTTCTTAGAAACTATTTACACAATTTTCTAAATGGTTTACATAATTCACACATTTTAAGGTGA
>CAYWBV010000516.1:0-2378 GCA_964455785.1 uncultured Maribellus sp.
AATGCCACTCCTTCATTATAAACCCTGAACGTCATGTCGAATTCCCTTCCCGGCGGTGTGGTCTCCTTTAGGTGAACGGAAGCCTCGTTATAATGGTCTTTCACTTTTTCCCTTTCGCCGTACACCGGTGTCCAGGTTTGGTTGACGGTGGTTTCGGAAAACGAAACGATTTCGAGGTGTTTGCCGAAAGCGGGGGTTTCGCGGAAAACAAACCCCAGGAGAGACGGGCCGACCACAACCGAATCGTGATATTCAACCGAATAAAAAAGAGCTGTTGAGTCGTTTATGCCGACGTTCACCTCCAGCTTTCCGTCGGGGCTTTGAAGGACGATGTTGTTTTTATTGCTGCAGGCGAAAAAAAGAAAGGCGGCGATAATCAGGCTTAGATTTTTCATTATTTCCCGGTTTACGTTGAAGGCAGAAAAATACAAAAACATTTGATTTCATTTTGATTTGGGAAAGATGAAAAGAATAACGCCGGTTATTTTTTGGCGTTCAGCCGCGCACCGAAAATTTGGCCCCTTTCAATTTCTGTTTGATTTGTTTGCCCGGAAGAAAAGCCACCTTCACGCCGGTGATTTTTTTGGCGTTTACCTGCTCCGGCGTATCCGATGGCAGGCCGGAGGCGTGGAGCGAAAAGGTTCCGAAATCGCCCAACTGGATGCTGTGGTTGTCGAGCAGCAGGTCGGGCAGCTCGCTGACGAACGCGGTCAGCACCGCCATAATATCGGCCGGGTGAAGCGTGCTGAACCCCGAAATACGTTTCGCCAGTTCCTCCAAATCCATTTTTCTGCGGTCGCACACCCGCGGGTAGTAGCGGTATTCGCCGCCTCCCTTTACTCCCGGATGCGCTGTTTTTACGATTTTATACTTGATAGTCATAATAAAATATAACGAATAGTTGGTATAACCCTGCGGTAATTTCACCGGACACGTGCTGTACTTTGGTTTAACTTCACTACAAGATACAATTTTTTAACAACTATTAAAATGAATTCTGATACGTATCAGAATTAAAAATGACAGGTATCAGAATTTATTTTGATACGTATTAGAATTATAAATTTACAGCAGATTATAACCGATTGTTACTGTGGCTCTTCACGAAGTTACAGCACGAACCACACGTTCTACGCGCGGGTTCCGGTAAAAGCGGCGTGATGATTGCCGGGTTCGGCCGTTGTTCGGGTCGAAATAGAACATTCAGCGGGTGATTCTGAGTCGCCCGCTGAAGATGTAAGTATGCGACTCCTCCGGCATCAGAAAAGCTACAAAAACTTATTCCGGTTGGTATCCGGTATCCTCCAAAAGCATGGGCTGCATCGATGCTTCCACAGCCAGTTGGTCGCAACGTTCGTTAAGCGGGTTGTCGGCATGGCCTTTCACCCACTGAAACCCCAGCCTTTTTCAACGTAGCGGACCACGTATTTCGGGTGGGTGAAGGAGGAATACCTGGCAACCCGGCATTTTCAACACTATTTTGTTTTAGGTGATTCAATCCCAGGCAAAAGGTTAGCAAATACATAACTAAATCAAAATTCATTATATTTGTTTTGTGAGTAAAAAAGAGCAAATATTACAAATGATTATCAGGGTTGTTAACAAAACTGCACCTGATTCTGAAGTGTATTTGTATGGATCGCAGGCTAAAGGAAATGCCCGAAAGTTTTCTGACTGGGATTTACTAATATTGCTTAACATTCCGAAAGTTCCATTCGATTTCGAAACAAAGGTCATGGATGAATTTTATGATTTAGAACTCGAGACCGGAGAAATATTCTCTCCATTGATTTATTCAAAGAATGACTGGAACTCAAATTATTCGATTACTCCGTTGTATGAAAACATCCAAAAGGAAGGAGTTAAACTAAAATGACCAGGGCAAAAAATGATTTGATTAATTATAGGATTGCCAGGGCAAAAGACACGTATGACGATGCTTTGATTCTTGCAGAAAAGAAAAAATGGAATTCGACAATTAACAGATTATATTATGCCGCGTATTATGCGGTAATGGCCCTTCTGCTTGACTCCGATTTAAAACCAACAACTCATAAACGGGACAAAATCAAATTTTTCTGAGTATTTTATCAAAACCGGAAAAATTGAGTCGCGATACGGAAAGATGTATTCACAACTATTTACATGGAGGCAAAAAGGGGACTATGACGATTTGTATGATTTTCAGAAAGACAACGTTATTCCTTATTTCGAGCCGATTAACGAACTTATCTCGATTATTGACAATATGATTAAAAAATGATTTTTGTCCTGTAATCATCTGAAGTCCCTGTCATCGGGGAAAACAAAAACTTACTCCGGCTGGTATCCGGTATCCTCCAAAAGCATGGGCTGCATCGATGCTTCCACAGCCAGTT
>CAYWBV010000516.1:2478-2603 GCA_964455785.1 uncultured Maribellus sp.
GGTCGCAACGTTCGTTAAGCGGGTTGTCGGCATGGCCTTTCACCCATACAAATTTTACGGTATGTTTCCGATAGATTTCGAGGAACCGCAGCCACAGGTCGGGGTTTTTTTTGTCTTTGAACCGT
>CAYWBV010000517.1:0-1066 GCA_964455785.1 uncultured Maribellus sp.
AGGTGAAATTATTGCCTACGCCATTTCCGAACATGTTGAATTTGCCGGCGTCCACTCGGGCGATGCGACCATTGTTTTCCCGCCGCAGAAATTGTATGTGGAAACCATCCGAAGAATCAAAAAAATAGCCCGCCAGATTGCGCAGGGACTTGAAATTACCGGCCCGTTCAACATGCAGTTTCTTGCCAAGGACAACGACATCAAAGTAATTGAATGTAATCTCAGGGCTTCGCGCAGTTTCCCCTTTGTTTCGAAGGTGATGAAACTAAACCTGATTGAAATCGCCACAAAAGTGATGCTGGGCATTGATGTCGCGAAACCCGACAAATCGTCGTTCGAACTGGATTATGTGGGTGTAAAAGCGCCGCAGTTCTCGTTTGCCCGGTTGCTGAATGCCGACCCGGTTCTGGGTGTGGATATGGCCTCGACAGGCGAAGTAGGCTGCATCGGCGAATCGTATTACGAAGCCATCCTCAAATCGATGTTATCGGTGGGATACCAGTTCCCGAAGAAAAATATCCTGATTTCTTCCGGCCCGTCGAGAGGAAAAATAGAACTGCTGCAAAGCGCACGAATGTTGAAGGAAAAAGGATTTAATATTTTTGCCACCGAAGGAACACACCGGTTTTTTACCGACAACGGGATTGATAACACGCTGCTGCACTGGCCCGACGAGGAAGACCGGCAGCCGAATACCATTGAATACATCAAGGAAAAGAAACTCGACCTGGTGATCAATATTCCGAAAAACTACACCAAAAGAGAGTTAAAAAACGGCTACCGAATCCGACGGAACGCCATCGATTTTAACGTCCCGCTGATAACCAATGCCCGCGTGGCAAGCGCATTTATTTATGCCATCTGCAAATACAAAATGGAAGATATTACCATCAAAAGCTGGGACGAATATTAACCGGACATCCCCGGAGTAAAACAAAAAAGCATCAACCTTTTGCGGCTGATGCTTTTTTGTTTAATTCAGGATAACCTTGATTTTCCATCGTTCTAGCTTTTCCCTCTTTATCACCGAAGAATTGGCCAAAACAGAACTTACTTTCACTTTAAC
>CAYWBV010000517.1:1166-2594 GCA_964455785.1 uncultured Maribellus sp.
TCACCAAGATTAGCCTTTACAAACTCAATCCCGGCCAGTTCACTTACTCCTTTTTCGATGGAAGCAACACACATATCACAGTGCATCCCCCCAATGTTCAGGGTGGTTTCAACCACTTCGACGGCCGGGGTTGCCGACTGTTCGGCAGCCTGATTTTTGGATCCCGGCTGGCAGGAGACCATAATCATCAAAACAATAACAAAAACTATTTTTTCCATTTTACTATTGAATTACAGGTTCTATAATCTTTTGGTTTTCGAGGGTGGCTTTTCCCATAACACTGCTGACTCTTTTTCCCATCAGCCTGGAAAACAGGCCCGAATTTAACATCGACACGTAGGTTTTCCCATTTTCCTCATACACGGCAACCCGACAGGGCATCAGCGCCGAAACCATTTTTTCGCTGCCGCCCGAAAGAATCTGGCTGGCGTGTTCAGGTTTACACAACGAAAAAACCTTTACCGGGTTAACTTCAAACCCGCTTTTTTTCATCGAAGCCTGCAAATCGTACTGGTGTGGTACGTTCCAGTGGTTTTCAACCGCCGATTTTCCAATGGCTTCCACGGTTTCATCAAAACCGAGTTTACTTTCCTCTACAGTAAACATTTGTCCGGGAAGAATCAGAAACAGAGCCAGGGCCACCATCCCGATTCCGGCCATCATTCCTGACAAAAACACAACTATTCTGCTTTTCATTTTTTATTCTTTTTTAATTTGATAGAAGAACAACCTTTCCCGGTTTTTGTTCCGCGAGGACACAACAAACGGTTCATTTACTTTTTTTTGACGAAAAAAAACCACCCGCGGTGAAACGGGTGGTATTTTTCTGAAATAACTGATAGTAAAAACCTAATTCAAAACATCAAGAGCTGCCTGGTAATTGGGTTCATCCACAATTTCGGGAACCTGCTGGGTGTACACTACCGTTCCGTTTTCGTCTAACACAATCACCACGCGCGAGTGCAACCCCTGCAGCGGCCCGTCGGCGATTTCCAAACCGTAGTTTTTGCCAAAATCGCCGGTGGCAAAATCCGACAAGGTTACCACGTTTTCAATTCCTTCGGCCCCGCAAAACCGCGACTGTGCAAACGGAAGATCGCGCGAAATACAGAGAACTTTTGTGTTGGCGAGACTGGCGGCAGCCTTGTTAAAATAGCGGACCGACGCAGCGCATGTCCCGGTATCGAGACTGGGAAAAATATTCAACACCAGTTTCTGCCCTTTAAAATCGGCCAGCCCTACCCGCGACAAATCGCTTTTTACCAACGTAAAATCTTTGGCTTTGTCGCCCTTCCGCGGCAATTCGCCCACGGTATGTATCGTATTTCCCTTTAATGTAATTTGTGCCATAATCTTTTAAATTTATTTGTTTTTGAAAAGTAAACAGTTTTGCGGGATTAATGTTGAACAAACTGAAAAAAACTGATT
>CAYWBV010000518.1:0-2592 GCA_964455785.1 uncultured Maribellus sp.
TGAGCGCTATCCGCAAAATAATCCACATCGACATGGATGCTTTTTATGCGTCGGTCGAACAACTTGATAACCCCGGGTTGAAAGGAAAACCAGTGGCCGTTGGCGGGGCAGGCGAGCGGGGAGTGGTTGCCGCGGCAAGTTACGAAGCGCGTAAATTCGGAGTACGTTCTGCCATGCCGTCGAAAGTGGCCAAACGAAAATGCCCCGGCCTTGTTTTTGTAAAACCCCGGTTTTACCGTTACAAGGAAATTTCCAACCAAATCCGCGAAATTTTTTTCGAATACACCGATTTGGTCGAGCCGCTTTCGCTAGACGAAGCTTATCTCGATGTAACGTACGCTAAAAAGGGCAAACCCTCTGCAACGCTGATTGCGAAAGAAATCAAAAAAAGAATACTGGAAGTAACAAAACTCACCGCGTCGGCTGGCGTTTCGTACAATAAATTTTTGGCAAAGGTAGCTTCGGATGTCAATAAACCCGATGGTTTGTTTGTGGTGACTCCCGACCTTGCCGGTGATTTTATCGATAATCTGGAAATTCAGAAATTTTTTGGAATAGGAAAAGTGACCGCCGAAAAGTTAAATAGAATGGGCATCTGGTTTGGCCGCGATTTAAAAAAGCTGGAGCGGCTCGAACTGGTGCGTTTGTTCGGGAAATCGGGTAATTATTATTACGAGATTTGCCGTGGTGAGGATCACCGTTTGGTGGAGCCCGAACGCGAACGAAAATCGGTGGGCGCCGAACAGACTTTTTTTACCGATTTGTTTGAAGAAACCGAATTGGAAACCGAACTGCTGAACATTGCCGATATTTTGTGGAACCGGATAGAACATTCGAAAGTCAAAGCCAAAACACTTACGCTAAAATTTAAATATTTCGATTTTGAACAGCATACCCGCAGCAAAACCATTCATGGCTATTTTGAAAACAAAGCCGAAATGATTGCAGAAAGTAAAATACTGCTGAATTCGGAAGGTGGGTTTATAAAAGGAATCCGTTTGCTGGGGCTCACTGTTTCCAATTTTTTGCAGGAAGAAGTACGAAAGCCGGTGCAACTGACCATCGATTTTTAAATCATGTCAATATAAAATATTGATTTATAAAATTTTATTGTCATTCGCTTTCTCTCATTTCCGTAGAAAATAAATTCATACAAAAGCAATTTAAATTTGCATTTTGTATTTATTTTTAATGCTTTTCTGATAATTGGAAAAACCAAAAAAACAATAACTTATGAAACCGGTTCTGATTTTTATCGTTGTATTATGTTCATTTAACCTGAAAGCTCAAAACACGATGTATTTTATGGACAAAATGCCCCAAACCATTCAGTATAATCCTGCTTTTCATCCTGATTTGAAATTTTATATCGGGTTGCCAGCCTTAAGCGGAATAAATGTAAATGCTTATAACACAGGTTTTAGTTACAATGATTTCAAAGATTTTAGTGACAATGTTGGAAGGGAAGAATATAACCCGGATGAGTTTGTAAATTCAATCGGAGGTGAAAACAGGTTTTTTGGAGATGGAAAGCTCAACCTTTTTTCAATGGGGTTTGCAATGAAAAATGAAAGTTTTTTTTCCGTATGTTTTGATATGAACGATTTTACAACGGTAAAAGCCAATTCTGATTTTGTTTATCTGTTAGCGGATTACGATAAACTACAGGCAGATGATTTTCCCCTGGTTGCTGATAATATCGATTTTATGACCAATAATTATTTGTCGTTATCCGTAACCTATTCCCGAAAAATAAACGAAAATTTACGCGTAGGAATTAGTCCTCACCTCAACCTCAATATGGCCGGGGCAAAAGCCCGGAATATGACTTATTCAGTGGAGTTGGAGGAATCGGGAAATGTGGAAAGAGAATACGATACCAGCATTTCGGGTGATATTATTCTTGGGCTGCCCGTTCAAATAAACCCGGAGGCTGTCGATGGCAACATTTTTGACCCGGACGAGGGATTGCTGGAAGAAGGTTGGGGCAGGGACGTGGGTATTTCTGAGTTGTTGAAAAACAAAAGTCTTTCTTTTGATATTGGCGCCACATATTGTCTCCAAAAGTGGACTTTTTCTGCAAGTCTGCTCAATATCGGGGCATCGTCATGGAAAACAAACGCTTATAAACTTTCAGGAAGCAACGATGAAATAAATATTCAGGAAAGCGACAAAATTAAAATTGGCATACCGGCAAAAATATATCTTGGGGCAAATCGTCAATTCGCTTCAAAATGGAATTACGGTTTGGTTTTTCGCAATACCTTTTACGAAGGCAGGAACGATGTTTCTGCATCTTTGTCGCTTAACGGTAAATTGGGAAAGTTTCTGATGACATCAGTAAGCTATTCTACTGGGTATAAATACGATAATATTGGAGTGGGGCTTCGGCTAAAAATACTTCCCGGTACCGATTTGTATTTTGTGACCGACAATGCGATACAGGCATTTAATTTTAAAAATGCACACCGGATGTCGCTGGCATTTGGACTAAATATAGCCGTAGCAAGCTAAAATTCGATGCCGGACGATGACCGGGAACGAGATTTTGTGACCATTAACGCAAAATAATTTTAATTTTAGAACCGGATA
>CAYWBV010000519.1:0-2584 GCA_964455785.1 uncultured Maribellus sp.
TTTTTGCCCGGCAGGGACACCTCAGTAAACCGGATTCCCGTATCGATTCTGCCGGCGATGACCACCATCAGTTCGGTGGAAATAGAAAAACAAGGCGCTGTAACGCTTGTCGATGCTTTGAAATTTGTTCCGGGCGGGTGGACCGAAACCCGTGGCCGGAAAACGAAACAGTTCTTTTCCGTCAGGGGACAAAAATACCCCTATCCCGATTATTCCATCGATGGCGTCTGGCAAAAGGAGTTTGAAGAAACCGGGTATTTCCTGTCAGCGCTCGATATTGAATCGGTGGAGATCGTCCGGTCCAGCAGCGCCCTGGTGAAAGGTTTGTCGGGACTGACCGGCTTGGTGGATATAAAAACCAAAAAGCCGGAGCGTGAAACCATTTCACTGCTGGCCAAATACGGGGAGTTAAACAATTACGTAACGAGCCTGCAATACGGCAATAAAATCAACGACTTTTCCTTTACTACTTCGGCATCCTTTTTTGGAACCGACGGCCCTCCGGGAAAAAATGGCAAGGAACGAATTGGCAATTTTCATGGGAACCTGGACTGGAAAATAAATTCTAAATTTAACCTGGCTGCCGGGGCAACTTACATCAGCGGGTTGCGGCAATTGAGAAAGATTGACGACGAAATCGGGGTGCCCAACATCAAAAACAGGATGGAGAAATACGACCCGGTGCGCACCCTGTTAACTCACGTAAAACTTACTTATAACGGAAAAGACGGCTCGCTGACTGAGCTTCAAACCAACATGGCCCGCCGGAATGTGGACTTTGCCAGTTATAACATTCCGCAGGAAAAAACAACCTGGAATGATGAAAATGACTGGGAATACGGAGTGAATGTGTTGCATAACCGTCCGTTAAGTCCAACCAATACCTTGCGTTTCGGCGCCCTTTACAACCACTGGGTAGCGCCCGACGGAAAACGTTTTTACGTGGGTCGCAGTTGTAATGTTCATACTTTTTCGGGGGTTGTGGCCAGCGAACAAAAGGTTGGAAAGTTTCTGTTCGATGCCGGTTTCAGGTTAATCGGCGGACACATCGTGGAGTGGGGTGGTTTTGGCATTGAAGGAAGTGCCACTGGCTTTCAGGATGTTGCTCCCATCGAAGATCAGGCGGCACCGCTTGAATGGCAGTCGGTGCTGGGTGCTTCCTATGTCATGTCCGGCGCTTCGTCGCTGCACTACAATTTTTCAGGCGGAACCATCGCTCCCCGGAAAGGAAGTTTAACCGGCGAAGGTGAAAGTCCCGAAAATGAAAGCCGTTTTCAGCACGACCTGGGTTTCAGGTATAAGTCGTCAAACCGGAGCGAAATTTCAGTAAGTACATTTTTCACCCAAAGAAATCAATCCATCGATTTTAGCGGACAAACCATCGTGACCGAAAATGATTTGGTGATGGAACTGTATGAAAATATCGACAAACGCAGTTATGGCGTCGAAATGTCGGCCAAACTGAATGTTCCTTCCCTGCACAGTTATGTTTTTGGGAATGCCCTGCTGATGAAAGGCGAAAAAGAATCGGAGAACAAGATGGTAAAAGATGAGCAACTGCCTCAGGTTATTGTGAATACCGGTTTGTATTTTGAATCTTCCGGTTTCGATGCCAATGTTTTTGTCAACTACACCGGGCTTTACTCCAACAACCGATTTGTAAACCCGGCCTGGACCAAGGAACATGGGGATTTTTCCCTTGGCGATTTTGTGTCGGCCGATTTAACCACCGGTTATACATTCTCGGGGCGTTTTACTACCAGGCTTTTTATTGAAGTAAAAAATATTCTGGATAAAAAATATATGACAGTGGCAGGCTACCCCGATCAGGGACGTCTGTTTTTTGCGGGGATAAAAATTAGCCAATCCAGGTGAAGTTTTAACCTTTGGAGCAGGAAAAGGATTGGTGAAATGTTTTTACAAAAAAGAAAGCCCTTCGCGATGAAAGGCTTTCTTTTTTGTAAAACCGCCCGGCGTTGCCAGACGATTCACCTGAAATATTTTCAAAAAAAGTTTACAGCACTGCCTGGCAGGCGTCAATCAGTTTTTGTGCATTTTCGTTGGTGGCATCCAGCGCTTTGGCTTTTTCCAGCACGGCAACCGCCGCTTTAAATTCAACTTTGGCTTTTTCCACTTCGGCGGTGTATGCTTCGTCGGTTGTTTTTAAACTGCCGTCGTTGATTTTCTGGTTGGCAGCGCTTAAAACAGCGGCGCCTTTTTTATACAACTCGTTACCTTCAGCAACATAAACTTTGGCCAGCGCAGGGCAAATTTTGTCGTCGCCGGGAAATTTAGCCGCACCTTCTTCCAGTGTTGCTTTGTATTCGGCGTCTTTATTCTGTTTGTTTAAAACCACTGCCTTATAAAACAGGGCGGTTTCAGCATTATAACCATTCTCAACCGACTTGCCAAAGAGTTCAACGGCTTTGTCAAGCAGGTTGCCACGATATGCGGCGATGGCTGCATTGTAAACCAGTGTTTCTGTCGATTCGGTGGAAGTGGCGATGGCTTGTTCAAAAGAGGTCACTGCATTTTTGTAATCTTTTTTGTCATTGTATGCCAGCGCTTTGTATTCATGGCACTT
>CAYWBV010000520.1:0-2560 GCA_964455785.1 uncultured Maribellus sp.
AAAATCGTGGTTAATTTTACAGGATCGGTTTCGGTTACCGACGGCATCTGAATTTCAGCACGCCCCCGCACTTTGTTAATGGTTGCATCCAGAATATCCTGCGTAATGGGAGTGCCACTTTCAATACACGATTCGAGATAACTCAGCAGTACTTCGGCATAACGAATCATCGGAAAGTCGCCGCCATATTCGGTAATGGTACCGGTGTAATCAGCATCGCTGAATTTATGCAACAGATAGCCGCTCCACGGGCGCCGTGTCACCTGGTCCTGATATTTTACAGCAGAAGAATCGGGATGAGAGATGTATAATTTTCCCTTAAAAACAGTCCGCCCGTTGATCCCGATTGTTTTATCGAGCCTCGGATCTCTGTTATTGTAAGGATTCTCCGGGTCGTAAAGCGGTGATTCACTGATGGGTTTACCGTCAATACATTCAAACTCTTCCACCAGTTCATTGTAAGGACTAAACCAATGATAACCTCCATAACTAAATCCGTGACAGCCACGGAGCATGGGTGTTCCGTAAACGTCCTGCATACGTACGCTTACAAGAACGTGTTCCTTGCTCGATTCGCCCTTTTCTTCAAAAATAATTTTAAAACGCGGATCAATGATATAGATACCCAAATCCATAATTTGTTTATAAACATCTTTGGCTTCCGCCCATCGTTTTTCGGCCATCAATACCCGCCCCAGAATAGCGAGAGCGCCTCCTTTGGTAATACGCCCATGTTCACTGTCGGGCCGGGTAACGGGTAATTTTGGTATCGCCTCCTGCAATTCCGTGATTACAAAATCCGTCACTTCACTTTTTGTATTACGGGGAATATTGTTTGCTTCATTCACCGTCAGAACATGGGTAGTTAAAGGGACATCGCTCCAATAAAAGTAAAGATTAAAATAATCATACGCTCTGATTACTTTGACTTCGGCTTTCATTTGTGCTAACTTGTCGGGGTTCATCGCCACTGCATCAATATTGTCAATAAAATTATTACATCTCGAAATGTGCGTGTACGTATTCGCCCATAAACTTTTGACAGGGCCGTAGGTGGAAGCAAGCGATCCGTTATTGAAATCGGTAACCTGGTTGTCTTTTTCGAAACCATTATCAGTGGTCGCCTCAAAAAGATATAAACAACCCAGTTGGCTCCATAAGTCATAATTGCTTTGTTGCAACCCTCCGGCAACCTTGTAAACACCGGTCAATCCCAACATCGCATCGTTCTCGGTTTTCCAGAATGTACCGGTTGACAGGCTGTCCAGCGGATCTTTATCCAAAATGTCGCATCCGGAAAACCAGCCTGAAACAAACAGAACCATCCAAAGCAAAACGCTTGTATATTTATTCGATATATTTAACTTTTTCATTTTCATTGTCCATTAAAAATTAACATTAAACCCAGCATTAAAATATCGTACAGGAGGATATCCGCTACCCATTTCAGGGTCCCAACCTTCTCTGAAACGGTCGAAAGTAAACGGATTTTTTACGTTTACATAAACATAAAGATTTGACATCCAAATTTTCTGGACTATATTTTTAGGAAAGGTATATCCCAACTGGATATTACTAACTCTTACAAAAGAGGCATTCTGCATGACGAAAGTGGAGCTGTAGAACTGCTGTTCGCCTCCGCCTACAATCAAAAATCTGGGATAGGATGCGTTGGGATTAGGATTTTCCTGTGTCCAGCGGTCCATCATCCATTCCTGTGGATTAGAGCCCTGATAGAACGCATTGTCTGCAAATCCCCCCATTATTTTATTTAAACCCGCTACTCCATACAAATTAATAAAAAGGTCGAAGTTTTTGTAGCTTGGACTTAACGTCACTCCATAAGTGTACTTTGGAAACTGGTTTCCGATAATCTTTCGGTCATAATCCGCATTTACCTTTCCATCGGGCACGCCGTCGGGTCCGCTGATATCCATCAGTTTAATATCTCCGGGCGCTGCAGCTCTGGGTTGAGTAGGATAGTTATCCACATCCTGCTGATCGACAAATAATCCATCTGCAACATACCCGTAAATGGATTGTAACGGATGCCCGACAAAGAGGCCGGAACTAACATCCTGAATTACAGTAGCCAATTCCCTTACTTCGTTTTTTACATAAGAGAAATTTGCTGAGATATTGTACGAAAAATCTCCGATTTGATTTCGATGCTGAAGGTTCAGGTCAATACCTTTGTTGGACACCACACCGGCATTTTGGACTGAAGGCGTCATCCCCAATACGCTGGACGCTGTTACATTGTATAAAATATCAGACGTCAGTTTGTCGTAAATATCCAGTGAACCACTGATTTTATTGTTGAACAGCCCGATATCCAATCCGGCATCAATAACCCGCGTGGATTCCCAGGTAATATTGGTGCTGGGAACCACAGTTGCCGCTGTTCCCGAAAACATTTTTTCTGATACACCGAAAGGCGCATTTATTCCCAGTGTCAGGATTTGCTGGTACGGATAGTTCCCGATGTTCTGATTTCCGAGTCTCCCCCACGAGGCCCTTACTTTCAGATGATTGATGGATTTGGAAGAAAAAAACTTTT
>CAYWBV010000521.1:0-2550 GCA_964455785.1 uncultured Maribellus sp.
AAAAAAATCAAAAGATTATTCTGAATCTTTTTCCTGGGCTTCCAGTTTCGCCTCGTATTTT
Organism: uncultured Maribellus sp.; assembly: GCA_964455785.1. Lineage (GTDB taxonomy): Bacteria > Bacteroidota > Bacteroidia > Bacteroidales > Prolixibacteraceae > Draconibacterium. The sequence continues at coordinate 62 of CAYWBV010000521.1, forward strand.
TTAACGGCAAGTTTTACCAACTGGTACGAAACCACAATCAGTACCGGCCAGCTTAACATCCATAATATTGGTGTTGTGTACATTTTATTCAATTTTAAATTAAAAATTTTCAACTGCATTTTTCATTTAGAATGGAGAATCAGTAAACATGCGATTCTTCGTTCATCTCTTCTTCCGTTATTTTTTTCCGGTTCATGGCTCTCCAGAAATAAACAATGTAGGCCAGAACAAACGGGATAAGCAACGAAACGTAACTCATGGTTACCAGTGTAAATTTGCTCGACGATGCGTTTTGAATCGTCAGCGACGACTGCAAATCGTAAACCGACGGGTAAAATGCGGTATTGTTAAACCCGGCAATAAGGAAAAGCGCCAGAACGGTAAACACCGTACCTGTTCCGGTAAACCAGAACCCTTTGTTACTGCCCGCAATCAGGGTGGAAATAATTCCCCATAAAACTCCAACTACGCCAACCAGAAACACAATAGCAATAACAGGCATCTGAAGCAGGTTGTGCAGGTATTTGTATTTTTCCATAAAAACTTCGCCGGTTTCGGGGTTTACGGCAAACCCTTCCTTGAGCAGAAGCCAAACGGCAAAATAGAGAAAAAAGACCAGGAACGCCAGCGAGGTGATAAACAGTTGTCTTCTGGAGCGGGCAACAATCACGTCGTGGTCGATGGTGAAAATAAAGTACAAAAGGCCAAGCACGCGTGCCAGGAAAAACACGGTGAACCCCAATGCCACATTGTGGAATGTTAAAACGGCTTCAAGTCCTCTGGCCGGAGTTTGCCAGTCCACCTGGTTGAGTTCGTTCAGCGAAAACATAGCCCCGTTAAAAAAGGTTCCAACTGCGGTGCCGATAAGAATGGTCCCGAGTAACCCGTTGATCACAAGAAAAACCTCGAAGGTTTTTGCGCCCAGCAGGTTCGATGGTTTTTTACGGTATTCGTAAGCCACGGCCTGAATTACAAAAACAAACAGAATGGCGTACCAGACCCAGTATGCGCCGCCAAAACTGGTGGCGTAAAACAGCGGAAACGAGGCGAAAAAAGCGCCGCCAAAAGTCACCAGCGTAGTAAACGTAAACTCCCATTTCCGGCCAAGGGTGTTTAAAATGATGGTTTTTTCCCCTTCGGTTTTTCCGATGGTGTAAAGTAACGTCTGTCCTCCCTGCACAAAAGTGAGGAAAACGAAGAGTGCGCCCAGTACCGAAACCAGAATCCACCAGTAATGTTGTAATATATTTAATGATAAATTTTCGAACATAATCACTTCCTCCTTTTAATGTTTTGGACCGATTTTAATTTGGCGGAACATAATTTTCAGTTCTGCAATCAGCAAAATGGTAAACAAAACCGCAAACAACCAGAAGGTGGTCTGCACCGAACCGGCGCTGATGCGTGTTACCGCAGCCATAGTTGGCATTAAATCCTGTACTACCCAGGGCTGGCGGCCCACTTCGGCAACAATCCAGCCCGCCTGGCTGGCAATGTATGCCAGCGGAATGGCAATAATGGCCAGCCGCATAAACCAGCGCTTTTTGTCTAATGTACCTTTTATAACGTAGATGAGCGACAAAACAAACAGTAACACAAAAAAGAAACCCAGCAATACCATAATGTGAAAACTGTAAAAAGTGAGGGGCACATTTGGTACCAGTTCCTGTGTGTTTTTAAAATAGCCATATCCGAAATATTTGAAATAGTTTTCCTGGAAATCGACGCTGGTCAGTTCTGTTTTTAACGAATTGGCCAGGCTTTCGTCGCCAGCTCTTTTGGCATCTTTAAACTCCTTTAGTTTTGAAATGGCTACTTTTCCCCTTTCAATTTTTTCGGTTGCCGGCATGTATCCGTATTTTTCATTTCCATCAATCAGGTCATGTACTCCGGGAACAAAAGCATTCCAGTCGAGAAAAGCCATGTACGACAGGAAGTTGGGAATCTCCAGTTTCATAGTGAAATCTTTCAGGTTTTCGTTTTTCGGGTCGGTTTCGGTTGTTGAGAACAATCCGATGGCTACCAGCCCGGCGCCTTCGCTGCCATAGTACAATCCTTCTAACGCGGCAAATTTCATTGGCTGGTCGTTGGCAATGGTACGGGTAGAATTATCGCCGGTCATAATCAGATAAAACGACGAAAGTAAGCCAAATACCGCGGCAACAAGGATACTCTTTTTTGCCAAAAGAATTTCGCGCTTTTTTAACAGGTACCAGGCTGAAATTCCGATAACAAAAACCGCGGCCAGCACAAATCCCGACGAAGTAGCATGCAGCCATTTGTCGACGGCGGTTTGGGAAAACAATACCTCCCAAAAGTTGTCCATTTCGTTCCGGGCCGTTTCAGGATTAAAAACCATACCTACCGGTTTTTGCATCCAGCCGTTGGCAACCAGAATCCACAACGCCGACAGGTTGGCGCCGATTGCGGTTAGCCAGGTGGCCAGCAGGTGCGTTTTTTTGCTCACTTTGTTCCATCCGAAAAACATG
>CAYWBV010000522.1:0-2537 GCA_964455785.1 uncultured Maribellus sp.
CAAAGATTGCAGCGGCGCCAGTTCAATAACCAGCTCGTTTTTCTTTTCTTTAAACGGATAAACCGACTTTGTCCCCTCTTCAGGATTCCAAATCCAGGGCGTTTTTTCACCGGTCGGAAAAACAGCATTCAAAACGACCGGTTTTGAACGGTTGGAATTCACAAAAAACCAAAGTTCCTTATCGCCTGCTTTTTTCCTTATTTGAAAAACATTTTTATCCGGAGTCTCAATTTCAACATCTCCCCGAATATCTGCCTCCTTCAACAACGACTGGGTCCACGACAGCAATTCCTGTTCTGATGCCGGCGGTTCAACCGCGATAACGCGATCAGAAAAATTGTTCTGAATTTCTTTAAAAACAGCATTGACGATGGAATCATTCTGTGCGGCATTGAGAAATGACAAGGAACGTTTTGGCCAACCACCAATAGCGACCAACCGGCCGCCTTGCCGGACAAATTCCAGCAAGTTTTGAGCTACCTCAGGTTCAATCGATTCAACATGGCCAAGGAAAACGCTTTGGTATTCCATTGGGCCGAAAGTCAGTTTTCCATTTTTTACGGTTGATTTGCTGATAACATTCTGACTGATATAATCGCATGAATTTCCGGCCTGGCTGATGGGTTCCCACAGCCGGTTCACATACCATGGTTCGGTATGGAAGAAATTCCGGGTCAGCCCGTGGTTCGTCCAAAGATCGGCTTCGGGCGCGAGAATGGCAATATTTTTTACCGGTTCTGAATTTTGAAATACCCAGGAAAGCCGTGCATTGTAATCGGTCCATTTTTTTAAATAGGGCCACCAGGTATTGTTTTCACTAAAATAACTTCCGTACCTGACCCACCCCGGGAAACCAGCCGCGGGCGGAGAATAGTTGTAGCCGTGCAAAACCGTGTGGTTCATACCGGTAATAAAATTCATGTCGTCGTGCTGTTTTATTTCCTCCAGCGAGGTTTTAAAAACACCCCGGGTGTTGGTCATGGCTTCGTTGCTAATAATTTTTCTCCCGGTGAGGTGACCGCCCGATGCGGCATACAGGTTCCAAATCATATAACCATGCCCCTGATTCCAGCTCCATTCATCAGCATCCATATCGGTAGAATAGATCCAGTTGTTGCTTTCGGGAATGTCGGCAATCATATTACCTTCCATCATTCCCATTAAAAACGGTGTTCCGTAAGCCTGGTAACGGCAAAGTACTCCTTTTTCAGTGCAGAAATTCTGAAATTCCTGTGTAAAATTCTGCAGGAATCTTTCAACGAGCAATTTGTTGTAGTCGTAACGGACACGTTTCAACTGGTCGGAAAAACCTGGTTCATAATTTTCTTCTGAATACCCGGTATAAGGGTCATAAAAAATAAACGGAAACCATGGTTCGAGGCGGTAATGATACGTTTCAAAAAAGATCTCCCCAAAACCATCGGTCCAGTTAGCGCCATCAAGTTCGATGCTGTCGCAAAACAACGCCCGGATCAATTTAGAGAGCGGCGTTCCGGTGTCGTCGCTGATTTTGTTCAGCCTGTTCAGGTAAGCCTGCGTTATTTCTCGCTCGTAATGGTTCATTACCGGGCCAGCCGCCCCTGGAGCGCCGTGCATCACCTCGCGGTTGCTCCGCTGGAGAATACCGTACACCAAAGTATATTCACCCGGAGGAACTTTCACATTCAACTGATTGTTCTTTTTAAATTCGTCACGAAGATCAACAATTTCTTCAGTGGACTTAATGTTGTCGGGAACCAACCGCACAAACACCATGTCATAACTTTTGGCCGATTCGTAGCTGTGGGAGAGCGCGGCTACAGCTTTTTGATAAAGGCCGGGCAAATCATCAGTCAACTGCTGACCACCAGAACAGGGAATTTTATTCACAATTATCCGCTGAATAGTTTCATCTTCGGCCAGAAACTCTCCTCCAAACGGCCAACCGGACCCCACAATTAAATCGGCAACCATACCTCTTTTCTGTGTTTCGAGAGCTGCAAACTGCAACATTTCTTTCCACTCTCTGCTGAGCCATGTTAAAGGTTTTGTGCCGATATTGGTTGCTTCTTCAGGCATGGCAATGGGATTGATCTCCACACCTCCAATCCCGGCTTTCTGCAAAACATCAAGTTGCCTGACAATTTCTTCCTTTTCCAGATGGTTTCCGTTCCACCACCAGCGTACAAACGGACGGGCTTCGGCAGGTGGATTCTCAAAACCGCTGAATAGCAACCGGCCATCGTCATCTTTTTCTATCGCTTGTTGCGAACACCCTGAAAATAAAATCAAAACGGTCAGCAAAACAAAGGAGAAAAGGTTGCCATATATTTTGCGGAAATTGTTCATCCTGAATTTCGAACGCTTAGTCCTGTTTTTTATACGGCTGATAGGTTCCGTCCATCACCCTTTTTACAGCCTCCAGATAACCATACCCGTTGAGCATGTCGGGCAGCAGGTAACTGCCTTCCACCCACTCATTCCATGCATTGATGGTGATGATTTTGGGCTGTTCGGGATGGCTGTCGGCATATTCTTTGGCTTTGTACAGCAGGGCG
>CAYWBV010000523.1:0-2522 GCA_964455785.1 uncultured Maribellus sp.
AAATTGCCAAATGTGTGAATTATGTAATTTATACCAAAGATTGTGTAACGAGCTTCAGGCGCTCAATACCTACCTTTATTCCAGTTTATAAATTTTAAAATATATCAAAATGAAAAAAACTATTTTTTTTGTACTCGCAATGGTGTTTGTTTTGAGCTCAACAATCGCATTTGCCAGTAAAAAAGACAGAACCGCTGATGCAGATAAGTTGGCAGTTCCGGTAAAAACAGAAAACAAACTATCTGAAGAAGAAATTACACGTTTAACAAATCGTGTTGAAGAAATCCGTAAAATGGATAAATCGGACATGACGGTTAAAGAAAAACGCGAATTGAAAAAGGAACTTCGGGAAATTAAAAAGAACGTGGAAAAAGCCGGAGGAACCATCTATATTGGTGGGGCCACCCTTATTTTACTGATTATCTTAATTATCCTTTTGGTTTGATCCTGGAATTTTTTGAATCCTAAGATAAGCTAGTGATACATACTCTTGAATTTTTTTTGAAATGGGAAATTGATAATGAATTTTTTCTTTCTGTTTTCAATCAAAAAAATGCAGGAAATTAATTCGTGTACTATTAAATTGAAAATATTTCTACTCAACGTAACTATCAGGCAGATGATGTTCATTTGCCTGTTTTGCTTTGGTTCGTTTTCAAGGGTTTTGTCCCAGGAGTATTTTCAGCAGGAAGTCAATTATCACATTCAGGTTTCGCTGAATGATTCTCTTCACGAGCTAAATGCATCCGAAATCATCGAATACATCAACAACTCGCCCGACACCCTTTATTTTATCTGGTTTCATTTATGGCCAAACGCTTATTCAGGTAACAACACTCCGTTGGCAAAACAATTATTCCGGTTAAACGGGAAGTCAAAACTGTTTGATAACCCTGAATTGAAAGGTTATATCGACTCACTCGACTTTAAAGTAAACAACAAACTGGTACAATGGAATTTGTTGCCCGGGCAGCCCGATATTTGCAGGATACTTCTGGGTGAGCCTTTAATTGCAGGCGACACAATTTTAATTACAACCCCATTCCGGGTAAAAATCCCAAAAGGGGTTACGTCGCGGTTGGGACATATAAAACAATCCTATCAAATTTCGCAGTGGTATCCAAAACCGGCAGTTTATGATCAGGATGGCTGGCACGAGATGTCTTATCTCGACCAGGGAGAGTTTTATTCTGATTTTGGAAGTTTCGACGTAAGTATAACATTGCCCGACAATTACATTGTGGGTGCAACAGGAATCCTTCAAAACCAATCAGAAATTGAAATGTTAACTGAATTGGCGGCCGACACTTCGTGGATAAAAACCATAGAAAAAAGCGGAGAAAATTTTCCGGTTTCGTCAGAACAGTTGAAAACATTGCGTTACACAGCAAAACAGGTACACGACTTCGCATGGTTTGCCGATAAACGTTTTTTTGTTTTAAAAGGAAATGTAACGTTACCGGAATCGGGCAGAGAAGTTACAACCTGGGTGATGTTTACCAACGAACAAGCCGATTTATGGAAAGATGCCCTGAATTATGCAAATGATGCCATTTCCTATTATTCAAAGAAGGTTGGCGATTATCCGTATCAGAATTTCACCGTGGTACAAAGTGCGCTCAGCGCCGGGTACGGTATGGAATACCCCGGAATTACAGTTATTGGTCTTGTTGAAGACGCTTACGCGCTCGATGAAGTAATTGCCCACGAAATTTGCCATAACTGGTTTTACAGTGCGTTGGGATTTAATGAGCGGCTTTACCCGTATCTGGATGAAGGAATAACCAGTGCTTACACAGCGCGTTACATGGATGAAAAATATCCTGAAAAAAAGCTTTGGGAAGTCTGGTTTAAAAACCGTAAAATAGCTGATTTTTTACATATTGACCAATTGCCGGTGCAGCGGATACAGGAGCTTGAATGGCTCGTACAGGCTCGTAACAACAACGAACAACCAATAAACCTTCCGGCGACAGAATACAGCGATTTAAATTATGGCATTATCCTTTATAATAAAGCAGCAGTGGCATTTAATTATTTGCGGGCATCTCTCGGAGATTCAACTTTTGATACTACCATGCACGATTTTTACCGGAAATGGAGTTTAAAACACCCCGGGCCCGACGACTTGCAAGCTGAATTTGAAATTACAACGAACAAAGATATCGATTGGTTTTTTACCGATTTAATGGGTACCACCAAACGCCTGAATTATAAAATGATCCGCATAAAAAATAATCAACTGCTTGTAAAAAACAGGGGTGAACTGGCATCACCGTTCAATGTCGCCGGTATGACAGGAGATTCGATCTTTTTTGAAAAATGGCTGGATGGCTTTACCGGCAAAAGATGGATTGAAATTCCTGTCGGTAATTATTCAGAAATAAAAATTGACCCGGAACACGTAACCCCTGAATTGTTCAGACTTAACAACAACATCAAAAAAACAGGCATTTTCCGAAAGGCCGATCCTATCGCGCGCCAAATCCTTTTTTCTGTTGAAGATCCGGAAAAACACGCTC
>CAYWBV010000524.1:0-2513 GCA_964455785.1 uncultured Maribellus sp.
AAAAACCTAAACTCTTTTGAAAAATATGTCTAACTTATAGGGGGTTAAGACAAAACCACTTTCTGGAATTTTGACCGAGTTTTGCAAGCTCGAGAATTCTTTGCTTGACAATTGGATTGGGGTATTGGGTTCATTTCCAAATAAACAACCGGAGTTAATTAAAATTAAAAGACTCCTATTAGAACAAATAACTGAAAAAGAGATTAGAGACTTATTTCCGCTAGACTTAGAAAAATATTACCTTGATACTGGAATTGATAATTACAAAGAGGAATTGGCAGACGAAGAAATTATTATTTATTGTTGTGCAGAATGTGGCGACTATGATTGCGGTGGTTTTAAAATTAAAGTGGAGAAAGATAAAGATACTTTTGTTTGGACATATAATGACGAAGGAAGAATTTTGCAATTTCACTTTGACAAAAAGCAATATTTTAACACATTTGACACTTACAGACAAACAATTATAAATAAACTATAACTACCGCTAACAGGGGTTTTGCATCAGGCGGGTGTGGAAAACTTGAAACGATAGCAACAATGTTTAAAGACAGCACTTACATGATGAAAAGACTTCTGTTATTTTTATTAATAATACCATTGACTTCTTCAAGTCAAACGATATCATATTATAATATTTATTCCAATCTGATCGATAAAAATTTTCTAGAATGGAAAATTAATACTGACTCGGTCACTTCAGTAATAGTAGTGAATGCTCTAACAAAATTCACTATTAACTCAGAATTGACTGAGATTATTGACGATATGATTAATAATAACGATAAATCGATTTATAATTTCATAAGATTTTATGATAAACCCATTGACATATTGAATAACAACGAATTCAAAATTCTATTAAATGACTTCAAAACCAAACTAACCAAGAAGACTGAATTGTCGGCTGATAGCTTTAAGTGTAAAGTTCCTGTGAGAATTGTGAAGAAAGAACGTATTGAGAGAATATTTGGCAAAAAAATATTTAATAATTCCGATAGGGCTTGGAAAAAATTTAACAAAGAATATTTGACGAATCAAGGCTATTATGAGTTTTCAAATGTTGCCTATTCTGAAAACTTCGCAATTGTTTATGTAGTTCATAGAGCGAATCCATTGAACGGAAAAGGAGAATTAGAATTTTTCAAAAAAGAGAATGGAAATTGGAATAGAATGGCTAATTATGGAATTTGGTTCAACTAGAGAAAAATAAAACACAGAGCACAACACACGCTAAATTCCAATTGGGCAGAGATGCAGAAACCAAAGTTTTTTGCACTTTAGTTTTCGCATCAACGGGGGATAAAAAAACGATTCTTTGCTCCCAAACGCAACCAATTTGCGAAACGTTAGCGTTCATTGTTATGTAGCAGAGCAAACAGCACTATTAGATTAAATTTTTGTAACTTTGGACAAAAATTATAGATTAGCAGAATAGATGAAATATTCCTTATGAGTAATGCTAAAATATCCATACGCTTTTTTGACGACCGCGAAGTACGAGCCATTTGGGACGAGCAAAACGCCAAGTGGTTGTTTAGTGTGTTAGATGTTGTAGCATTGTTAACTGACCAAGACGACTACACCAAAACTCGCAACTATTGGAAATACCTTAAAGCAAAGTTGAAGAAAGAAAACAGCAAGTTGGTTAGTGCCACTAACCAACTGAAACTTTTGGCGAGTGATGGCAAACGGTATTTAACTGACATGATGGATTACAACGGTATAATTGCCTTGGGAAAAGAATTTCCGGGCAAAAAGGCAAACCGATTTATTGACTGGTTCACATTCAGTGACGAAAGTATAGATGGTAAAAGTAAAACAAAAGCCTATGCCTTGTTTGAAAGTTCTTTCATCAAGAGTATTGAAGTTGGCACAACTAAAGGTTTGCAACAAATACACGCATACCTATTTGGCGGCTTGTATGATTTTGCGGGACAAATCCGGCAGAAAAACATTTCAAAAGGCGGTTTTCAATTTGCCGTATCACGCTTTTTAGGCGCCACATTAAAGCAAATAGAGTTAATGCCGGAAACTACATTTGAAGAAATAGTAAACAAATATGTTGAAATGAACATTGCACACCCTTTTATGGAAGGTAACGGCAGAAGCACACGAATATGGTTGGATTTGATGCTAAAAAAACGCCTAAAAAAGTGCGTTGATTGGAGTAAAATAAGTAAACGAGACTATATGAATGCAATGATGCTAAGTCCAACAAAAAGTAATACTCTAAAGACTCTATTGAATAGTGCACTCACTACCAAAATAAATGATCGTGAAATGTTTATGAAAGGGATTGACTATTCCTATTACTATGAAGAAAATGATTAAAAGATAAAAACAACGAAACGCTAATCGAGTAGACTGCCCTGCTTTTAATTAGTTTATTTGGAGAGCCTCTCACACCACTGTACCCCGAAGGCTTTCGGGAGATCTCGTATACAGCGGTTCATTTAATCCGAATTCTAAGATATAAACAAACATTTCGGTATATTTTTTTACACATATTT
>CAYWBV010000525.1:0-2511 GCA_964455785.1 uncultured Maribellus sp.
GGAATGCTACCGGCGAGGAGTGCGCCGACTACTGCATCACCCTTTTCTCCGATCTGACACGAAAAGTGACCATGCAGAACCTTTATCACGACGGAGGTTTTTCGAATATGGGAATGAGCCTGCGCGCTTTACAGCAGTACGAAAAAGGATTACACCACGATTGCGATTGCGGGCCGGATATGGACGACCATCGTTTCGATTAAAAAAGAAATTTTATAGGAAAAGGGCTAAATTATTTTGGCCCTTTTTTGTTACAAACAAACCATAAAATCGTCATAAAACAGGTTGACCTGAAAAATTCTATAAATTAATCAGGTTAACTCCTTTTAATTCTTTTTAAAATTTATTTACTATCGGATTGTATAAATTTGAAACCAAAAATGCCGTGAAAATGAAAAGTCTGGGATTGTTTCTGACGTTTTTGATCTGTTCCGTTACAATAACGTTCGGTCAGGAACACCAACAGGGGAAAGAAAAAGACCCTGATGAACAGATCATTGTAAATAAGAAATACGATGAAAACGGAAATCTCATCCAGTACGACTCCACCTATGTACACCAGTGGTCGTCGGACAGTACGTTTCAGTTCAATTTTCAGGATGACGATTTTTTTGCCGGGAAAGGGTTTCCCGATCTGCAGTCGTTTATGAACGAGTTTTTTAATGACTCCGCAATGGGCGGTAGAGTATTCCCGCACGGGTTCGGCCTTTCACCGTTTGACGATGAAGATTTTTCTTCGCAATTCCGGGATGGAATTCCCGATTCGCTTCGCGGGAACTTTTCCTTTAACATGGACTCGACGTTTCGCTACTTTCCGTTTGACAGCCTGGGAATGTTTCCGCGTGGTTTTGTATCTCCCGATTTAGATGAATGGCAAAAACAGCTCAACGATCATTTCAGCCAGTTTCCGGAATTTAATTCTGACAGTCCTGGTCTCGGAAACAAGGAACAGCAGGAAGAATGGAAAAAGATGATGGAAAAACATCAAAAAGAGATGGAAGAATTCAGAAAAAAATGGGAACAAAAAATGGGAAAAGAGGAATAGAAAAAGCGGGGCATTTTTGATTGCCCCGCTTTTTATGGGTTAAATGTATCACCCAGTCATTCATTTTCACCGATGTTTATTACATTTACTCCTGAAATTTCAAATACTAAATCAGCAGTCTATGAAAAAACTTGTATCGCTGTTTATCTCCCTGTTTTTTCTTTGTTTGTTTTCGTTTGCGCAGGAAAAAATTAATGTGGTTGTTATTGGTGCCCATCCCGACGATTGCGACATTGATGCAGGCGGCACCGCAATTCTGTATGCCCGGTTGGGGCACAATGTACTTTTTGTTTCGCTGACCAACGGCGACGCAGGGCATTATGAAAAAGGCGGAGGCGCGCTGGCAAAAATCCGCCGCGCCGAAGCACAGGAAGCCGGAAAAAGATTTGGCGTAAAATACGTCGTTCTCGATAATCACGATGGCGAACTTATGCCGACGCTCAACGTCAGGCTCGAAGTAATCCGGCTCATCCGCCAGTGGAATGCCGACATTGTTATCGGGCCGCGACCCAACGATTACCACCCCGACCACCGCAATACCGCCGTTTTGATACAGGACGCCGCCTACATGGTGATTGTGCCCAATGTGGCGCCCGACACACCGCCATTAGAAAAAAACCCGGTATTTCTTTACACCGAAGATAATTTTCAGAAACCATACCCGTTTCAACCCGATATTGCCGTTGATATTACAAACGTGTTCACCCAGAAAATTTACAGCATGTCGGCACACGAATCTCAGTTTTTTGAATGGCTGCCCTGGACATCGGGCACTTTAGACGAGGTACCGGAAACAAAAGAAGAGCGCTTAACATGGCTTGCCGACTGGAGAAAACCACGTGTGAAAGAAAATGTCAGGTCATCGCTTATCAAATGGTACGGCGAAAACTCGGGGAACCAGGCCAAATATGCAGAAGCTTTTGAAGTCTGTGAATATGGAAGACAGCCTTCCGACGACGAAATAAAAAAATTATTCCCAATGCTGGGAAAATAATCAGCAGATACCCCCAAACCTTAGGAGACAGTATAACTCAAAAAACAGAGCCTGCATAAATGTTTATGCTCTGTTACATTGACTTACAAAGCATTTTTCACTAACTTTAGTAGAAAATCGCTGTCATGAAAAAGTATTACTATCTCGTACTTACTCCCGAATCGATCATCGTTTCGCATTTGTCTCCTTCCGACTTTGGAAACTATTTGTCGGTTGGGACAAAAAAACAGATTCGTGGCCAGAATATTTTTTTTGAAATCGAACCGGGAAAAATTAAAGATCTGCCGGAAGAGTACATTGAAAAACATTTGGTCCCGTATCCAAACGGGGAGCCGAAACGTTCGGTATTTTGCCGTATTTACCGCGCTCTGGAATCTACTCCGTTGTCGGCACTAAAAAACCTGTACCTTTCTACCGACGACGGTAAAGTTCTCGAATTGGTTTCCTCACATTACGAAGAAACCGAATCGGA
>CAYWBV010000526.1:0-2483 GCA_964455785.1 uncultured Maribellus sp.
TGGCTGACCCAAATTCCGACCTTGGACGTATTATTTCCGATTGCCAGGCCGGGAAAACCTGCAATTTCGATGACAAGGAATCCATAAAAAATTCCGTTCTGTCCATTTTTAATCAAAAAATTCCCTCTCCTGATATGCAAAAAATTGAAGCTTATTCGAGAAAAAACCTGACCAAAGACCTCACTGAAGTTATCGGCAAAACCATAGCCCATTCCTCTTACAGACTGAAAACAAAACCGGTACCCGATAAAAAGAAAGTACTCATTATTACGTATTACTGGCCGCCAAGCGGTGGAGGCGGTGTAATGCGCTGGTTAAAAATGTCGAAATATCTGCCGGAATTTGGCTGGCAACCTATTATTTATACCCCTTCCAACCCCGATTCATCCGTTTATGATTACAGTTTGGCGGATGAGGTTCACAAAGAAATTATTGAAATAAAAACTCCCATTTGGGAACCTTATCATATTTACCGGAAAATTACCGGGAAAAAAGAAAATGCAACTTTTAAAGCCGGCTATATTTCGGAAGCTTCGGGCGGTAGTTGGAAAAACAAACTGTCGGTGTTTATCCGGGGCAATTTTCTTATTCCTGATCCACGAAAATTCTGGATTAAACCATCAGTAAAGTTTCTAACCCGTTTTCTCTCGGAAAATAGTGTCGATTTGATTGTTTCCACTGGCCCGCCACATAGTATGCACCTGATTGCGCTCGGATTAAAGAAAAGATTTAACATCCCTTGGATTGCTGATTTTCGTGACCCGTGGACAGATATCGACTTTTATTCAAAATTGAGACTAACCCGATGGGCAGATAAAAAACACCGGAAACTGGAGGCGGAGGTCCTTAAAAATGCAGATCATGTGGTAACTGTAAGTCCGGATTGTGCTGTGGGACTTCAAAAGCTGGCAAACCGGAAAGTGGAAGTCGTTAATAATGGTTTTGATCCGGAAGACTATAGTTTTGATAAAAACCGGTTGGATGACAATTTTTCAGTAACCCATTTTGGCGCTTTCAACAAAGACAGAAACCCTGTTTCGCTTTGGAGTGCCATGAAATTGCTTGCAGACGAAAATCCGGATTTTAAAAAAGTTTTGCGGATTCAACTGGTTGGTCAGACCGACAAATCCGTCACTGATGAAATAGAAAAAAACAATCTTACTGAGAACCTTATTTTAACCCAATATTTACCCCACAAAGAAGGACTAATCATGCTGAGTAAGTCTCAAATATTACTGCTCCCCTTAAACGATGCACCCAATGTAAAAGGAATCCTTCCGGGGAAAATGTATGAATATCTTGCCTTAAAGAGGCCCATTCTGGCGATTGGCCCCACTGATGCCGACTATGCTAAAATTATCAGACAAACCAATTCCGGAGTGTCACATAACTTTGACGATGTTATTGGATTAAAAGAATCCCTAAGTCATTTTTTTAGGTTATTTCAACAAAATAAATTATCGGTTGACTCCAATTCCTTTGAAGAATATTCCAGAAAGAATCTGACCCAAAAATTTATTCACCTTCTAAAAGATTAAGACTGAATGGCCTTTACCAGAAACGGGTGGTAATCTCCTTTTAACCCGACTGGTTTGGCATTTCTCACGTAATCGGTTAATTCAATACTTTCGCGGGCGTCGTCGATACCAAACCCATTCCCGTTTAAAATGTTCCGGTAGGTTACAGTGTGCAAATCGGTAAAACCGCCGCTGAATTCAATTTCTTTCCCGTTAACCGTAATCGAACGGAAAGTTCGCACTCCTTTGTCAATTGCAATTTTGGGGAGGTCGCGGTAATCGAGGCTCAGGAACCAGCGCACCCGCGCCTTTTCAAGTTGGAGGAACCCTGCAGCTTTGTCGGGATTATATACATGCACCGTATTCTCTTTTACTTTGCCAAAAATCCAGGTGATCATATCAAACAAATGAATGCCGATATTGGTGGCTACCCCGCCCGATTTTTTTGCATCGCCTTTCCAGCTTTTCATGTACCATTTGCCGCGGGTGGTAATGTAGCTCAGGTCGATGTCGTACATTTTGTCGCCTGCTTCGTCAATCTGTTTTTTCAGCGCAAGAATAGCCGGGTGGTAACGCAACTGCAAAACCGTAAAAACCCGCTTCCCTGTTTCGGCTTCAATGTCTTTGATGATGTGCATATCTTCCGGATAAATCACCAGCGGCTTTTCGCAAATGGCGTCGGCGCCGTTTCGCAGGGCAAACCGGATGTGCGACGGATGCATATAGTTGGGTGTACAAATACTAATCATATCGATGGGGTTACCGGCCATCCGCAAATCATCGATGTATTTGTCGAGATTTTCATGTTCGAGGAAAAATTCGGCATCGGGAAAATAACTGTCGATGCGGCCCATCACATCAAACCGGTCGGAGGCACAAACAAGTTCGTTGCCGGTTTCTTTTATCGCTTTCATGTGGCGGTCGGCAATGTAACCCGCTGCGCCTATCAATGCAAATCGTTTCATT
>CAYWBV010000527.1:0-2471 GCA_964455785.1 uncultured Maribellus sp.
ATTCTTGCTACCTTTTTACTGGTTTTGCTGATTGTCGGGTATTCCGGCAGAAACAACATGAACCGGTTTATCTCCGAAAAAATGAAGGAGCAGGCGACGGCGGAAACCAAACTTTCGGCGAGCGAACTCATTCAGAAAAATTATAACTACACCGAAAATACTCTTAATTACGATTTTACGCTGCTTGAATTTGGTTCGACCGGGTGTGCCGTTTGTAAACGAATGGAACCGGTGCTCGAAGAAATACGGAATACCCAACAAACAAAAGTAAACGTGGTTTTTCTGCACATTATGAAATCCGAAAATCAGCCGTTGATGAAATATTACGGGATTTCGGCAGTGCCCATGCAAATTCTTCTCGACAAACAGGGTCGCGAGTTTTTCAGACACTACGGATTTATTTCTGCTGCTGAATTAACGGAAAAAATAAACAATTAACTCTTTTCCAATGATTGGAGGAAAACGGTTTGCAAGCCGCCCCTCTCTTCAAAAAACGAACTGAGCCCGGGCATTGACCTGCTGATGTGGAAACCATTGTTTTAATTTGTATTGCCAGGCATTGGCCGACCCCGGACAAACACAAATTCAAATTATGTATCAAAATTGTTGTCATTCATCTTTGTTAAACCTATTTTTGAAAAGGTGACAAGAAAATACTGCGTCCCGCTTAGGTAAGAAACAACAATAAACGGGTGAAAAAGAATACAAACCGGAAAGGTAAAAAATGACTGTTTTATGTCGTTTGGATTTAAGATTTAAAATATATTTTTTTACGAAAATTATAAAAAGCCAATTTTGAAAATTTTTACGCATGAAATCGGATAACGTTATCATTAAAATTTTGTCATATTTTAGTCTTGAAAACGAGCGTGATGATTATGAAAGGATTCACGAAAGTATCCGGAAGGATATTGTTTTTAAGGGAACGAATTTGTGGATTTTAATGTTCGCCATCATTGTCGCCTCGGTTGGGCTAAATATGAATTCAACGGCGGTAATAATAGGAGCCATGTTGATTTCTCCGCTGATGGGACCAATTAATGGCATCGGATACAGTATCGCAACCTATGATTTTCCGCTTCTCCGGCAATCAATTAAAAATTTTGCTTTTGCAGTGATTGCAAGTTTAGCTGCTTCAACTACCTATTTCTTTTTGAGCCCAATTTCCACAGCCCATTCCGAATTACTTGCCCGAACAAGTCCGACAATTTACGATGTGCTGATTGCCTTATTTGGCGGCTTGGCAGGTATTGTTGCAATAAGCAGTAAATTAAAGGGAAACGTAATCCCGGGAGTCGCTATCGCAACTGCGCTTATGCCGCCGTTGTGTACCGCGGGATATGGTTTGGCAACGGTTCAGTTCGAATTTTTCTTTGGAGCTATCTATTTGTTTACCATCAATACGGTTTTTATTGCTCTTTCTTCTATTGCAGTATCCCAGATATTAAAATTTCCGATAAAGGTGGCTGGTGAGGAGTCGTACAAAAAAAGAATAAACAGTTATATTTCAGTAGTAATTGTTTTGGTTGCTTTTCCAAGTATATATTTTGGTTATAACCTGGTGCAAAAGGAAAGGTTTATCGAACAATCCAATAAATACATAAAGAATGTCAGTGTTTTTGAAGGCAACTATTTGCTAAAAAGCGAAATTTATCCTAAAAACAGAAGTATTTTGCTGGTTTATGGCGGGCTGACCATGAATGAAGACCAGAAGGCGGCAATAAAAGCCAGAGCGGCAGATATTTCACTTGAAAATACAGAAGTGGTTATCCAGCAGGGATTATCCATTGATGTCTCTGACGAAAAAAACAGTGAAGCTGAAAATTTAAAATCGGAACTAACCCGATTAAACCTTTTAGTTCAGGAAAAAGAAAGGGTAATTGACAGTTTGTCAACGAAAACACTAATTGGGAAAAACATCCTCGACGAAATAAAAAATATATATCCGCAAATTATCTCATGTTCGTTTGCAAACGCTTCCACATTTTTCGATTCTGCGCCATATGCCGAAGAAACAGATATTTTGGTTTTTACCCTGACGAACAACAACCTGTCTGCCAGGGATAAAGAAAAAATTAATAACTGGGTGAAAACAAGACTGCATTCTGAAAAGATTCGGATCTATTATGAGAAATAGCTGCCTGGTCAGATTCCTTAAAAAACGAAAAACTTACGATTAAATTGTATGTACCACAATCCGGCGCGGCGTTGGAAAATCAAAATTTTGTATTGAATACGAATTAAATGACAAAAAAAGTATAAAAGATTGTAACGTATCTATACGTCGAATAGAATTGTGACGTATATTTGCGTCAAAAGAAATAAATTATGGTACAATCGAAGACCGAATTATTTGACAAAGGGCTGGCTGAAAAGGCTGAACTTTTTAAAGTATTGGCGCATCCGGCGCGGTTAAGGATTTTACAGTTTTTAGCCGAAACCCGTTCGTGTATCACCGGCGACATTTCGGA
>CAYWBV010000528.1:0-2464 GCA_964455785.1 uncultured Maribellus sp.
CTTTCGAAGAACGAACTATGCCGTTTAACGACCCGTTTATCCGCGACATGTATGAGCAGGCCGAACCGGGAATCATACAGAAGATCAGAGAGTTTGATGAGAGACATTGAAAAGAAACCGAATTAATGTGTGAACGGTAATTTACAAATTGTAGCTGCTGAGGCTGGCGCAGATTAAACAAGACATTAATAGTCTTCCATTACCAAAAATATCGCAGATGAAATGGAAGTACTATTAAAACCTACAAAATGGATTACAACCCTCGTCATACAGTGCTCATGAATGAGAATGATTACTGCTGAGGGGATTTGGGGTTGGCGATTTGTAGTTGCCAAATAAAATAAGCCGCGGTTTCCAGTCACAGATCCTATTTTAGAAAATTTTTAAGGATATAACCACAAAAACTTACAAGAAAAGCATTATTTTTGTGGTTGTATGTATAAAAATATTGTATGATTAAAAGGAACTTGTACATAGAACAACTGAAACCCTTTATCGACAAGCCACAAATCAAAGTTTTGACGGGCATCCGGCGTTGCGGAAAATCGACAATAATGAACTTGCTGCGGGAGGATCTCCTAAAATCGGGCAGGAGAGAAAACCAGATTATCTGCGTCAATTTTGAAAGTTTCGAGTTTGCGGATATTGATAAGGCTAAAAAGCTGTATGATTTTGTGAAAGGGAAAATTACAGAGAAACAGAAATATTACCTGTTGTTCGATGAAATTCAGGAAGTTGATGAATGGGAAAAAGCTGTAAATGCTTTTCATACCGATTTTGACGCGGATATTTACCTCACAGGCTCAAATTCACATTTGCTTTCGTCGGAACTCGCAACCTACCTCGCCGGTAGATATATTGAATTTCAGATATTTACTCTTTCATACAACGAATTTCTCGATTTTAAGAAATATTATTTACCCGGAAAGTCATCTGATTTTACCGATTATTTACGTTTCGGTGGGTTCCCTGTCATACACACATCCGATTATCAGCAAGAAACTGCCTATAAAATCATCTTTGACATCTATTCTTCCGTCATTTTACGAGATACTGTTCAACGTTACAACATCCGTGATGTAGAGCTCCTGGAACGGGTTGTAAGATATGCCTTCGACAATATTGGCAATACTTTTTCGGGGAAAAATGTAGCCGATTATTTCAAAAACCAGCAGCGAAAAATAGACGTAAATACGGTTTATAACTATCTGAATGCGCTGGAAGGTGCGTTTATTTTGTTTCGCGTGCCGCGCTACGACACCAAAGGAAGGGAAATTCTGAAAACGCAGGAAAAATTTTATCTCGGCGACATTGGCCTGCTCTATGCCACAATGGGTTACCGCGACAGAATGATTTCCGGGATCCTGGAAAATATCGTGTTCCTCGAATTAAAAAGGCAGGGTTTTAGGGTTTTTGTAGGGAAAACCGGCTCAAACGAGATTGATTTTATTGCTGAAAAACAGAACGAAAAAATTTATATTCAGGTTGCCTACAAATTAGACAGCAAGGAAACCGTAGAACGTGAATTTTCTGTGCTACAGTCAATTCATGATAACTTCCCGAAATATGTTGTAACAATGGACGACTTTTGGAAAGAAAATATCAACGGAATCAGACATTTGCATATTGCAGATTTTTTGCAAATGAACAGTTACTAAAAACAATATGAACTAAATACAATACACTTCTGAAACCGCGTGTATTTGATTCAAAACTGAGACGAGATCGAAATAATGATTTCACCAGGCTTTTTCCTATTTTTTTGACTAACTCCCAGAATGCCCATTCTTAACTTTAGACCTGCCATTATCGGCAGGCAGGTTTTTTTTGTACATTTGCACCTTCAAAATTTATGATTCAAAAACATGGAAATTCCGAGCAAATATAACCCGGCCGAGGTGGAAGACAAGTGGTACAAATACTGGATGGAAAACAGCTATTTTCATTCCGTTCCCGACGAACGCGAACCCTACACCATTGTAATCCCGCCGCCCAATGTTACCGGCGTATTGCACATGGGGCACATGCTCAACAATACCATCCAGGATATTCTGGTGCGACGCGCCCGCATGACCGGCAAAAATGCCTGCTGGGTTCCCGGCACCGACCACGCTTCCATTGCCACCGAAGCAAAAGTGGTTGATAAACTACGCAAAGCCGGGATTGACAAATATGACCTTTCCCGCGAGGAATTTCTGAAACATGCCTGGGAATGGACCGACAAACACGGTGGAATCATCCTTGAACAACTTAAAAAATTAGGTGCTTCGTGCGACTGGGACCGAACTGCTTTTACGATGGACAAACCCCGCAGCGAATCGGTGATCAAAGTTTTTGTTGATTTGTACAACAAAGGACTCATATACCGCGGTGTACGAATGGTAAACTGGGATCCGGCTGCAAAAACCGCTCTGTCGGATGAAGAGGTGATTTATAAGGAAGTACAATCAAAGTTGTATTACCT
>CAYWBV010000529.1:0-2463 GCA_964455785.1 uncultured Maribellus sp.
AACTGGGTTGATGGTGAGGGAAGCTGGAAAATGAAAGATACACCCGGGAGGGAAGGAATTTCTGAAATCAGGTATATCGAAGGGTTATATGCTTTCTGGGACAGCCTGCTGGTGCGTTTCCCCAATCTGATTATCGACAATTGTGCCAGCGGCGGACGCCGTATCGACCTTGAAACAATCTCCCGCAGTTCGCCTTTGTGGCGAAGCGATTACGGGTATGGCGAACCCGATGGATATCAAAACCATTCTTATGGGTTGAATTTTTACCTGCCCCTTCATGGTACCGGCCTTTTTAACAGTTCAAAATATGATTTCCGGTCGAGTATGAGCAGTTCGATCGCTCTTTTCTGGGATATTCACAGTTCAGGAAGTTCTATTTCTGAAATGCAGAAGTGTATGGACGATTTTAAACGCCTGCGCCCGTACTATTATGGCGATTATTATCCGTTGACCGGCACTGATGTTTTATTGCGAAACGATAGCTGGCTGGCTTACCAGCTCAACCGTCCCTGCGAAGGAGATGGAATTGTCATGGCTTTCCGGAGGGAAAAATGTACAACCGATTCTCTTCAGGTAAAATTTAAAGGATTGGACCTTAAAGCCATGTATGAAATTCTTGACGACGATACCGGCAAGGCATTGATAAAAAGCGGAGAGGAGTTGTCCTGCGGATTTGATATTTTTCTTGGTGAAAAAAAGAAATCGTTGCAGTTAACCTATAAACAGGCAAAAAAATAACTATTTTTCAATTGTTTAATCTGGTAAGTTTGAATGTAATATAGTATAATCCAATAAAATAACTATCATGATTGTTTTCAGACATTTGTTATCCGTATTCACATTTTTGTTTGTTCTCCTTTTTTTTGTTTTGGAGAATAATGCCCAGGATTCAGGATTAAAAATATATGTTTCTCCTTCCGGCAACGATAACGCGCCGGGATCCAGCGAACAGCCGCTGGCCACGTTATCCGGGGCTTTGGAAAAACTGGCAGAAATCAAAATCAGCCTGCCTGAAACGGGCTCTGTGGAAATAATGGTTGCTGAAGGCAAATATTTTATGTCAGAACCTTTGGTTTTTCATCCCGAAGTTTCCGGGACGACCGAAACTCAGGTCGTTATCAAAGCTGCCGAAGGAGCCGCTCCTGTTTTTTGCGGCGGGAAAAAGATAGAAGGTTTTGAGAAGGTCTCGGAACAACTTTGGCGGGCCAGAATTCCGGAAGTGGCAGAATTTGGCTGGGATTTCGAGCAGTTGTATGTAAACGGGCGGCGCGCTGTTCGGGCCAAATCGCCCAACAGCGGGTTTTATTTGCTGAAAAGCGTTTCCGAAAATGTACTGGTCAACGGCAGTGGCCGCGCCCCTGAACTGGCGGTTCAAAAACTGGAGTTGTTTCCCGACGGTTTGGGCGAAGTTGATTTATTCACCAAAGAAGATACCGAAAATGCAGTGGTTACTTTCTACCACAAATGGGACAACACCCGGAAACGGATCCTGGGTTTTGAAAAAGACTCGTCGGCAGTATATATTGCAGGGAAAGGCCTGAAACCCTGGAACACGCTCGATAATAAAACCCGTTACACCCTCGAAAACTACCAGGCTGCGCTGGATACCTGCGGCGAATGGTACCTTGACCCATCCGGTTATCTTTATTACATGCCGTTCCCTGACGAAACCATCGAAAATACCGAAATTGTTGCGCCGGTGACTCATCAGTTTCTGGTATTTCAGGGCGACGAAAAAAACGGGAAGATGGTTGAAAATATCCGGTTCGAAGGGCTTTCGTTCCAGGTTGCCGGGTACCGGATGCCAGCATCTGGAAATGAACCGGCACAGGCTGCCGCTCCGGTTGATGCAGTTGTTGTGGCCGATTTTGCGAAAAATATTCAGTTTGCCGATTGCGAAATTGCCTACACTGGGACATACGCCCTTTGGTTTAGAAGAGCGTGTTCTGATTGCCGTGTCGAACGCTGTTATTTCCACGACCTGGGCGCCGGTGGGATAAAAATCGGGGAAACCGTGCAGCCTGAAAATCCGCAACACCTGACCCATAATATCGTTGTTGACAACAATATCATCCGCTCGGGTGGCTACGTGTTCCCGTGCGCCGTGGGCGTTATTCTGTTTCACGCCAGCGATAACGAGATTACCCACAACGAAATCGCCGATTTCCGTTACTCCGGCGTGTCGGTAGGGTGGGTGTGGGGATACACGCCCAGCCCATCGAAACGGAATAAAATTGAATTCAACCACATCCATCATCTTGGCTGGGGCGAGTTGTGCGATATGGGCGGCGTTTATTGTCTGGGCGAATCGGAAGGGACAACCGTCAGCAACAACGTCGTCCACCATGTTTATTCATACGATTACGGTGGCTGGGGACTTTATACCGACGAAGGTTCCACCGGGATTATGATGGAAAACAACCTGGTGTACCAGTGCAAAAGTTCCGGATTTCACCAGCATTA
>CAYWBV010000530.1:0-2458 GCA_964455785.1 uncultured Maribellus sp.
GTCCGGCAGGCTTCATAAGTCCTGCTTTTGTGAGGTCTTCAATTTTTTTGATATTGATTGCACTCCAGTTACTGGTATTCCGGCGTGGTGTAAAACGAATACAATAGCTCTCCTCGTCAATTGATTTTCTAACTCCATCTATCCAACCAAAACACAGCGCCTGGTCAACCGATTGCGACCAGTTCATCGAAGGTTCTCCGCTATCCACTTTATAGAACCCAACCATTAGTTCTGTTTCCTTTTCGTGGTAAATTTCCAACCATTTTCTAAAATCATCCTGTGTTTTAAAAAAAGTCACAAATTCTTTGGTTGAATAAAATTTTGTGTTTTCCGATACTTTCTTTTTCATTGGCTGGTAAGAATTTTAATTGCTTCCGGGCAAGTTGATACAAAGTTAATATGCCGACCTTTGTTACTTTGAAATATAAAATTTTTCAGGCTTTTGCTTGTGTATTTTGGGAAGTCTCCAACAATAGCCAAACGAATCCGGTAATGGTGAGTTTCAATTATCATCTTTCTCCGTCAGTTGATTTATGCAGAAATTTGCTTTACGATGCCCGCTAACAGTTCGTTGTTTTGTTTTATTGTTTTTCCTTTGTCTGCTCAACTCCGTCAAGTATTGCTGATTCAAGTACATCAATATTGATGTCCTTTAGCGTTCTGAACTTCATACAATAGCCTGTTACACTTGCCTTGCCTATTGTTTTCCCGTAGGTTTCAGCTAAATACTTTTTGTCTTCAATACCCATTATATAAACTGATATTCCGGTTGTGTTTGTACTGATGCCAATTTGATAAAACTCTTTCGTTTTACCACCAGCATATTTTAAAGTTTGAAATCCATATCCTATTTGCGGATTTGAAACCATTTTTCCCTTTTCGTCTTTGCCGTCCAGGAACCATAGTTTACAGTTTGGGATAGCTTTAAGTAAACGTTCGTGTAACGATTCGAAGTCAACACGTTTTGGCTCGGGGATACTGTCAATATACTTTTTTATTTGGTCTTGTATTTTCATTTTAATCGTTCTAATTTACCTTTTCGTTTTACAATGTTCTTATAGTCCCATTGAATTTCTCTTGATTTATTCAGCCAACGTCTCAAGTCTTCAATGTCAATATCGTCTGCGCGGTTGTAAAAAATCGAAGCGTCTTTAAATTTCTCTCCTTTAACATTTAACTTTTCTTCGTCAAAGTCGGCACCACTCCAAAACATCAGTCTTATTCCTTTTTTCTGTTTGCTGTAACCAACTATTGGATTACCGTCCAAAAACCAAACAGGATGAGCGTGCCAGGTTTTTGATTCTGCCTCATTTAATTCATCATCAATAACCGTTGCAAGCATGTTGCAGATTTCTCTCTCCGGCGATGTTTGTTTTTCGTTATAGGTCTGAATGTCTGTATTCATTTTTTCAAATAATTGTCAAGTGGAAACTGTTAATATTTGTACGGTCGTTCGTCAGTATGACCGCGTGTTGTGGGTATGTGCCTTTTATTCCTGGTCATCAATCCCTTTCACTGTCATTAATAAAAAATCGAGGCATTTCGAATAATCCAAATCCTCATATTCAAGTCCAATCTTTCTAATATTAGAATAATAATCCCTGAGTTTTTTATAGTAATTTTTCTCAAATTGTACTGAAGTCGCCTTCTCACCCATTTTCTCCATCAGAAACCATTTTTCAATCAATCGTGCAGTTCGTCCATTACCGTCTTGAAATGGGTGGATTTTAACGAAAACCAAATGTAATAATGATGAATAATAAAAAATCTCAAATGGGTTTAAATCAGTCCGGTGAAGCAGGTCAACATCATGAAATAACTTATCAAGTTCCGATTTAACTATCTCAGGGCTTGCTGCAATATACTCCACTTTATCATCGCTGTTTATTACAAACATTGGATTACTCCGAATCAATCCTTGCTGGCTTTTCGGTAACAGATTTTTACTTAGTATCGAATGTGCTTTTTTTACGTTCTCAAGTGTCAGGCTATGATTATCAATAAAGTCGTATGCAGAATATAAGTCATCTGCTTTTCTTGTATAATCCGGTTTGAATTTTACCTTTAGGAATTTATGCTTGAAGTAGCTGTCAAAATCAATATCTTCTCCCTCAATCTTTGATGAATAAACGGATGAAACTGATTTATAAAACTGAAAATAATCAACTGGCATGTCAAACTTTTTGATTTTATAAATTTTATCCAAAGGTGATTCTTTTACAGCTTTTGCGTAATCATCAAATAACTTATCTGTCAGAATTTTAAAATCCATAAATCATCAATTTACACAAAGGTAATCTTTTTAGTTCCTGTTTTAAAATCAGTCGATATTTGGAAACGTAAAGCTCTCCTGGCATTACACACAATGGTCACTTGTAAGTTGCCGTTGCAGATTTCGGAGAGCGTTATTTCCGATTTATTGGACATGACGGTCAAGAAAGGAGCAGAGACAACGCAC
>CAYWBV010000531.1:0-2455 GCA_964455785.1 uncultured Maribellus sp.
TTTTGCACATGGAAAAGACAATTCTACGCTGGCCGCCCGCCCTCAGTGGGAATGGTTGATGGAACGTCAGTTTGAAAAAGACCGCGGTTTTTCGGCACTCGACCAGTGTATTGCCGATGAAATTAAAGAAATGGGAAACCCGCCGTTCCGCCATAAAGTGGTGGTGGTTATGCCGGTCCCCGAAAAAGAGCAGAAAAACTGGGGTAACCTTGATCGTCCGATGGATTTTTCGAACGATAAAGACCGGATTGAGGCTTGCCAGTGGTACATCGACCGGTTCCTCGAACAGTACAAAAAGGAAGGATACAAACATTTCGATCTTGAAGGTTTTTACTGGGTATCGGAAAAGGATAGCGCTTACCGCGATATCCTTGTCCCCGTGGGCGATTATATCCGCTCGAAGGGCCTGCGTTTGTTCTGGATTCCTTACTGGACGGCTGTCGGGTTCGATAATTGGAAAACCGATAAATTCGATTTCGCCTATATTCAGCCCAACCATTTTTTCAAAAGTGAAGTCAGTTACGAACGGCTCGATGCAGTGTGTGCTTTTGCCAAAGGTACCGGCATGGGACTCGAAATGGAGTTCGACCGCAGGGCGCTGGCCGATTCGCCCGAGAACAAACGCGACAGGCTCGTGAGTTATATCGACGCTTTTGAACAAAACGGCGTTTTTAAGGAAGCTTCCATCGCTTATTACGAAGGAGGCGGCGCCATCTGGGATTTCTATCGTTCAACCAATCCGTTGGATAAGGAAATCATGGATCGTCTCGCAAAGATTATTGTTCAGCGGAAAAAAATGAAACAGTTTAAAAAATGAAAAAAATAGTCATATTGCTGATTTCGTTTTTACTGGTTTCAGGAACCTGGGCCCAGCCAAAAAACAACAAAGATGACCGGCTGGATTGGTGGCACGAAGCCAAATTTGGCATGTTTATCCACTGGGGTGTTTATTCATTGTACGGAGGTGTTTACAAGGGCTATAATCAGGCTTATGGCGATGCAGCCTGGATTTTGAACCGCTGCAAAATTCCGGTGGCCGAATACCGCGAAAATGCACGTCAGTTCAATCCGGTAAATTACGATCCCGAAGCCTGGGCAAAAATGGCCAAAGACGCCGGAATGAAATACCTGATCATCACCGCAAAACATCACGATGGTTTTGCCCTTTTCGAAAGTAAAGCCAGTGACTGGAATGTGGTGGATGCCACGGTTTACGGAAAAGATTTGCTAAAACCGCTGGCCGAAGCCTGTAAAAAACAGGACATCAAACTGGGGTTTTATTACTCGCAGGCGGTTGACTGGACCAATTCCGGGGCGTCGGCTGCCCGCAGGCCCATGTGGCAAGGCTGGCCCAATCCCGATTCCACCCGAATCGACCAGTACACGCTGGAACACGACGGCCGCTGGGACCCGATACAACTCACGGCCACTTTTGATGAATACATCGACCGGGTGGCTGTCCCGCAGGTTCGCGAATTGCTGACCAATTACGGAGATGTGGCTGTTTTGTGGTGGGATTACGACGCCCAGATGAAAACCGTGGAAGGTGCTGAAAAACTGAAGGCGCTCCTCTCGTTGCAACCTCAGATTGTAACCAACGACCGCCTGCATCCCGACTTTCACGGCGACACCAAAACACCCGAACAGGCCATTCCCGACCGCGATGCCGTTGCCGGCCAAAACTGGGAAACCTGCATGACCATGAACGGTTCGTGGGGATACAAAAGTTTCGATAATAACTGGAAATCATCGGAAACATTAATCCGCAATCTCATAAAAATTGCTGCCAGGGGTGGAAATTATCTGCTGAATATCGGCCCGAAAGCTGACGGGTCTTTTCCCGAAGAAAGCGTTGTCAGGCTGAAAGAAATCGGCCGCTGGATGGAGGTAAACGGCGAAGCCATATACGGAACACAGGCCAGTCCGCTGGAAGTTCTGCCCTGGGGAGAATGTACCATGAAAAAGATGGGAAAAAATACGATGCTTAATCTTTTCGTTTTCGACTGGCCTGAAAACGGGAAAATCAACATTCCCGGTGTCGGGAATAAAATCGTATCGGCGAAGTTGCTGTCAACGGGTGAAAAGCTGAAAACAACGGCAACTGCCGAAGGATTGGAGGTTTTTGTTCCGCTATCGGCTCCCGATCTCCTGGCCACAGTGGTTCAACTGGAGCTGAAAGGGAAAATCGCACCCCGGGAAATATCATCTGAAAAACAAATGCAGCGCGGCGCTCTCGATTAACAGAAAAAGGAATTAAAACGATGAAGGTAAAAAGAGGTGATTTTATAAAACTTGGCTTACTGGCGCTCGCTTCGGGAGTGGTCAAAGGCAATGCTTTTTCGGGTGAAACTGGCACTGAACGCCGGAATACAACCGGAAAAACGCCGGTGATTCATGCCACCGATTTGTACCATTTTCATTGCGATCCCGACGATCACTGGGATTTGGCCACTAT
>CAYWBV010000532.1:0-2453 GCA_964455785.1 uncultured Maribellus sp.
ATCTTATAATAAATTTCATTGTGCTACAAGTTGAAAGATAAGATCAGTGCGCACTGATCTTATCTTGTTTCAATTAATATTCAAATGGATCACAATCACTATGACCAATTGCCAGATAACAATCATTTGTCATCATGCATTTAGCATCTGGTGAATAATCGGAAGGAGGCATACATTCTGCTTGAGCATTGCATAATTTAATTAATGATTCTAAATCAATACTATTCGAAATGTTACTTTCGTAATTAGCAATATTACTTAAGAAAATGATAGTGCCTGAAAAAATAATTGTCACAAATAAGAATGTTCTCATCAATTTCTTCATAATGTTAAAATTTTAATTATAAATTTTTCTCAATCACTCGTTTGTTAAGAAAACAAATTTTATTTCTTTGCTCCCGAAAGGGGAGCTACCAAAACTGATGTTCGCTACCGGGTGAATGATGTTTTATGTGGTTTTCCCTTTTCATTTTCAAACCTAAATTATTTGTCCATAGTAATTTATTCGTTTTCACGTTTAAAGGCAAAACGGTTAGTCTGACATTTCATAGCAGTCTGCCCAAAAATATTCATCAAATCGAAATTATTTTTCAGCATGTAAGTCCTTTTGCTTCGGGAATAGTCAATAACAGCCCCATTCATTCGCAAATCATCGAGATAACGAAAGACGGTCCGTTCTGAAACATTCAGTTTTTCAGCCAAACTACAGGCTGTTCCTGCGCTTTCCTTTTCCAAAAGTTCTGTCAGGTAGAATAATTTTTTCAAATAGTCGAAATAACTCATAATAAATAGCTCTATTCTTTAGTTCATTTTTGATTCAAAATGTACACCCTTCTCACAGCTCCGCCCCCTCAGTCACATACCAAGTCTCTACTTGTACTTTTTTTTCGCCTTCTCACGGTTTTTGTCCCGGAATTATTATTTTAGTATTTTAAGCATTTCTGCTTGTATCTCTTCAATTGCAGTCGATTCCACCTTTATCTCCTTTTCCAGCAACTCTTTGGCTACCTTTACAGCCTTCACCCTTTGCCCGGTTACATCGTATAGTTTTGCCAGCAGGTATTTGGGGTAAAACCGGCTGGGATTCATGTGCCATGCATGGAGGTAGGCCGCTTCGGCCTTTTTGTTTTCGCCTGTTGCTTTGTAACTATCGCCCAGGGCCGAGTAAACTACGGTGTTGGGATACTGTTTTGCTGCATCCAGTAATATTCCGATTGCTTCTTTATGTTTTGTTGCCAAGGTGAGCGCTTTGCCGTAATTGGTGAGAAAATCGCCATTGCACCGCAAAGCTGGAAGTGCTTTTTCATATTCGGAAATACTATATTCGTAAGCACCCATGTCATACAGCGCAAATGCATATTTCCAATCTTTTAAAGCTGCGGTTTGCTCTTTCAGAAATCTTGTTCCAAAGTAAACAGTTGCCAGTGTGGCGATCGCAACCACTGTTTTCGCCGTAAAAATAGTAATTCTGCTCGCTGGCGTACCCAAACATATTTTCCGTGAATTTCCTGACAAAAAGGCAAAAGCCAGCGCCATGCCGGTTTTTACGGGTAATATCTGTGCCGGGTAGGAAAACATGGAAAAAATGATAAAAGACAAAAGGATAGCCTTTGAAGGGACAACATTTGAATGGATGATAGTATGACTCCATGTCATGCCATCACTTTCCCTGCCACTTTTTGAAACAGAAAGGGCCGTTATGAAAACCAGTGCAAGTAACAAAGTTCCGGTCAGGCCATGTTCTGCCGTTTGTTGCAGCAGTTCGTTAAATGCATAGTTCGTATCTCCGGCTACTTTGGCATCACCTAAATCCGTACTGTTTTCAAAATAACGGGCCTGGTAATCCATGTAGTTTGCCTTAAAGCCATTGAATCCTGCTCCGGTTACAGGATGATCGGCAATTATTTTGGATGTTATTTTCCAAATGAGCATTCGCCCGTCGGCCGAGTTCTTTTTTACCTGATACAGCCCAATGGCACCTGCACTCGTCACGGCGATAACCAGAAAAAACATCAGCGCTTTTTTTACGGTCGGTAAATTCAATCGTTCAAATTTTTGTATCCAGTGGTATTTTACTGAAAGCAGATAAACCGCAACACCCGTCACCGCCAGCCAGGCTGCCCTGGATTGCGATGCCGGAAGTACCAGTACAATGCTTATCAGCGCTACTATCGGCAAATAGTCCCCGGTTTTATTCAGTATGTTTGTGCACAGCTCATTTATCTCTGTTTTTTGGATTTTAATTTTTCTTTTATTGACATAGGGAATTGTAGCATCCAGGCCGGTTTGCAGCATTTTTGTTGTCTTTCCCGGAGTGCTTTTAGGTTTCTTCCGGGGATTAACTAATTTTATACCGAACAGCCAAAAAACCATTGCCACAGGGAAAACAGAAGCAAGGTATCCGGCATAAGGACCCGGATTAAAGAAACTTCCAGTCATTTTAAATAGACTAT
>CAYWBV010000533.1:0-2448 GCA_964455785.1 uncultured Maribellus sp.
GAAACGACTGGTTCCACGAGCGTCCGTAAGGAACCTGCCATTTTATGGTTCCGTCCAAACTGATGGCGCTCAGATAATCGAGCGTATCGATCATTCCGGTGGTATAAATTATACCGTCAGCCAAAACAGGTGACGACCATCCTTTCCCGATTTTTTCGACCGTAAGAATTGATTCAGGACCGGTCTCAGGCCAGACCTTTAATAACCCGGTTTCAGGAAAAATACCGTCGCGATTGGGCCCACGCCATTGAACCAGTTGCGCGTTGACGTTTAAATTTGTTATCAGCAGCAGAATAAAAAAAACAATTGTTGTCCTCATTATCAGTTGTTTATTTTGTTTTATTTATAAATCCGTTATACCCGAGCTCCTCAAAAACAGTATTCTTATAACTGGAACCAATGGGAAATTCTTTTTTCCCGATGTAAATGTTTACCGGGCTAAAACTTGTTATCCGTTTTAATGCGACGATAAACGAACGGTGAATACGCAGAAATTCATTTCCGGTCAACACGTTTTCTACCGAAGAGATTGTACAACGAATATTGATTTCACTATTTTCGGTGACAATTTTCAGATTGTCTCCCATACTTTCAACATACATAATTTCGGCAACAGGAATTTTGTGAATTATATTTTTCTCCCTCAGGTATAAAAATTCATCGCTTGTACCTTTCTTGTGGACGGAAACTTCGTCGTTGACAGCAAACAGTGTATAGAACTTTTCGATTGCCTGCATAAACCGTTCAAAAGAAATCGGTTTTAACAGGTAATCAACTACATTCAGGTCGTAACCTTCCAGGGCATATTGCCTGTGGGCTGTGGTTAAAATTACCGCCGGAGGATTACTTAGCGACTTTATCAGTTCTGTACCTTTCATTTCGGGCATGTGGATATCGAGAAACATTAAATCGACTTTGTTCCTTGTCAAAAAAGCAAAGGCCTCAAAAGCATCGCAGGCTGTTCCTGCAATTTCGACGGAACCGATTTTACTGATGTGCGATTTCAGCACTTCAATAGCCAGGGGTTCATCATCCACAATTAAACATTTTGCTTTTAAATCCATTTCAAACTATTTCTTCCAAAATATTTTTAAATCCACTTCAAACTGTTTTTCCCCCGGGATAATCATCAAATCGTGTTGTCCCGGGTAAATCAGTTCCAGCCTCCGCCTAACATTTTTTAATCCGATTCCTTCGATAACCGATTCATCCTCTTTCTTTTCACCCGGAATTGAATTCAGCACATTCAGTCGCAAATAATCCGGTTTTATTTTGAACAGAATTTTTATCCTCGGTTTTGTCCGGTCGTTACTTGCGCCGTGTTTGAAACTATTTTCAACAAAAGGCAGCAGGATAAGCGGCGCAACCTGGTGGTTGTCAACCGTACCCCTGACTTCATATTGTAAATTCAGCCGTTCGTTGTATCTCATTCTTTCAAGTTCGATATAACTTTCCACGATTTCCAGCTCTTTTTTCAGCGGAACAAAATCGTCGTTACTTTTATAAATCATATAATCGAGCAAACCGGAAAGTTTCAATACAATATCGGGAGTTTTTTCTGACTTAATCAATGTAAGCGCATACAGGTTGTTTAATGTATTAAAAAGGAAATGAGGGTGTATCTGTGCTCTCAGGAAACTTAACTCGGCAGCCAGCTTTTCTTCGGCAAGTTTTTTATTCGACTGTTCATCTATGTACCACTTCTTAAAAATGATGATTGCCGCAGCTAAAACCGGAATTCCGTAATTTGAAATTAGTTTGTTGAATATCTTGGGAAAATAAAAAACGGAGTAATGCGAGAAGTCGTAATATCCGGTGTATAAATTGGTCACATAATAGGAAACCCAAATCAAAAAACCGTAAAGAACGGCGTGGATAATTACCAGGACACCGAAAACTCCGAACTTCTTTTTTTCGGTGGCAAACGGAAGAATCAAATAGATGAGCAAATATGTACCGATTATTCTTGCCGGCAATAAAGTCAGGCTAAAAATAAGTTCTTCATGGTAACGTTCCAGATATCCGCCATAGGTAATCCAATACATGAGAAATACCACAATCCAAAATAACAGATGCCACCAGGGGCGGAACCTAAAAAATATGGGAAGGCGGTTTTCTTCCATTTTGATTTCTGATTTACAGCAAACTTAATCCAAGCTTTATGAACTAAAAAATGGTTGCGACGAACACCAAATAAAAAAAGATGTTTAGCAGTTCAAACACCTTTTTTTATGTTATTTAGAATAAATCTTCATTTGATTTTATAAGCCATCAGAACATTGCCGTGCCGCAGGTACAATCTTCCTTCATCGATAACCGGGTGCGACCAGTGTTGTGCCGAGCCCAACTCCACTTTTGTCTGGCCGACAATCTTAAAACCGTCGGGTTTAGCCTCCACCAGCGCCAGTTCGCCGCGTTCGCTGTAACAATACAACATTCCGTCGGCAT
>CAYWBV010000534.1:0-2437 GCA_964455785.1 uncultured Maribellus sp.
ATGGTATTTGATGAAGCAAATACAGGGAATGTTATCTTTATTTTTGCGAAAAATCAATCTGAAATAAAAACCCAACAACAATTATTCAATAAAAATCAAGATTTGATAGATTTTGAAAAGGTTGTAGACCCAATTATTACAAAAATTGAAAATCCTAAAAATTCCAAACTTTCAGAAATCTGTCAACTTTTCAAAGGTATGGTAGTTGGGGATAGAAAGAATTGCATTTTTGAATCAAACACAGATAATCTGCCTGATAAATTTTTACTAGGTAATTGCATTTCAAAATGGAATATTAACAAAAATTTCTATACCGACTATTCCAAATTATCAATTATTGGCGGGACTAAGTTAAAAGTAAAACACGATGTTGTTCCTCGTATCTTAATTAGAAGAACAGGAGACTTTTTATGTTGTGCTTATTTAACGGAACCTGCATTAACTGAATCAACTTTGTATTCTTGTTGGTCAATAAAAACTGACATTCATAATCTATTTATTTTAGGAGTGCTACATTCAAAAATTGTTGACTATTATATCAAAAATAAATTAGTTACAAATCCGCAGGCATTCCCTCAAATTTTAATGACGGATTTGCAATCTTTACCTATTCCAAAACCAACTTTCGAATTGAATAACTCCGTAAAGACATTAGTTGAATTAAGGTTAAATAGCTCAGAAAATTGTTCTGACCTGGAAAACCAAATCGACAAATTGATTTACCAACTTTATGATTTGACTGAGGAAGAAATTGAAATAATAGAAAATAGCGTACGGTAAGGGTAGTCCTTGTGGCTACCCAAAAGAAAATAATAATAAAATGGCCTGCAGTCCTAAAAAACACCATCGTCGCAGCATACGTTTGAAAGGGTATGATTATGCCAGCGCAGGGTTGTATTTTATAACCATTTGTTGTCAGGATAGGATTTGCAGGTACGGGAAAATTGAAAAAGGGGAAATGATATTGAACGATGCAGGGCAAATGGTTGAAAACGAATGGTTAAAATTGCCGGGACGTTTCAAAAACATTGCATTACATGAATATATTATAATGCCGAACCATTTCCATGCCATTTTGGAAATCGTAGGGGCGCCCCTTGTGGTCGCCCCAAACAATACGGTCGTTCCAAACGACGAATATAGGCAACCACAAGGGATTGCCCCTACGGTATTCACCACAAATAAAACCGTTGGTGATATGGTGGGTACATTCGAATCAATTACCACGGTGAAATATATCCATGGTGTAAAAAATAATAATTGGCAACCATTTAATAAAAAATTATGGCAACGTAATTATCACGAACATATAATTCGCAATGAACAATCGTATTTGAAAATTTCGGAATATATAATTAACAACCCTGCAAATTGGGAAAATGATTCATTAAAATAGCCGCCATGACCAAAGAAACCGTGAAAAATGTTCACACCTTGCAGATGTCCGAAAACATCGGACGACTGAAATTTAAACGAATTTTGATATGACAAAAGAAACTGCCATCAAACTATTCAACGAGAAGCAAATCCGCACCCATTGGGACGACGAGCAAGAAAAGTGGTATTTTTCAATTGTTGATGTAATAGCTGTGCTTACCGAAAGTGAAAATCCTCAAACCTACTGGAGGGTTTTGAAAAAGAGGCTGTTAGATGAGGGAAATGAAACCGTTACAAATTGTAACGCTTTGAAAATGGTTGCTGCTGACGGAAAAATGCGCAAAACAGATGTTGCCGATACCGAGCAGCTTTTCCGGTTAATCCAAAGCATCCCTTCGCCCAAAGCCGAGCCTTTCAAAATGTGGCTGGCACAAGTTGGGCGCGAACGTATTGACGAAATTGAAGACCCGGAGTTGGGAATTGACCGTTTGATGGAAACCTACCTTCGAAAAGGATATAGTAAAGAGTGGATAAACCAACGCTTAAAAAGCATTGAAGTACGCAAGGAACTAACCGATGAATGGGAAAACCGGGGCGTTAAAAAAGGGCAGGAATACGCAATTTTGACAGATGAAATTACAAAAGCATGGAGCAGTTACACAACCAAACAATACAAGAACCTGAAAGATTTGAAAAAAGAAAATTTGCGCGACCACATGACAAATCTTGAACTGGTTTTAAACATGCTTGCAGAAGCAACAACAACCGAGATTTCGAAGGAAAAAAAACCAAAAACATTTAATGATAACAAACGAATTGCACGTCAGGGTGGAACAATTGCCGGTAATACAAGACGGGAGATTGAAGAAAAGACGGGAAAGAGAGTTGTAACCAGCCAGAATGCAAAACAATTAGATAAAAACAAAAACAAGGAGATTGGAAGTGAATAGTCCAACGCTTCGCAGCCACACATCCCGAAAGCATTCGGAACCAAGTCGCGCAAAGCCAGCCGCAAAAACCAAAACTTGACAAAGAGTGTGTCTACCCCAGCCCACGGACT
>CAYWBV010000535.1:0-2432 GCA_964455785.1 uncultured Maribellus sp.
AAGTCCTCGTCTTTCATTATAACTTTCAGCAAGACCCATTTTTGAAGAAAAATTGATGGTAGGTTTACCTGTCTTTCCTCTGCTTGTTGTTATAAGCACGACCCCGGAAGCAGCTTTAGAACCAAAAACTGCGGCTGAACTTGCATCTTTCAAAATATCGACTGATTCAATATCATACGGGTTGATATCCCTTAAACTACCACTAAAAATCACCCCATCGAGCACAATCAACGGAGTTGTTTCGGCAGTTAACGATGTTGGTCCCCTTATTTCCATGGACGAACCACCCTGAGCCGATGTGGCCTGATTTGCATTAAACCCGGCAATGGTACCTGTGAGCATTTCAGTAACCTGTGTCATTGACTGTGTTTTGAATTCTTCAGCATTGACTCTGTGTACGGATCCCGTCAAATCACTTTTTTTCATGGTGCCGTAACCAATCGCAATCACCTCTTCAATTCCTACCACATCGTCTTCCATCATTACAGTGAAATCAGATTTGCCGTTTACGGATATTTCCTGTGTTTTCATTCCCACGAATGAAAACTGTAAGGTTTCAGCACTATTAGGGACAGAAAGTATAAAATTACCCTCTGGATTGGTGACAGTACCTACGGTAGTCCCTTTTACAACCACTGAAACCCCAGGCAAGGGCAACCCTTGCGTATCCGTTACCTTGCCGGTTATCTGTTTTTGCTGTTGCTGATCGTCGGTCGATAACTTTCCTTTCAGAATATCTGGAATTTCGGCATCTTCATTTTCCAGAATCACAATTTGTCGATCATAAATCTTATAGACATTCTGCGTACTTTTAAAAACCTGATCGAGCACCGATTCGATGGTTTGATTTTTTACACTAATGTTTACCCTCCGGTTTACATTCACTGATTTCTCATTGTAAAGCAGAATAAACTCGCTGTTTTCCTCAATCTGTTGAAAAACTTCCCTAACGGTTGCATCATTTAACCGGAAACTGAATTTGGTAGCTTGTGAATAGCTATCGGCCGCCGAAACTGCACACACAGAAAGTAACAAAAAGGTCAGTAGTTTCATTTTCAAAAGAATTTTGACCGTGTCCCCTTTAAAGGAACCGGACGTCGTTCGCTTTTTTTTCATAATTTTGTAACGATTAGATTAAACACTATTTTAATTTATCTGAAAACCGGCGGGCGGGCAGGCCATCCGGTTTTCCTTTTTTATATCATCTTTTTTG
This sequence comes from uncultured Maribellus sp., assembly GCA_964455785.1. GTDB lineage: Bacteria > Bacteroidota > Bacteroidia > Bacteroidales > Prolixibacteraceae > Draconibacterium. The sequence goes on from CAYWBV010000535.1 coordinate 1,214, forward strand.
TAATTCCTTGAGCTTTTTATCAATAAAAATTTTATCCCCACTAATACGATACTCAATTTCAGCCACATCGGATAAAGCGCGCATTACCTCTTCCAGCGACTCTTTTAAATCGAGTTTCCCGGTAATCAGTTCCGATGACGGAAAATTTTGGGGCAAAACAATCTTTACGTTATAGTACCTTTCTATTCTTGTAAAAACAGAGTTCAGGCTTTCACGCGAAAACTGGAGCCAACCCTCGGTCCACGCAACAACTTCACCTGCGTATGGTTCGTCGGAAACGGTCACATCCCTGCTTTCCCTGTCGAAACTGGCTTTTTGTAACGGTTTTAAAATTTTCTCGTTTTTTCCAAAACCAGTCATTTTTGTTTTACTTACTGCCACACTTCCTTCAATCAAAACCGTTTCGATAGTTTTGTCGGCCGGATATGCCGACACATCGAACCAGGTACCCAAAACCGTGACATTGATTTGTCCCGTTTTTACAATAAAGGGCTGAGTTTCGTTTTTTACCACCTTAAAACAGGCTTCTCCTTCGAGATAAACCTCTCTGTTTTTTTCTGTAAATTTTGAAGGGAAAGCCAGCCGGCTACCCGCATTGAGCCACACTTTGGTACCATCGGCCAGTAACAGTTCCGACCTTTTCCCGTAAGGGATAATCACTTCGTTCATCAAAACGGCGTTATCCTGAATGTTATCTCCGGCCGATAGCTGGATGACACTGTCGTTATTAATAACCACCTGGTTTTCGCTGTTCAGCATAATCGAAGAGTTGTCTTTTTCCAGAGTTATCGTTTCACCGCCACCCAGCACCAACCGGGCTTCGTTATTTTCACCCTGATTTTCAACTGAAGCAAACCGGTAACCAGCGTCTTTGGGGTTGTTCAGATAAAAATAACCCAACGTTCCCAGTGAAATAACCAACAGTACGGATGCCGCACGGCTTATGATTTTCCGCACGGTCAGACTTCTGACCTTTTGTTTGTGCAGATGGTCGAAACGATCGATATTCTGCCACATTTCCAGCACCGATTCTTCATCCAGCACTTCGTAGGTGTCGCGCAGCAACAGTATAATTTCGCGGGCTTTTATGGCCGTTGAACGGAATTCCGGATGATCTTCAATGAAACTTTTCCACTCACCGTCGTTTTCCTTTTTAAGTGTCCACGCCACAAACGACCGGTCTTCAATGAGATCTTCGAGTGAATATTCCTGATAGTTG
>CAYWBV010000536.1:0-2418 GCA_964455785.1 uncultured Maribellus sp.
TCAATCCGGTTGGTGCTGTAAATATCAAACACTGGTCCCACGTCTAGTTTCCCGGCGTTATAAAAGCTGGTAAGGGCCATGTCTCCCACTTTATCGATACCTTTTACTACTTTCTGCTCTTTGAGCTTGTTCACGGTAAAATAGGTTTCTTCCCCCAGATGATCGGCCGAAAATTCGGGCTGATATTTCCAGTCGCTTGGTTTTATGGAGCTTAAGCGGTCGGCATTCGAATATTGGGTAATTTTGTTGATAAGCCAGTTTCCACTTGCGATCTGATCCATTCGCCGCGAACTGTAAGAAGTAGAATCTTTGTTCAGCCGGATCGAAAGATTGATCCCGATGTTCTGCGCATCATAAAAGTATTGTCCGTCGGGTAATGTTTTATAATTTACTGTGCCTCTGAACCCGTTAACAAAATTCAGGTTAGCTTTTCCCGAAATAAAAGCCTCGATACTTTTTAGTGCAAATGTTTTGCTGTCCACCAAAAAACTTCCCGAGAACAAGGGATTTAGCGGGTTCTTTGGTGAATAAGTCATGTGATAGTATGTGTGGTCGCCTTCATAAATACTGTCGTTAAAATAGATGTTGTAGTGCATCCAGGCCGAACCGGCAATCGGTGAAATAAAGCCACGGTCCAGTATCCGGATTTGTTCTTTGTAGAAATCCATATCTACCACAACGTTGTTTAAAATCAGGCTTTCGATGGCAGGGTTCAAACGTGGGAAAATTCCATCCTTTTTCTTGTAAACCACGTTCATGGAATCAGGCAAAACATGCTCCGCCTCTTCAAGCAGATAAATAGGGGAAAAACGTAAACTCTGCCCTTCCATCTCCATGGTTACATCCTCCATATTATCAAAAAAGCGATTGATTTTTGCCGTTGTGTCAACCGCAATATAAACGGTAGTATTTTCCAGTTGCTTGTATTCCCTAACCTGATGCAGCCTGTCGTGGTTTTCTTTTTTGTGTTTTTGAATGAGATTAAAAACTACCTTGGCAAAGGGAATATTTGATTTGACGGTAACCTCATCAATTTTTTGAACTTCTTTTTTAAGTCCGACTACGAGTTGCTGGTTTTTACCGTTCAGTATTATTTCCTTTTGAAGATACCCGACTGATGAAATTGCCAGTGTATCCCCCTGTGTTTTTTTCAGAACAAAATGACCGTCAATATTTGACTGGGTTCCCTGCATGGTGCCTTTTATCCAGATATTGGCAAAAGGGATGGCTTCTTTCGTATCCGCATCCTGCACAATTCCGGTAATCTCTTCAGCGGTGACCAAGCAACTTACCACAAGCAAGAGTGTTGAAGTCGTAAATATCTTTCTCAACATTTCGGTTAATTTACAGACTGTCTTTTTTCACGCTGAATTACCCAATACAGTCCTTTTACTCCAATCCGGATATCATCTAGTTTTAAAAGGACAAAAATCTTTTCGGTGTAGGCAATTACCCCCCAGCCTACTGCCAGGTAATACATCCAGGTATAAAAGCCAAAAACGAACAAAACAAAAAAGAATATACTTTGTACATATCCGGCAGAAACTGCTGAGTACAGGTGCAATCCGGGAATTTTCCCAAACCGGGCAAAAGCAATAATGTAACTTAAAACGAATACTCCCAGAAAAATGTACAAAATCCAGGCATGAGGTTGAATTTCGTTCCACTTAAAAATGAACAAGCCCAGTAAAGCCATGGCATATGTACAAATATCCGCCAGGTTATCGAGCGCTGCCCCAAAATTAGTTTGTAATTTAAAAATGCGTGCAATATTCCCGTCCAGCACATCGCTTACCAAACTAATGCTCAACAGAATAACATACCATTGTTCGCGCCCGGTGAGCGCCATGTATAATATAACCGGAAATACCAAAAGCCGGTATAAACTTATAAAATTGGGGACATTGATTATATTTTCACCTTTTACTATTATCTGCTTCATTTTCTGTATGTTTTATTTATATTTTTCAAAAATTCCGAACAATTTTTCCTGTTCGTTATCAGGCTGCAACCGATTTCCTTTTTTTTTGTTTTTCGGAAAGGTTTTTCATAAAATACTCCAGCATTTTAGCCACAGAATTATTATCGGGGCCGATTTCCGGATATTTCAAAAATTTATCCCTTCGCCGGGTATCAAATGAAATATTTGTGAAGGCATAACTTTCGGTAAACGACATGCCCACTGAAATCAATCTTTCTATGGGGGTCATATTTTTTCGTTCCAGACTTTTCACCGGAATAATGTGCATGGACACCAAACGGTTCAGCGTTTCGATAATAAAGCTGTTCCGAACCGGATTTTTTGATACAAAATTCATTATCTCAGGAATCTCTTTCTCTTCCACTACCCTGGTTAAATGCTCTGTAACAGTATCGATAGGGATTAAATTCTGGGTAGCATCCGGATCAACATGTACC
>CAYWBV010000537.1:0-2412 GCA_964455785.1 uncultured Maribellus sp.
TCAACCAAAATCATTTTTTCAACAACGCTGGCTGTTTCTTTGCTGATGTTTTTGTACAAGTTCTCAGAAACAAAAAGAATTTTGGCCTCAGAATGTTCGAGAATGGTTTTAATTTCATTTTCGTGAAAATCGGGTAAAATAGGTACAGCAACTGCACCTGTAACTGAAATGGCAAAAAATGCAACACCCCAGTTGGGCATGTTTGTACTTAAAATGGCCACTTTATCGCCTTTCCTGACGCCAAGTTCAGTAAGTAAATCGGCAAGTAATTCGATATCCTCGCCCATTTGTTTGTACGTATAGTTTTTTTCGCCTGTAAAAACTACGGATGTATTGTTTGTATATTTTTTTACAGATTCTTTGATGAGAGAGGGTAACGTAAGTTTTGACTGATCTGTCATTTTTCGTTAATCTATATTTTTCGTTAAATCAATTCCAAAAAATAAAACAAAAACTGCTATTCTTTGTTTGAGCGGCAAAATTAGTAAAAAAACAATGCTTTTCCCTATCCTTTCCGTTTTCCGAACTTTTGGAAAGGACTACAGCAAGCTGCTTTCCAGAAGTTTGTCGGTTTCAGCACAGATTAATTAACATTTTTTATGGATTGCCATTAACCGGAGAACAATGTTTGTCAACCTGTAAAAAGTTAAATTTTAACACCGGATTGTAAACTTCATCTCAATAGTTTTGTAATTTTGAGAACGAAAACAGATAGCCATGAAGATTGAACATATTGCAATTTGGACCAACAACCTCGAAGGGTTAAAAAATTTTTACTCCTACTATTTCGACGCATCGTCCAGCGAAATTTACTACAACCATTCCAAAGGGTTCAGTTCCTATTTCCTAACATTTGGTGGCGACTGCCGGCTGGAACTGATGGAGATGCCCGGTATTCCGCATACCAAAAACGACAGCCTGAAACAATTTACAGGGCTTATCCACTTTGCGGTTAAGGTAGCGTCGAAAACCGAAGTTGATCACATCACCGAAACGTTAAAAAACGACGGGTTTAAGGTCGTCAGCGAGCCGCGTACCACCGGCGACGGCTATTACGAAAGTGTCGTTCTCGACCCCGATGGCAACCGTGTTGAAATACTGGCCTGAGTCCTCTTCTCCCGGCTGATAACCCTTCTTCCTGTTTTTTTTGAATTGCGGCGAAACAAATCGCGCGTACGAAAAGGAATTCCGCTTGCATTTTCTATTTTTATCCTGCATTATAAACCAACTGCAATGAAACGTAAAAACCTTTGCCTTGCCCTCTTGACCACTACTGCGGTCCTTTTTTTCGGATGTGTTGAAAAAGCGCCCGAAGAGCTGCCCAATATTTTATGGCTCACCAGCGAAGACAACAGCCCTTTCTTTGGTTGTTACGGCGACACCTTTGCCACCACCCCGAATCTCGACAAGCTGGCCTCCGAAGGGTTTCTGTACACCCACGCCTATGCCAACGCACCCGTTTGCGCACCGGCGCGCAACACCATCATCACCGGAATTTATGCCTGCTCGGGCGGAAACGAAAACATGCGCAGCTATTATCCCAAGTCGGAAACGGTAAAAACCTACCCCGAGTTTTTACGACAGGCCGGTTACTACTGCACCAACAACGTTAAAACCGATTACAATACCGAATCGATTGATCCGAAAACCATCTGGAACGAATGCAGCAACCAGGCGCACTACAAAAACCGGGCGCCCGGACAACCGTTCTTTGCCGTATTCAACACCACCATTACCCACGAAAGTTCGCTGCACAAGTCGGTGCCCAACGACCAACTGAGGCATAGCCCCGAACAGGTGCCGCTTCCGCCCTACCACCCGGCAACCCCCGAAATGAAACACGACTGGGCGCAGTATTACGATAAAATTGAAGACCTCGACACCTGGGTCGGCGAAAAGCTCAAAGAACTCGAAGAGGCCGGCCTCGCCGAAAACACAATCGTCTTTTATTACGGCGATCACGGCGGGGTGCTCGCGCGCAGCAAACGTTACGTTTACGAATCGGGCACCCGTGTCCCGTTTATCGTTCGTATTCCCGAAAAATACAAGTACCTCTTCCCCGAAAAAAAACCCGGCTCGAAGGTCGACCGCCTCATCAGCTTTGTTGACCTGGCGCCTACGTTGCTTAGTATTGCCGGGGTACCGGTTCCCGAATACCTGCAGGGCAACGCTTTTCTCGGAAAACAAAAAACAGAGGACCCACAGTACGCCTTTATGTTCAGGGGAAGGATGGACGAGCGGTACGACATGTGCCGCGCCGTACGCGACCGCCAGTACCGGTACATCCGCAACTATATGCCGTACCGCGTGTACGGCCAGCATCTCGAATACCTGTGGCGTGCGCCCTCCATCGGCTCGTGGGAACAGGCGTGGCTGAACGGCGAATGTAACAAAACACAAAGTATTTTCTGG
>CAYWBV010000538.1:0-2408 GCA_964455785.1 uncultured Maribellus sp.
GGAGGGACATTTGTGTCCCTCTTTTTTTTGTTATATTGTGGCCACTTAAATCCAATAAAATTTTAAAAAATGAAAAGAATTTTTTCGCTAATAATGGTACTGACCTTTACCGCCGGAATGATAAACGCCCAGCCCAAAATTCAACTGGTCGAAAAAGCAGCCGATAAAAAAGTCGATGTTCTTATCGATGGAAAATTGTTCACGTCATACATCTATCCTGATAACATTAAAAAGCCGGTTTTGTGGCCGGTTATTACTGCTGAAGGCAACGAAGTTACAAGGCAGTTCCCGATGAAGAAAAAAGCTGGAGAACAGGTGGATCACCCGCACCATATAGGAATCTGGCTCAATTACGGCGATGTAAACGGACTCGATTTCTGGAACAATTCGGAAGCAATTCCGGCTGAAAAAGCGGCAGGTTATGGCACCATCTATCATCAAAAAGTAGAAAAAGCGGAAAGTGGAAAAGGAAAAGCCTTCTTGCAAACCAGTTGCGCGTGGAAAGACAGCAAAGGAAACCAGTTGCTGCAGGAAACTTCAGAATTTACATTCTCGGTTCAGGGCAAAACACGGATTATCGATCGTACGGCGATATTAAAAGCGGTAAACGGGAAAGTTAACATTACCGATAACAAGGAAGGTATGTTTGCAATCCGCGTTACACGGGAGCTGGAACTTCCTTCAACGGGAAAACTGAAACTGACCGATTCTCACGGAAATGTTACCGAAGTGGATGGCGCCACCGACAAAACAGCTACCGGAGATTATCTTAGCAGCGAAGGCGTTACCGGCGATGCAGTTTGGGCAACCCGTGGAAAATGGATGAAACTGTCGGGCGTGATGAATGGTGAAAAAGTGGCCATTGTTATCTTCGATCATCCGGGAAATGCAGGTTACCCAACCTACTGGCACGCTCGCGGGTACGGTTTGTTTGCCGCCAATACCCTTGGTCAGAAAGTATTTTCGAAAGGAAAAGAAGAAATGAATTTTTCGATTGAGAATGGCGGAACCGCTACTTTCCGCTACCGCCTCGCTGTTTTTTCGGGCGACCCCACCGTTGAGGAGCTCAACAAGATGGCAAAAGATTTTGAAAGTAAACTTTGAAAAACAGATATCAATGAGGAGTCTGGAGTGGTGAGAACCGGCGATGCGTTATGGATAACAGTCTGATTGTTTTCTGTTTTTTCATCCATCTCTTTTTCTCACTACTCACTACTCACTACTCCAATTTCAATGGCTTTAAACTACATCTGGATATTCTTTTTTCTCACTGCCTTTGTCATCGGGCTGATCAAACTTATTTTTCTGGGCGATGCCGAGGTTTTCCCGGCAATGATGAATGCCACGTTCGACATGGCCAAATCGGGGTTCGAAATTTCACTCGGGCTGACCGGCGTTCTCACGCTTTGGATGGGAATTATGAAAATAGGAGAGAAGGGCGGCATTGTCAACGTGTTTTCAAAACTTATCGGCCCGTTTTTTAATAAACTTTTTCCTGAACTGGGGAGAAATCATCCGGCGCACGGTTCAATTATGATGAACATTGCGGCCAATATGCTCAACCTCGACAATGCGGCAACACCCATGGGGCTGAAAGCCATGCAGGAAATGCAGGAGACCAATCCGGATAAAAACACAGCTTCCAATGCGCAGATTATGTTTTTGGTACTCAACACCTCCGGCCTCACGCTTTTGCCCATCAGCATTATGGTTTACCGGGCGCAGCTTGGCGCCGTAAATCCGTCTGACATATTTATCCCCATTTTGCTGGCTACCTTTTTTTCGACTCTGGCAGGGATGATAGCAGTTGCCCTTTATCAGAGAATAAACCTGCTGAATAAAATCATTCTGGCTTATCTCGGGGCGCTTACTGCTGTTATTGCCGGGATTATCTGGTATTTTTCGACACTCGACAAGGAAGCCATTACCCAAATCTCGAACATTGCCAGTAACGTCATCCTGTTTACCGTTATTGTCACCTTTATTTTGATGGCGTTGTTCCGCAAGGTGAATGTTTACGAGGCTTTTATTGAAGGTGCAAAAGATGGTTTTAAAACGGCGGTAAAAATTATTCCGTACCTGGTAGCTATTTTGGTAGCTATTGGCGTTTTCCGTGAGTCGGGCGCCATGGACTGGATGGTTTCCGGGTTTACCCAGGCTATCGCGGCGTTCGGCATTAACACCGATTTTACTCCTGCGCTGCCCACCGCTTTTATGAAACCGTTAAGCGGAAGCGGCGCCCGCGGAATGATGGTTGACGCGATGACAACTTACGGAGCTGATTCGTTTGTTGGCCGTGTTGCCAGCACGGTTCAGGGTGCCACCGATACAACTTTTTACATCCTTGCGGTTTATTTTGGTTCGGTGGGAATTAAAAACACCCGCTACGCCGTCGTCTGTGGGTTAAT
>CAYWBV010000539.1:0-2405 GCA_964455785.1 uncultured Maribellus sp.
GGCAATTTCGCCACAACTTTATTATCGACAAACAGTTGCGCTTCTTTTTCGACCGGAGAACCCAGCAGGTTTTTCGCCATCGCTGTAACTTTTACGGTTCCGCCTTCGGGAAGACGGTTGTGCGAAAGCGCCAAATCTTCAAAAATAAAAGAAGGTTTGTTTCCTTCCACGCGGAAGGTTGTATACTCGGTGTCGCCAATGGCCACACGGTGTTCGCCCGGATCGTATATGCGGAGAGGGAAAGAAACCGTTCTGCTGTTGTTGCGGACAACGGGGAACGACTGTTTTTCCTTTATTTTTCCGTCGAGATACAAATCGATTGTGCCTATTCCGGTAGAACCACTGTTAAAAACAGTTGCGCTGACGATAATTACACTTCCGGTTTCGGCCGCACCCGACGCGGTTTTTTGCTGAAGAATAACCTGGAGGTCGTCGCACCGGAAATCGGGTTCGCCATCGATAATCAATTCGGGTTTATTTTCCGGAGCGTCAATCTTAAAGTTATTCCGATAGATGTTGTCTTCGAGATAAGCGGCGCATAATTTCATTTCACCCTGCTCCAGGTTATAGTAAATATTCTCTTCGGCGGTCCACCCCAGCGACATGTTGTCGAACCAGAAGGCGACGTTGTCGTTAAAAAACCCGCGGTGCACGTCATGGATTAAATTCCGGCGGACAACCGAATTAAACGACAAGCCCGTGGTCTTTATCGCCCCCGAATCGTCGGCATCTTTCTGAACATCATCCAGGTGATTGTATTCCACGAGGTAATTTCCGTCGATGGCTTCCTCCAGATTTTGCCAGCGCCCCACATCGATACCGTATCGTCCGCGTGTTTTGGTGATGTAGTTGTGCGAAATGGTGGTATAAAGCGAGTTAACGGCGTAAATATTCACTCCTCCGCAATCATATATCTGGTTATACGAAATGGTGGTCTCGCGCAGGATATCATCTTTCCCCACAGGTTCTGCTTCGCCGTCAACCACAATGGCGCGGTTTTCTATTTTTTCGAAACGGTTGTCGAGAATCCTGGTCTGATAACACCCCCGTTTTATAAAGACGCCGGCGCCGCCGCATGAACGTATTTCGTTCCCCACCAGTTCGCAGGCGTGTGCATATTCAACCGAAACCGCATTGTCGCCGGGCTGCGTGCCTTCGAATGTCAGCCCGTAAATCCGCAGGTTCCGTACCGGCTTTCCCAATTCTCCCTTCACCAAAATAAGTTGTTTTAATTGCGATGAAGAAATTGTTATATCGTTCGGATTTTGGATATCTGCGGGCGGAATAAAACTCACCTCGCGATTTTTTTTGTCGAAAAACCATTCGCCGGGTGCGTCTAACAGTGCTTTTACATTCTCGACATAATAACGCGGAGGAACAATCACCACGCCGTCCTGTGGTTTTTTAAAGCGGGCAATCCCTTTCGTTTCATCAATTTCCTGAAACGAATTGTAACCTGTGTGCCAACGGAGCAACATAATCACACGGTTATCGTCCATATTGTCCCACGCCCGGAGTTCGCCCTGTTTAAAAGGTAATTCAAGCGTTGTTGGCGAAACATAAGGCGGCGTAAAATATCCCGAGTTGGGAGTTCGGGCCAGAACCTGCAATTTTCCGTCGGCCACGAGCATGTTTACTTCTGCTGTTTTCGCCGTGGCAGACCAGATGGCGCCGTTTTTTTTCCAACCCGTTACCGGTACGCCTCCCGAGATGACAGGTTTTTCGCCCGGGTAGGCCGCGTAGGTTACATAGTGGTCTTTTAATTTATGATATTCAAATGCGCCGGTCGGCAGATTCGTTTCAATCCGTTCGCCACCGTCTCCGGGCGCAAAAATTAACGGCTCTTCCAAAGCGTAAAACCCGCCGCGCACATAAACGAGAATGTCGCGCCCTTTTCCCAACGGATGCGGCGAACCGATCCATCGTTTTTCAACCGGCGCTTCTTTCGGAAAATATACTTCGGCCTTTAATTGTTTCACCGCCTGCTGCGCTTTTTTCAGCGTGGCAAACGGACCGTCGGTTTTTGTACTGTTGGGCTCGGCAAGCGTACCCGACCACGTATCGTTTCCGTTCGTGGCCACATAAAAATCGGCCTTTTCAGGAAAAACAAAACGTTCCCACTTTTCGCTTCTGAGAAATTTTCCATCGCGGTTTTTCACGGGCTCCTGTGCATTTACCGACCATAAAAAAACAAAACAAAAAAACAGTACGACGCCAAAATATTTTGACTTTTTAAAACGAAGTGGTCTCATTTCCATTGGGTTCTGTAATTTTTTTGAATTCAACAATAAAAGATATTCCTGTTACTTTTCCAGTTTTTGATAAAGCGCCAGTAAAAAATCACGGTTGTCAGCCGTGAGGTAGTGCATTTCGCCGCCCATACGGTTAAATGTTTTACAATAACG
>CAYWBV010000540.1:0-2403 GCA_964455785.1 uncultured Maribellus sp.
AGGTTGCAACCCTCCGCACCCATCCAGTTCCCAAACGCTTTTGCCTCGCCAAAATGTGGGAATTATGTAAACTTTTCCGAAAATTATATAACACCCGCCGAAAAATTAAAATCTAATTTCACCCGATCAATGTACTTCAATTAAAATCGGGTATTTTGAATACAGCAACATATAAAAAACAACTGGTTATCAGGCAAAGTTCAAACACATCGTATCAATGAAAAAAGCAGAAAAGACGCTGTCGGACCGTAAACTTTTAAAGTCGCCAACCGGAATTCAGGGATTCGATGAAATTACCGACGGCGGATTACCTGCCGGCAGGCCGACACTTGTTTGCGGCGGTGCAGGTTGCGGAAAAACACTTTTCGGAATGGAGTTTCTGGTGCGCGGCGCAACACAGTTTAACGAACCCGGTGTGTTTATGTCGTTCGAAGAAACCAATGACGAATTAACCAAAAATGTGGCTTCGCTCGGTTTTGATTTGAACGACCTTACCAAACACAAAAAAATTATACTGGAACATGTTCGTGTGGAACGCAGCGAAATTGAAGAGACCGGGGAATACAACCTCGAAGGATTATTTATCAGGCTGAATTATGCGATTGATTTGATTGGGGCAAAACGTGTTGTTCTGGATACCATCGAATCGTTGTTTTCAGGGCTGCCCAACCAACTGATACTGCGCGCCGAACTGCGGCGTTTATTTCACTGGCTGAAGGAAAAAGGAGTTACCGCCATTATCACCGGCGAACGCGGTGACGAAACATTAACCCGCCAGGGATTGGAAGAGTATGTTTCGGATTGTGTAATTATGCTCGACCACCGCGTAAATGAACAAAATTCAACACGCCGGTTGCGGGTGGTAAAATACCGCGGTTCCATTCACGGCACCAACGAATACCCGTTTCTGATTGATGAAAATGGTTTTTCAATATTACCTGTTACTTCTCTCGGATTACAACACATTGTGTCGAACGAAAGAATTTCGAGTGGCATCCCGGCGCTCGATAAAATGCTGGAAGGAAAAGGCTTTTTCCGTGGCAGTACTGTACTTATTTCGGGTACTACCGGAGTTGGAAAAACCAGCATTGCAGCGCATTTTGCGGAAGCGGCGTGTAAACGCGGTGAACGGGTTCTTTACTTCTGTTTCGAAGAATCACCAAATCAGCTCATGCGGAATATGCTTTCCATTGGCATAAACCTGGAAACCTGGGTACAAAAAGGGCTTTTACAATTTCAGGCCACCCGCCCTACTTTTTATGGTTTGGAAATGCACCTCGCTGCAACTCACAAGGCAGTCAACGATTTTAAACCACAAATCGTAATTCTCGACCCCATCAACACGTTTGTTATCGGCGATAAGGATTTCGAGGTAAAAACCATGTTGATGCGTATTGTCGATTACCTGAAATCGAACCTGATAACGGCCATGTTTACCAGTTTAACTTCAACAGGAGAAGTAACGGCAAATAACGAAAATGGAATATCGTCGCTGATTGATACCTGGATTTCTCTGCGCGATATCGAATTAGGTGGCGAACGAAACCGGGGAATGTATATTATCAAATCGCGTGGTATGGCGCATTCAAACCAGATTCGCGAATTCATGTTAACCAACCACGGTGTTGAATTACGGGATGTTTATGTGGGCGCAAGCGGCGTTTTAACCGGCTCGGCGCGTATTGCCCAAAAAGCGATTGAAAATGCAGAAGTGGTAACCCGCAAACAAAACATTGAACGGAAAAAAAGTGAAATAGAACGAAAACGTAAAGCGCTGGAAGCCCGGATTATTTCGTTGGTTGCCAATTTTGATTCGGAAGAATCGGACGCAAAAAAAATGATAGAAACAGAACAGGATTCGATAAAACGATTGGAACAGGATAAAATAGAAATGGCAGAAAGCAGAAAAGATGCCAATGAAAGTAACAAAACCAACAAAAAAACTAAAATAATCCAAATCAATGAAGGCTAAAAAAGAAAATTCAGAGTTAAAGCTGAAGGAAAAAAAACCACAGAAAACAACCAATGATATGTGGGTACTCCGGTTGTATGTTGCCGGGCAAACGCCAAAAGCCATTACTGCATTTACCAATCTGAAAAAAATTTGTGAGGAACAGTTAAATGGCAAATACACTATCGAAGTAATCGATTTGATGCAAGATCCTCAATTAGCCGCCGAATTCCAGATTGTTGCCCTGCCAACGTTAATTCGCAAATTGCCGGTACCGGTTCGTAAAATTATCGGCGATCTCTCTGATACCGAACGGGTACTTATCGGGCTGGATTTACTGGCAGTAAACTGAATGGATATATTACACACGAACGAGTATTATTATGAAAGAGAAAAAGACAAAAATAAAAAGCGCCACAAAAGAGTTTGATCAGACCGTGGCTGATAAAAGC
>CAYWBV010000541.1:0-2402 GCA_964455785.1 uncultured Maribellus sp.
GTAATGTGTACCGGCCAAAAGACAGGCAATTTGGCGACTGGCTGGCATTTGCAACCACCCGTTCCGATTACCCCGGCGCCACCACCGATAAAGATCTTTTGTCGGCTGCCTATTATTATCACTCGACCAATCTTTTGCGACAGATAGCCGTGATTCTGGGAAAAACCAAAGATGCAGAGGATTATCAGTCCCTTCTGAAAAAAATAAAAGAAGCTTTTAACAAGGAGTATGTTACGCCCAACGGAAGGCTGGCATCCAATACACAGACCGCTTATGTTGTAGCGCTGACATTTGGGTTGCTGCCGGCAGAACTTGAAAAAACGGCTGCATCCCGGTTGGCTGAAGATGTCCGCCAGTTTGGGCATATTACGACCGGTTTCCTTGGAACAGCCGACATTTGTCATGTCCTTTCCAAATATGGTTATCTCGACGAAGCATATACTTTATTGTACCGGAAAGAGTATCCTTCGTGGTTGTATCCGGTTACCAAAGGCGCTACCACAATTTGGGAACGCTGGGATGGAATTAAAGCCGACGGAACTTTTCAGAATCCCGGAATGAACTCATTTAACCATTATGCCTATGGCGCCGTTGGCGACTGGTTGTACAAAGTAGTGGCAGGAATCAATACCGACGCCGTTATTCCCGGATACAAACATATTGTTGTCAAACCCTGTCCCGGACAACAAATGAACGATGTAAAAGCCAGTCACGAATCGCCTTACGGAACAATCATTTCGCAATGGGAAATTCAGAACAATACATTGCGGCTATCCGTGGAAGTTCCGGCCAACACATCTGCCGAAGTATTTATTCCCTCTACCGGCAATCAATTTTCTGAAAACGGGAAAAGTGGTATGACCGGAGACAAAGTAAATCAGGAAGGCCTTTCCTGGCATTTTCTGAAAACAAAAATTGGCTCAGGAAAATATGTTTTTGAAACAGAATTTAAAAATTGATAAACCACATAGGCACATAGAGCACAATAAAAAAATCTGTTATGTGGTCTATGTGTCTATGTGGTAAAAATAACAACCGATGAAAAAAATTTTCATTCTGTGCCTGTCCGTTCTGTTTACCCTCGAAGTATTGGCCGGCGATAAAGCGCGCTGGATTTGGTATCCCGGTGACTTTGAAGTCTGGCTCCACACGGTGGTAGGCGGGCGGCGGCAGGAACGCGGGCAACCCTATCCGCCGTTCTGGAGGGTTGATTCACCTTACGGACTGGTTGTATTTCAAACCAAATTTGAAATTATGGCACCTGAAATGGTCAGTATTTATGCCGACGGCCGGTTCCAGGTGCAAATCGATGGGACTATCGCGCATAATTTTGATCCGCAGAACTTTTCCCTTCCTGCCGGAAAACATTCCCTCCAGGTTATGGTGGAAAATTATCAGACTTTTCCTTCCCTGCTGGTGGAAGGCAAAACAGTAAAAACCGGCCCAAACTGGCAGGTGACCAATCAGAACAAGGTGAACTATCTTGCAGCAAGCGGGACCTTCTCCAATCCAAAGTTGCCTCCGTCCACGTTTAGCCTGGAGTACGAACCGGTTACCGGGCAGATAATTCAGCAAAATGAAAAATCAGTATTGATCGATTTTGGGAAAGAAACGTTTGGAAAAGTGGTGGTGGCCGGTGTAAAAGGAAAAGGGACGCTGAAGTTGTTTTATGGTGAAACCCGGCAGGAAGCGCTGGCTGAAACCCAGGCCGAAAACTACGATTTCCTCCCCGTTGACCATTCATCTGCTGTCGCTGATACCACCGAAACAAGGGCATTTCGTTACATTTATGCCGTGGCTGACCCTGGCGTAAGTTTTGGTGAAATCTCAGCTTTATATGAATATCTTCCGGTGGAATACAAGGGAGATTTTGAATGTTCCGATGATTTACTGAACCGCATTTACGACATATCGACTTATACGCTGCACCTGAACACCCGCGAATTTCACCTCGACGGGATCAAACGCGACCGCTGGGTCTGGAGCGGCGACGCTTATCAAAGTTATCTGATGAATTTCTATTCCTTTTTCGATGAGGAGGTGAACAAACGCACTTTGTATGCCTTGCGCGGGCACGACCCGGTGGAAACACACATCAACACCATCCTCGATTATTCATTCTACTGGATGATTGGCGTTTATGATCATTTTTTCTACACGGCCGACACTGCTTTTGTGAAACAAATTTATCCCCGGATGAAAACGTTAACGGAATTTTGCCTGAACCGGACCAACTCAAACGGATTAGTGGAAGGATTGTCCGGCGACTGGGTTTTTATTGACTGGGCGCCCATTGAAAAATCGGGGGAAGTGAGTTTCGAACAGTTGCTTTTGGCCCGGAGCCTTGAAGCGGTAGCGCAAAGCGCAACCCTGACCGGCGATTTGAGTTATGCCGAAAAATG
>CAYWBV010000542.1:0-2400 GCA_964455785.1 uncultured Maribellus sp.
AGGCGCGCCATCCCGATGTTCGATAAAATTGTGATTATGATTGGGTACAACGCCAACAAAAAGTCGTTCTTCTCCATCGAAAAACGATTGAAATGGATCAAACAGGTTTTTCAGAATGAAAATAAAATAGAGGTGCAGGTTTACGGTGGCCTCACCGTCGATTTTTGCAAGGAAGCCGGCGCCAAATATATTCTCCGCGGGCTGCGGACTTCGGCCGACTTCGAATACGAACGCGCCATCGCCCAGATGAACAAAAAAATGCACCCCGAAATCGAAACGGTCTTCCTGCTCACGTTGCCCGAACACACCCCGGTCAACGCAACCATCATCCGCGACATTATTTTCCACGGCGGCGACGCCACGATGTTCCTCCCCAAAGGATTGGACATGAATGAATTTAAGATGGAGAACAACCATTAGATTCGGGCCGATGAACAACAAAATCCGGATTACGCTTTTTCTGCTGATTTTTGCCCTGAACGCTGTTTCGGCCACGGTAATTGAAGGAAATAACCCGGAATATGCGGGAAAGACGCTTCATTTTTTCCGGTGGTCCGACCCGGTGACCCAAAACGAAGAGCCGGTTTTTTCCGTTCAGTTCGGTAGTGATGGCAAATTCAGCTCAGCGGTCCAGATTTCGAAAACCACGTTTGTTTTTTGCGATTTCGGCATCTACCGCGGTATGTTTTTTATTGAACCCGGCAAAAAGGTGGAGCTGTTGTTCCCCCCGCTGCGCGAAAAAGAGTTTGCCGACGAGAAAAATCCTTTTTTTGAACCGGTTTCGTTCTGGTTCAGTGTGAAAAACGACGAAGGATTGAATAAAAACGTTGCCTCATTCGACGCCAAATTCAACCAATTGACCAACCAGTATTTCAACCAGCTATACTTCCGGCAGTCGAAAGCCGTTTTCGATACGGTGACGGCGGCGTTAACCGAGGCGTTTCCCGTTTCGGCGATGCCGGTGTTCGAAATTCATAAAAAATTGAAACTAAAATCGCTGGAAGCCGAAGTTTTTCGGTTGAAAACGGAAGAGGTGGCCGGTGTTTTTAATGCAGTTCCGACCGAATCCTGGACATACCCGGCATTTTTACATTTTTTTGATAAGACGTTTGTCAGCCGGCTCTCTTTCGATGCCAAAGAACCCGGGGGCGACAAGCTGAAAAGTGCGGTTGCCGCGGCCAACGCCGGGATATTGTTCAATCACATCAAAAGCAAATACAAACTGAATGGCGATGTGGCCGCGCTGGCGCTGCTCAAAATGCTCCACGACGGCTTTTATTCGGGCGAATTTGTTAAACCATCGATTTTGAAGACGCTCCGGTCAGCCGAACTGACCAACCACAGCCATCCCGGCATCCGGGCCATAACAGCGGCCGTGATCGAAAAACTTACGTTCCTCCAGCCGGGGACTGCGGCGCCCGTCATCTGCCTGAAAGATACCGACGGCAACCGGAAATGCAGCAACGACACTTCGGACAAGTTCAAATACCTCGTTTTTGCCGACAACGAAATGATGGTTTGCCGCGAACATCTGAAATACCTCGCAACGGTTCAGGAAAAATGGGGCAAACACCTCGAAATTATCGTGGTGATGCGGAAAACCGACCTGATTGAGATGAAAATGTTCCTCGATAAAAACCACATTCCCGGGTTAAAACTCATCGACGAAAAGGGCGAGGTTGCCCGGCAATACAACGTGAAGTCGTTCCCGGCCTGTTTCCTGCTCGACGAAAAGCACCAGGTTGTTTTTGAAAACGCCAAAGCGCCGCTCGACGGGTTTGAGCAGCAATTCGGGGTCTTTCTTCAGCAGGAGTTGTTCGAAAGGCAGAGAAATCAGGGAAGGTAAAGCCGAATGAGCTTTCCATTTTTAGCTTTTCTTTCAGCGATAACGATAAATATCCGGAGCAAAGCAGCCAATCGCAGGCGCATCAAAAATAAACTTTTACCTGTAAATGTTTTTCCTGTGGCCAACTGACACCACCGTAACTAAAATGATATTGTCTTCAATTTCGTAGATAATCCGGTAATCGCCAACCCGGATACGATAAGCATCTTCTCCCCTGAGCTTTTTATAACCAACAGGCCTCGGATTATCGGCAAGTCCGGCAATAGCAGCTTTGATAACCGGAATGGCTTTTTTATCCAGTTTCAAAATTTGCTTTTGCGCGTAACGTTCAATCAGAACCGTGTACCTCATCCTATCTTATCTTCAATTTCATTGAAGGCCTGCTCAAAAGGGATAGCATCTCCTTTGCTGGCCTTTGCCTTTCGGTATTCTTTTATATCGTCCAGTTCTTCTGAATCGGCAACCAGCTTTTCATATACTTTTATAGGAATCTGAACGGCTATCCTGCGTCCTTTCCCATCGATTACAAAATTTTCCTGTTCCATAAACTCAAA
>CAYWBV010000543.1:0-2376 GCA_964455785.1 uncultured Maribellus sp.
CCACAGGCCTCAGCGGGAAGCTGGGCAACCTGATTGTATTCCGTAACCGCGGCGGTAAAACCGTTAATCCGATACACCCGGCGACTTGTCAGTAGGAGAACAACCGGTCACTGGCAAAGGATGAGGGATTCGTTTCTCCTCTTTTTTCAAAAAAAGTTGAACATAAAGTCCGGATAAAATGAACCATAAGTCATGTATAGGATAAGCGAAGGTGAAACGAAGCTAAGACGAAGGAGAAAGGGGGAACTTTTTGGACAACCCCTTCCTCAAAAAATTGAACAAATACAGAAAACAAAATTAAAAAACCCTTTGTAATGAATGTTCCCAATCCACAACAAGTCATTGACGATTTTGAAAGGTTACTCTGTGAATTAACCGAAAAACGTGAACTATCTCTCATTACAGCAGAAAAGGTAGTGAATAACTGTGCCCTGGCGCTGCCCGATTTACGCGTCATAGTCCTGGCCCGGGGTTTTCCGTAAGTTTATTTACTACGGTAAACTGTTCTGTCGAATCACAAATATCTGAAGATATAAAAAGGTTATATTAGCTCCTTAATACAGGAAAGTGGAATAATAAGTTTGACAGGTACGAATAAAAACATGATCAATTTTGATTAATATTGTACTGTTATTAACTTATGACTGAAACGAATAAAATATTCATTGCGAAAATTAAACAAAATGATTATCAGGATTTTAATCGTTTGTTTTTTAAATATTACGCATCCCTGTGTTCCTATGTAACCGCAATAATTGAAGATTCTTCCGACTCTGAAGATATTGTTCAGAACCTTTTTGTGAAGTTTTGGTCCGACCGGAAGAAAATCGCCATTCATACAAATATTGAACACTATTTGTTTAAATCTGCCAAAAATAGTGCCCTTAACTATTTGCGTTCTGAGGCAAACCGTAAAAAAGCAATGGATAAGCTGGAGATGATGGATTGTCCGGAGATTGAAGAGTGTTCAAGCCAGGAAGAATATCTTCAAAAACTGGAGGAATGTATCAATCAATTGCCGGAACGCTCAAAAGAAGTATTTCTTCTTAGTCGTTTTGAAGAATTAAAACAAAAAGAGATTGCCGACAAATTAAATATCTCTGTAAAAACGATTAAAAATCAGATTTGGAAATCCCTTAAATATTTAAAATCCTGCCTGGAACTCAAAAATGCTTGTTAGATTAATTTTTTTGTACTAAAAATTAATTTTCGATAGGACCTTTTTTATTCTGATGTGTCGTTTAAATAAACGAAAAAAGATCTGAAATCATTTGCTTTAACAAGATAGACATAATACGGCAAATAAATGAAAGAGGGACAAAACATAGGGAACCATATCATAGATCATCTGCAAAATAAGAATGATGCCAATATCACCGATCCTGTTCTTCAGGATTGGCTCGCGACGGCCCCTGAAAACAAGCAGGATTTAAAGATTTATACCAAAATCTGGGACGGAATAACTGTTCTTGCCAAAAGGAGAAAATATAATACCGATGCAGCCTGGGAAAAAGTAAACGCTCAAATTTTAAGGCAATCTGTTTTTTCCAATCGTTTTAAAATTTCACTGATATCGGCAGCAGCGGCTTCTTTATTGATTCTTTTTGGTTTCTCTTTTTATTTTTTCTGGGTTACGCAAAATACGGAAGAACCTTTAAAATTGACGACTGAATTGGGAAGTCGCTCAGAAGTAACATTACCTGATGGAACGAAAGTGAAGTTAAATGCCGGTTCGGAATTAACATACCGGTATGACAGACACAAAAAGACCAGAAATGTACAATTTAGTGGCGAGGGGTATTTTGAAGTGGAGAAAAATAAAAAACCATTCATTGTTAGTTTGCAAAATGGACTGACCCTTAAAGTTCTGGGAACTAAATTCAACCTTTCAGCCTACCCCGATGATGCGATAATAAAAACAACTCTGACCGAAGGAAAAGTAGAACTGCAGGATTCGGAAAGAGAACGATTGATTTTGGCTCCCGGGCAAATTGGTTCCTTTAATAAAAGGTCAGGTAATTTATATTATTCCAAAGAAGAGGCACCTCATAATTTAAGTTGGATGGAGAAAAAACTATATATGGATAACATGACCTTAAATGAAATCTGTAAAACATTGGAAAGATGGTATGATGTGCAGATAACTTTTGAGGAAAAAGAAACGGGTGAAAATATTCATTATACAGGGGTACTCCAGGAAAAATCAATTTACGATGTATTTGATGCTCTGAATGAAATCAGCAAAATAGAATATAAAATAGAAGGTAAAAATATTAATGTTTCAGCAAAAAAATAGAGTGCCTATGAAAGAATAACCAATAAAACCTAAAAAACGGGAAATGGTTGCACATTCCCCGTTATTTAAATCTTCAATCT
>CAYWBV010000544.1:0-2374 GCA_964455785.1 uncultured Maribellus sp.
TGAGCGGAAACGAACAGATTTCGTGGATTGAGTTCGATTCGAAAGGAAATTTATGGGCAGGCAGTCTCGAAGAAATTATCGTGTTCAGCCCCGAAGAAAATTCCGTCCGGCGGTTTGAAGAGTACTCGCGACTGATGTACGAGGATTCAAAAAACCGGATTTGGGTTGCCACGTTCGACAAAGGAATCGCCCTTTACAATTCGACCGGCGGTCCTCAGAAATACTACAACGAAACCGACGGGCTGGCCAACAACCAGGCGCTTTGTATCCTCGAAGACCAGGATAAAAACCTTTGGATTAGCACGAACAACGGCCTTTCAAAGTTTAACGCCGAAAACGGGGTTTTTCAGAATTTTACCAGCAGGGACGGATTAAGCAATAACCAGTTTTGTTACGGCGCAGCCTGCAAAACGGCATCGGGCCAGTTACTTTTTGGCTCCATCTCGGGATTTAATCTTTTTGATCCGTCTGAAATTGTTTCCAACGATACGCAGATTCCGATTGTGCTGACCGACTTGAAAATCTTTAACCGTTCGGTGCCGGTTTCGGATGATAAAAAAGCGGTTCTTAAAAAAAGTATTTCGGAAACCCGCCAACTGACACTGAACTACCGGCAAAATGTTTTTTCGGTGGAATTCGCGGCGTTGAACTACGTTAACAGCAGCAATAATTGGTACACCTACATGCTGGAAGGGTTTAACAAGGAGTGGAACGAACCCAGCAAAACGAGGTCGGCAACATACACCAACCTCGATCCCGGCGACTATGTCCTGCGAATAAAAAGGGTAATACCGGGTTCGCGAACAGAAGGAAACGAACTGCAGTTGAACATTACCGTTTTGCCGCCCTACTGGAAAACCACCTGGTTTATCACCCTGTTGTTTTCCGTGGTCATATTTTTGATTTATGTGCTGGTGCGGCTGTTTATCAACCGAGAGAAGATAAAAAACCAACTGGTCTGGGAGAGGGTGAATGCCCGGAAACTCCACGAACTCGACATGTTAAAACTCAAGTTTTTTACCAACATCTCGCACGAGATACGAACGCCGCTGACGTTGATTCTGGGCCCGCTCGAAAAAATGAGAAACAATACTGTCGGGAAAGAGGAGATGCAGAAGAACCTGGATTTGATTCACCGGAATGCGCTCAACCTGAACAAACTGCTGAGCCAGTTGCTCGATTTCAGAAAACTTCAGTCGGGGAACCTGAAGCTGAATTTAAGCGAGGCCGACCTGGTAGAGTTTATCCGGAATGTGGTCAATTCGTTTAACGACTTTGCCGCAGAGAAACAGATAACATTAAAATTCACCTCGTTAAAAAAGCGGCTTTTGGTGAATTTCGACCCCGATATTATCGAAAAAATCCTCAATAACCTTTTGTCGAATGCATTCAAATTTACCGATGCGGAAGGAACGGTTTCGGTGAACCTCTCGCTGATTTTCGATTCGGATGACAACGATTTTCAGGGAGGGGAAAAAGAAAAACAGTTTATCGAAATTATTGTAAAAGATACCGGACGGGGTATTCAGGATAAAAACCTCAATAAGATATTCCTTCGATTTTTTCAAACCGACGACAAGAGCGGAAATTCGGGCGCCGGTATTGGCCTGGCGCTGGTGAAAGAGCTGGTTGGTTTGCACAAGGGGAAAATATTTGTAACCAGCACTCCCGGAAAAGGAACCCGGTTTACCATACGGATTCCGTATAACACCCCGGTGAGCGAAACCCCGGAAATAGCCCCGGCAGAAACAAAAGTAAACGGAGTTGCGGCTCTCCCCAATCAACCCGACGAAACGGGCGATGTTTTACAGTCGCGGATAATGCTGATTGTGGAGGACAATGCCGATGTGCGTCATTTTATCGCCGACCACTTCAATTCATCATTCAAAACCGTAGAGGCGAGAAATGGCGAAGAAGGCTGGCAGGTGGCGCTGAAAACCATCCCCGATATTATTATCAGCGACATTATTATGCCCGATGTGGATGGTTACGAGTTTTGCCGGCGGATTAAAAACGACGAACGAACTTCGCACATTCCCGTACTTCTGCTTACAGCGCTGCACTCCAAAGATCACGAGTTAAAGGGCCTCGCCTCGGGCGCCGACGATTATATTACCAAACCTTTTGATTTACCGGTATTGCAGGCAAAGGTCGAAAATATGCTTTCCATCCGCGAATCGCTGAAAGAAAAGTATGCCGGGACGGTTATTCTCGAACCTCAGAATGTGATACTCTCTTCGCCCGACGAACGTTTCCTGCAAAAAGCCATCGAAGTGGTCGAAAAAAACATGGCCGACTGCGATTTGGACATCGAATCGTTTGCCGTAAAAGTGGGCGTAAGCCGGATGCAGTTGTACCGTAAGTTACACGCCCT
>CAYWBV010000545.1:0-2372 GCA_964455785.1 uncultured Maribellus sp.
CGGGATTAAATTTCAAAAAATTAACCGCTGTTTCTTTTCCTCCGTATTGAATGAGTGCCCCCGGAAAAATCAGTTTGTTACTGACACCCTGCTCGGTCTTTTGCCCGAACCGCGTTGGCCGTATTCCTTTCCCCACAATTTCGTCAATAAACCGGTTTCGTTTTTCAACATTGCCTATCTGGTACGGATTGGTGATTTTAATTCGGATAGGTTTGGCTGAATAGGCATTTAGAACGGCAATTTTTTCAATCACCTCCTGCTGCAGTTTCCTGAGCCCGGGTTCCAATTCACCGGCCAGAAAGATCTCAATTTCCGCAGGATGTTCAAACCCGGAAACTATCTCCCGGCTGATTGCCGACAAAGAATATCGTTTATCGGAAGTTAAATCGAAACGAAGCAGAAAGTTGGCCGAAAAGATAAATATCACCAGCAACGAAACCATAAAAATTGCCGCATTTCTTTTGGTTCTTTTCTGCTTCCACTTCCCCTTACGAAGGAATAAACCGGTGAGGGACAGAAAAAACAAAGTCATCCCGATAAAATAAACCACATCGCGCATATCGACAACCCCGCGCGACACGGATACGTTGTGGGTGTTAATTCCCAGCCACGAAAAGAACTGTTCTACCAGGTAGGGCACACCGGCGCTCGCGATAAAATCAAAACCGAGGTAAAACACAAAAGAGATGAGCATGGCCAGAATAAACGAAACAATCTGGTTGTCGGTGAGCGACGAGGCAAAAATTCCGATGGACACATAAATGGCCGCCAGAAAAAACAGCCCGATAAATGCGCCCCAGGTGGCTCCGGCATCGATGCTTCCCACCGGGTTGCCAAGCAGATAAACCGACAAAAACCAGAGCAAAGTGGGCAACAACGAAAAAACAACCAATACCAGTCCGGCAAAAAATTTGGCCAGCACCAGTTGGAAATCGGATATGGGGCGGGTAAGCAAAATCTCGATGGTGCCAGAGCGTTTTTCATCGGCAAAAAATCGCATGGTAATGGCCGGGATCAAAAAAAGGTACAACCACGGTGCCAGCGAAAAAAACGGTTCGAGGGTGGCGTATCCGCTGTCGGGGATGTTGTAGCTGCCGGGAAATACCCACAAAAACAACCCGCTCACCAGCAAGAACACCAACACCGCGAGGTAGCCAATCAGCGACCCCAGGAATGTTTTTATCTCTTTTCGGAACAAACTGTACATATTGGTTTCGAGTTTCGAGTTTAAAGTTCGGCCTTACCGTTGTTCGGTTGCGACTGGTCTCCTGTCTCCCGCAGTTTTTCCACCATTTTTTGAGCGGCCTTTTTTGAGCAGCCCGGTCCGCCCATCCATTCGCGCAACCGCTGGTAATCCGACTGTATTTTCTGCCGGTAATTTTCGTCGGACAACAGTTTCTCCATCTCCGCCTTTACCTTGCTGAAGGTCATCTTTTTCTGAACCAGTTCCACAATTATCTCTTCGTTCATAATAATATTGGGTAACGAAACCCCAATGGTTTTTATTACAAAGTTCCGCATCACAAAGTCGGTCAGCCAGCCGCCTTCCACTTTGTAGATTACGGTTTGCGGAACGTTAAACAGCGCCGTTTCGAGGGCTGCCGTGCCCGAAGCCACCAGCGCCGTATGGGCATTGTTCAGCAAATCGTAAGTCTGGTTAAAAATCAGTTTGATTCCCGATTCTGCCAGCCACGTGTTGTACAACCCG
Organism: uncultured Maribellus sp.; assembly: GCA_964455785.1. Lineage (GTDB taxonomy): Bacteria > Bacteroidota > Bacteroidia > Bacteroidales > Prolixibacteraceae > Draconibacterium. The sequence goes on from CAYWBV010000545.1 coordinate 1,709, forward strand.
GCGTCGATACTGCTCACCCCGGCAACCACAAACTGAAACTGCGGAAAAGCTGCGGCTATTTTTACCATCAGCGGGAGCGTACCCTTTATTTCCTGTACGCGGCTTCCGGCGAGCAGCGCCACCACCGGGCGGTTGTCAAAGTTATTCTTTTTAAAAAATTCATCTTTCGGAAGCGCTTTTGTCCTGAATTCGGCCAGCGAATCCATCAGCGGGTTGCCCACATAATTAACTTCAAAACCGTGTTTCGCATAAAAGCCGGTTTCAAACGGAAAGATGGTAAACATTTCATCGACAAAAGCTTTGATTTTCCTGACCCGGTACTCTTTCCACGCCCATATTTTCGGCGAAATGTAGTAGAAAACTTTGATGTTGTTCTTTTTGGCAAATTCGGCAATACGCAGGTTAAACCCGGGGTAATCAATTAAAATAATTACGTCGGGCTGAAACCGGAGAATATCTTTCCGGCACAATTCGAGATTTCGCCCTATGGTTTTTAAATTCAGAATTACGTTTACGAATCCCATAAAAGCCATCTCGCGGTAGTGTTTTACCGGGTTGCCCGCCACAACCGCCATCAGGTCGCCGCCAAAAAAGCGGAATTCCGCACCCGGGTCGGCCAGCTTCAACTCCTTCATCAGGTTCGAGCCGTGTAAATCGCCCGAAG
>CAYWBV010000546.1:0-2372 GCA_964455785.1 uncultured Maribellus sp.
CTCACCGGGCCGATCAAATAGCGGTAATCGGGGTTTTTTAAAAGGAAATATAAGATACCTTTCCACAGCAAAAAAAGCGGCATCGGTTTTCGCTGGTATTCTTTAATAACAAACGAACGGCCCAGTTCGAGGCTTTCGTTCAGTACGGGTTTAAACTCATCGTCGATGCGGAACAGGGTGTGCACGTAAAACCCGCGTTTGCCATACTGCGCCAGTATCTCTTTCCCCAGGCCGATACGGTAAGCGCCCACGAGCCGCTGTTCGTCTTCGTCCCAGATAAACATCTGGTTGTAATATAAATCAAATTCGTCGATGTCGATACTCTGGTTGGTACCTTCGCCCACCTCGCGGAACGTAATTTCGCGCAACCGGCCAATTTCGTTCAGGATGTTGGGGATTTCGCGCGAGGGTACACAAAACGCCGTATAGTTTTTTAAATTGAAAAGCGTATGTTCCTGCCGTATTTTCTGAATCTCTTTTTGAATCAGCTCAGCGGGAACCGGATCAGTAATGGGTTCTGGTTTCGTTGGCGGCTTTAACGAATAATTAAAAAAACGTTTTACCTCGATGTTCGATTCCATACTGTAGGTTTTGGCTCTTAAAAACCTTCCAAACTGGTAAACATCGCAGAATTTATCCTGTTCTTCTACTTTTATCGGGTTTCCGATTCTCATCTTCAGGATTTTATGCCGTTTACTCATCAGCTCCGACGGCAGCCGAACCTGGCGTAGTGAAGGATGGATTTTGGCAAACAAATGGAACAACCGGCTGTTGGTCCCCTGGAAATGGACCGCGACCACCGGCACCGACGCCTTTTTTACAAATTTTACCATCGGGAACTGCCACACATGGTCCGACGCATTGTCAAATGTCCCGTAGGTACTCACATCGCCGGACGGGAACATACAAAGCACTCCTCCGTTTTTCAGATGAGAAATGGCCTCTTTTGTACCACTCATGTTTTCGTCAAGCGTATTCTTTTCAAACGGGTTGTCCGAAATAAAATAGTTGGAAACCGGTTCTATTTTTTGCAGTAAAAAGTTGGCAATCACTTTCACATCAGGGCGTACCACCGAGATGTATTTGATAAGCAGCAACCCGTCTAACCCGCCCAGCGGATGGTTGGCCACCACAATCACCGGGCCGCTGGCCGGAATCCTTTTTAACTCATTCTCATCAAACTCTATCTTGAATTCCAAAATCCGGATTACTTCGTCAATGAATTCGATACCCTGTTTCGAAGCAATCTGCCCGAAGATTTTGTTTAGCTTGTTTAACCGGAGAATATACATCAGAAATTTTGCAAAATACTCGCCGCCCAGCAGGGCAAAAGCAGGATGCGTTTTTATAATGTCCTTAGGATTTAATAATTCCATCAATACAAAAATTATGGTTCAGTAAAAATCCAGCCGTAACAACAGACAAAAATAGAATGTTTTTTGAATTTTTATTTTGAATTGCTGTAAAACAAGTTTTTCCTTTATTTGGAAGATTTGTTAAACAAAACTCACTAAAATAAAGGAGGATTTGAAAAATATCCGAATCCAAAACAAAGAAAAAAGGTTTTGGGTTCATCTTAATTGAAATTTGATTGTTACTATTGCAAATGCTGAAAATATGTTGAATAAAACATTACATATTAACCGTTGGCTGCCTACATCGAAAAAAGAAGTGGAGCAGTTGGGCTGGGATACCATCGATGTTATTCTTTTTACCGGCGATGCCTATGTCGATCACCCGTCGTTTGGAGCTGCAGTGATTGGTCGTGTACTTGAAGCCGAAGGTTTAAAAGTGGCTGTTGTACCGCAACCCAACTGGCAGGACGATTTACGCGATTTTAAAAAGCTGGGAAGGCCTCGGTTGTTTTTTGCCGTCACCGCCGGCAATATGGATTCGATGGTCAACCACTACACCGCAGGTAAACGTAAACGTTCGGACGATGCTTATACACCGGGAGGAAAAGCCGGGCATCGTCCCGATTATGCAACCATAACTTATTCCCAAATCCTGAAAAAAATATTTCCCGATGTGCCGCTGGTGATTGGCGGTATCGAGGCTTCGCTTCGCCGCGTTACTCATTACGACTACTGGTCGGACAAGCTGATGCCTTCCATTTTGGTCGATTCGGGCGCCGATATGCTGTTTTACGGGATGGGCGAAAAATCGATCGTCGAGTTTGCCCAACTCGTACAAAAGGGCGTTCCTGTCTCGAAACTAACCACCATTGCACAGACTTCGTTTCTGGTTGATTCCGGCGAGAACTTTACCCCCGGGAAAAACTGGGACCAATTTGAGCTGGCATCACACGAGGAGTGCGTGGCCGATAAAAAGAAGTATGCCCGCAACTTTATGCACATCGAAGAGGAATCGAA
>CAYWBV010000547.1:0-2363 GCA_964455785.1 uncultured Maribellus sp.
GGTTTGTTAGGATAAATTCTATTTGTAGTACAAATAAAACAAATAAATTTTGAAACGTCTGCTATATGCAGCAATTTTTTTTGAAAGAATTTTAATACTGGCGATCTATCGATTGATATACAATAAGTTAACCATATAGGCGCAATAGAAACTATTATTTCTATTGCGTACTATGTGTCTATTGTGGTTCAAAATATCTGTGAATCTCTCAGTGTTGGAACAAGTACGGCGACATCTACCGGATTATTTTTCCGATTTCTTTTTCTGTCAGCTCAACCGTTGGGTTGAATTTTTCACCGGCCATATAATTCAGCAAACTTGTTTTCAACTGCCGGGCTTCCGGACGGTTTTCGAGGTTGCTGACCAAATCGGCGCCGCTGATCAAAATACTTCCTTTCCCGACTTTTGCTTCCAGAAGCAGCGCCAGCGGGCGGTTGGTCACCCAGTCGTCGATGATGCGGACAATCGGTTTTAATTCGGCCGGGAAAGAATCGAGCTGAACGGCGTCGGCATGGCTCATCGCATCCTGCCACTGCCAGTTGGAGTAGTATTCTGTAGGGAACAATTCCAGCGCCGGATGTTTTGGATCGCACAAAATACCGAGGGTGTGCGGTTTCTGGTTGTTGGTCCAGGCGGTATTCCAGAAAATGGAAGAAAACCCTACGCCAACATTTCCACCCATTTCAGGTGCAACTTTTCCGCGCCCCAGGCTCAGAAGCACTTTACCCCCGTTATCCAGAAACTGCAATACCGAGGGGTTCAGCTTTTCAACCACTTTAATTTCTCCGGTCTCCGGCATTTGATTTTCCGGGTAAACCCAAATGTCCCACGAATTGGTAAATTCACCTGCCGAGACTTCCAAAACCATTTTACGGGGAAGATTTTCTTTCTGAAATTCATACACAATTTTCCCCAGCGCAAAGTCATTTCCCAGGGGAATATCACGCTGCCCGAGTGTGCCTTCTGCAACCACATTTCCATCGTGAACAATTTTCCAGGCCGGATTGATTCCCTCCAGAGGACTCTCGCCAAAATGCGCCACTTCTACGTCGGCCACCAAGGTTTCTCCTTCCGTAAATATTCGTTTTTCGAGCCGTGCCAGCGGAACAGTGGTATTACAAAACCGGCGGTATTCTTCGGGCGAAATGTATCCTTTCTCTTCCCAGAAAGCATCAAGCACTCCCACAAGCGCCGTTCCTTGTCCGGGGAAGTCGTGCAAATCGAGCAAATGAAAACCGGCAAAACCGGGTGTCCGCAGGGCGGCTTCAATATCGGCTTTGTAACACAACGCCTGCAGTTTTCCGGAAGCTAACAAAAAGCTGTCGGCCAGTTCGACCATACCACCTGCATTCAGGCTTTCGCGAAAAATTTCGAAGTTTTTGGGTTTCAGTACACCGGTATATTTTTCGATCTCTTTGAAGTTGGGATAAACACACCACTGCCCGATTTCGTGGCTTACCACCGGGATGCCGTCGCCGGAGAGTTTGCCCGCCCAGTCGAAACTGGTGGAGGGCGGTTCTGCATTGATGATACTGTTTAACTCCTCTCCCCAGCCCTGAATGCGCGGTTGCGGCAGGTTGTGATAATCATTCACTTCGAGGGCAGGCCACCCGGCAGCGCTGGTATAAACCCGCCGCGAATCGTTTTTCTTCCAAAACGAAACAAATTCGGTAAGAAACTCCCTGTATTTTGTTCCACCCGGCTCGTTGCCATAAGCCATCATCACAAACGACGGATGGTTGCCATACGCTTTTACAATCCGTTTACTTTCTTCCCAAATGTAGTTGTCGATGGGAAAACCGCTGCCAAGTTGTGTGGACTGGTTGGCCCACGACGAACATTCCACCTGCAGGTAAACACCCATTGAGTCGGCCACCTGAAAAGCCGCTTCGGGGGGGCACCACGAGTGAAACCTGATGTGATTGAGGCCATGCGCTTTTACGGCCGTAAAAACCTTTTCCCATCCCGCTTTTTGTGTTGGCGGGTAACCAGTCAGCGGGAAAATGGCGCATTCGAGTGTTCCGCGCAAAAAAACCGGTCGTCCGTTAATGGCAAACCGGGTTCCGTCGGCTTTAAATTCGCGCAACCCAAAATCAACGGTGTGGCGGTCAAGAACTTTTTTCGACCTAATTTCCATAGAAAGTTCATAAACATTAGGACTGAACTCGTCCCACAACAACGCATCTTCGCCCAGCGAATAATTCATTTTAATGATATTCTCACCGGGAAGCAGGTTAAACTCAAAGGTTTCCTTTGCGGTCTCTTTCCCCTGGTTTTTCAATTTTGCCCAAACTGGAATTTTTACGGCCTGTCCGTTGAAAATGGTATTAAAAACGGTTGCTTTGATGGTCACACTTTTCTTT
>CAYWBV010000548.1:0-2363 GCA_964455785.1 uncultured Maribellus sp.
GCAACTTCCGGATGTTCCTGGTAAACATTGGTTGTTTCCGACGGATCGGCGGCCAAATTGTATAACTGGACACTATCCTCCGGGACTTCTTCCTTAATCTGTGCAAAACCACCGTGGCCTTTGGCATCAATATATTTCCATTCGCCTTTACGGATGGAAAAATCGCCGTTCATCGAATGGTGAATGGTGGCCTCCCGTATCGGCTTCTGATATTCTTCTCCTTTTAAAACCGGCAGAAAACTGTAGCTGTCGTGCGCTTCGCCCGCGGTCATTTTGTGGTCCAGTAACCCGGCGACAGTGGCGTACAAATCGGTGGAACAAATCACTTCTCCGGAACTTGAACCTGCCTTAATCCGTTTGGGCCAGGAAGCGATAAAAGCCACGCGGTGCCCGCCGTCGTAGGAGTGTGATTTGCGGCCTTTGTAACCTTTGCTGGTGTTGTGGCCGAATTCGATTTCCTGTTCAATGGGAAATCCGTGCGGCGAACTGCCGTTGTCGGAAGTAAGGATAATGAGGGTATTTTCGTACATTCCCTTATCTTTCAGCGCCTGAACAATTTGTTGTACTGTTGCATCGCATTCGGTCACAAAATCGCCGTAATCACCGGCTTTGCTTTTTCCATGGAATTGGTCGTTGGGAACTACCGGCGTGTGTGGCGCTGACCATGGAAAGTAGAGGAAAAAAGGCTGGCCGGGTTTCTGTCTTTTGATAAAACTGACGGCTTTTTGTGTTAAATCAGGCATTACATTTTTGGCTTTAAACCCCGGAACCGTAATTCCTGTACGTCCTCCCTCGCTGGTAATCTCCGTCGGAATTCCCTGTGCGTATTGGTTTTCCACGTACAAATACGGCGGCATATCGAGCGAAGCGGGAATGCCAAAAAAATAATCGAACCCCACATCATTGGGCCCGAAAAGGATGGGTTTTGAAAAATTGATCTTATCGTTGTCCTCCTGCCAGTTGTCGGTAAGGCGGACGCCGGGTTCTTTGGTTTGCCAACCCAGCCCGAGGTGCCATTTCCCAATGCAGGCCGTGGTGTAACCATACCGTTTTAACATCGCCGGGACCGTGGCCGTTCCTTTTTCGATAAGCGGCGGGGAACTTCCCCATAAAACGCCCGACTTCAACCGGGTGCGGAAGGTGTACGTTCCGGTTAAGATGCCGTAACGTGTGGGCGAACAAACTGCCGAGTTGGTATGTGCGTCCGTAAACATCATCCCGTCGCTGGCCAGCGCATCCATCGCCGGGGTCGGTATCTTCGATTCAGGGTTGTAGCATCCCAAATCGCCCATCCCCATGTCATCGGCAAGCAGATAAACAATGTTGGGGCGATCGGGCTGAATGTATTTTTTATCCTGACAACCCAAAATAAAAACAGAAAAAAGAAAGGTTCCGGCGATAAAAAATTTAGCCTGCTTCATTCTAGTTTGTTTTTTGTATAACATTTATCAGTACTGGTGAAATGCGTCGGAGATAAAAGACAATACTTTGGGCAGCGAATCGCGCCAGTAGGTCCAGTTGTGGGCCCCGTCGCGGATGCGGAATTCGTGCGGAATCTCTTTTTTGCGCATTTCGATATGGATGAGCGCATTTCCTTCATAAAGAAAATCGTCGTCGCCGCAGTCGATGTACCAGCGAACCGCTTTTTTCTGGTCGTCGGGCATGTTTTTAATCAGCTCCAGCGCGCTGTATTTTTTATACCAGTCGTCAATTTGTTGCTGCGTAGCTCCGGTCGTTTTAAAACGTTCCATATAACGCTGCATATCTTCGGGATTAAGCGGCCCGGCGGATGCGCTTAACGGGCACGCCGACGAGAACAGCTCCGGATGGTGCAACGCGTAGTACAACGTTCCTCCTCCGCCCATCGATAAACCGGCTACTGCCCGGTACCGTTTCTCTCCCCTGATGCGGTAGGTCTTTTCCACAAAAGGCATCAACTCTTCAAAGAAAAAATCTTCGTAACGCCATTCATTTTTTACATCGTTGGTATAACCGCGCGTGCCGGTATTGGCATCGGGCATTACAATAATCATTGCTGTTGCCGTTCCTTCGGTAATGGCTTTGTCGGCAATGTGCAACACTTCGCCAAACTGCACCCAGCCGGTCTGGTCATCGCCACCGCCGTGCAACAAGTACAAAACCGGGTAACTCCTTTCCGAAGTTTCGTAACCGGGTGGCAGGTAGATGGCGTATTTCCGATCCATTTTCAGGATTTCACTTTTCATCGACAGGTTGTCAAAAACTTTTCCTGTTTGTGCATACACAACAATGCCCGAGAGCAGTAAGATGGCGATAAAAATTTTTTTCATGGGTTCAGATTTATGTTTATCAAAAGCCTTAAAATTAACGATTAATTGGATATA
>CAYWBV010000549.1:0-2356 GCA_964455785.1 uncultured Maribellus sp.
CCGGGGCTTATCACGAAATCTGGCTCGACAAAAAATTAGTGGCCGGCAGCAGGGAGGAGATTGAACCGATTTATGGCGACCGGTATTTACCGCGGAAATTTAAAATTGGCATTATTATTCCTCCGCAGAACGATTGTGACGTTTATTCGCAGGATTTGGGTTTTATCGCCATTGTCGGGAATGACAGGATAATCGGGTACAACGTGGTAGCTGGCGGCGGTCTTGGTTCTACATTCGGATTGCACGAAACCTATCCGAGAACAGGAAATGTTGTTGGGTTTTGCAGGCCGGATCAGGTGGTGGATGTGGCCGAAAAAGTGATGGCCGTGCAACGTGATAATGGCGACCGGAACAACCGGAAACAGGCGCGCCTGAAATATACCATCGACCGGCTGGGGCTCGGATGGTTTGTGGCGGAGGTCGAAAAATACCTCGGCTATTCTTTTGAAAATCCAAAATCGTTTAAATTAACCCGCACCGGTGATAATTACGGGTGGAAAAAAGGAACCGACAACCAATGGCATCTGACCTATTTTGTAGAAGGAGGCCGCGTAAAAAACAGTGACGGCAGGCAACTGAAAACGGCCTTGTGCGAGGTTGCGAAAATAACCGACGGAAACTTTATCATCACCGGGAACCAGAATGTAATTCTATCGGGGGTTTCTGAAAAAGTAAAGAAAAACATCGACTCCATTCTTGCGAAATACAACGTTTCGCCCAACGGAATTTCCGGACTGCGGAAAAATTCGATTGCCTGTGTGGCGCTTCCTACCTGTCCGCTGGCATTTGCCGAAGCCGAAAGATATTTGCCGGACCTCGTTTCAAAAATCGAAGTTATCCTCGAAAAAGTTGGATTGCTAAAAGAGGAAATTGTTATCCGCATGACAGGTTGTCCCAACGGTTGCGGGCGTCCGTACCTCGCCGAAATCGGGTTAATCGGAAAATCGCCGGGCTACTACAACCTTTATTTGGGTGGAAGTTTCGAAGGCGCTCGTCTGAACAGTTTGTACCGTGAAACGATTTCAGAGACAGAAATTCTGCAGGAGCTGGAGTTTGTTTTTAAAGATTTTGCCGAATCGCGGAATAGCGGGGAACGGTTTGGAGATTTTGTTATCCGGAAAAACTACGTGAAAGAAATAAAAGAGGGGAAAGAGTTTCGGCATTAAAACTGAAATGATGAAACATTCAACGTTTTTTATAGGAAGAGAAATTGAGTCGGAAACGGCAGGCTGGCTGAAAAAGGAAAAGGTATCATTTGAAGCGCACGCACTGATTCAGATTGAGTTCAGCAAACCCGACATTTTGAAGTTCGCGGAATTTCAGAACAAAAGAAAACAGTGGGTAATATCGAGCCAGTGGGCGGCAAAATGGCTGGCGGAGAATTTTACCGAATTGGGTTTCGGAAAGCTGGATTCTGTTTTCTGCCTTTCCGAAAAGCAGAAGGAAATTGTCAGGGCGGTTTCCCGAAATATTTGGGTTTCGCCGGAACCAAATGCGGCTTCGCTGGCGCAGTTCATCCTTCAAAAAAATAAAACCGAAGTAATTTTTTTTCTGCAGGGGAATTTATCGTTGAATGTTCTTGAATCAAAATTGAGCCACCTCGGAAACCGTTTCCAAAAGACAGAAGTTTACCGGAACCTGTCGCTTTCCAAAAAAATAGAAGGTGTTTTTGATGTGTATTTGTTTTTTAGCCCGGGCGCGGTAAAAAATTTTTACGAAGCAGGCAATAAAATTCCCGGCAGATCAAAAATTACAGCCATCGGACCAACAACCGCAAAAACCTGTTCGGTTTATTTTGATAACGAAATTTTAGTTTCCGGAGTGCAGGAAGAGCTGGCTTTTGTAAAATATGCGGTTGAAATGTACCGGCAGGCCGAATTAAATTTCATAAAAAATTGAAATTAATGCAGGAAAACAGAAATAATAAATTATTTGAGAGGGCGCTGAAGGTAATTCCCGGTGGCGTAAATTCTCCGGTACGGTCGTTTGCGGGAGTCGGTAACGAACCCGTTTTTATCCGGCGGGCGCAAGGAAGTTTACTTTTTGGTGCTGACGGAAAAGAGTATGTGGATTTTATCGGTTCGTGGGGCCCAATGATTTTTGGACATGCCTGGCCGCCGGTTGTGGAAGCTGTAAAAAAACAACTGGAATTATCGTCGAGTATTGGGTTGGCTACTGAAAAGGAGGTGGAATTTGCCGAATTGCTGGTATCGATGGTTCCGGGTGTAGAAAAAGTGCGGTTGGTAAATTCGGGTACCGAAGCGTGTATGACTGCCATCCGTATTGCGCGTGGAGTTACCGGGAAAGAAAAAATTATAAAATTTGAGGGCTGTTATCACGGCCACGCCGATCCGTT
>CAYWBV010000550.1:0-2348 GCA_964455785.1 uncultured Maribellus sp.
AGCCTGGTTTTTAACCGCCCATTCGGTTATTACCGGAAGACCTACCAAACCGCAGGCAAAGTGACCATTTCGATTTATCTCTGTTTCATCATAAAATGATTTTTTCACATCCCCCAGCTTTTCTTCGGGTACAACACCGGCAATCATCGGAAAGGCGAGATCAATCTGTGTTCCTGTGCCATAGCTGTTGTTTGAATCGTTAAAAAATATCTCATGGATTTTCTTCTGCAATTGTGTTTTTTTGGAATCATACAAATTCGCATCCTCCTTTTTTCCCAAAACGCTGGCTATTTTCTGCATGTTATCCAAACAAACGACGACAAAAGAATTATTTACAACATCCACAGACGCTTCCGCTTTCTGATCAATCCCTTCCGGAGTTGCCCAGTCGCCAAGATACCAGCCCCGATAATCGGTATCGGGCCAGCGTTTCAGAATACCGTCAACGGAGTGTTGATCGACATAGCCGAGCCATTTTTGCATGGCCGGATAATTTTTTTTCAGGACTAACGTATCGCCATAATTCAGGAAGGATTGCCACGAAGCTGTAATGATAAACCCGCACCAGTAAGGGCCGCCGCCTGCGCCGTAAGGGTTGGGCGCCGTGTGGGGCATACCGCCGTCGTCGCGGATAACATCGGCCCAGGCCTGCAGCCAGTTGTTGTAAAGCGGACCGAGGTTGAACATGGTTTGCGCCGTTACCGTGGAAGCATTTCCGTCGCCACCGTAACCGAGGCGTTCTATTTGCGGACAATCCACCAAATCGCCGCCGATACTCAGACAACGAAGCGTGTACAACAGCATATCGTGCACCTGGTTTAAATCAGGATCCGAACATTCAAATCCAGATGCCAACTGATAATCGGTATGAACAAGATATGCCTGAATTGAATCAATATCCGGAATCCCGGTCAGATTTGATATTCGCAGATAACGGAAGCCATGATAATTAAACTTGTTGACAAACACTTCGTCCCCGTCGCCGGAAGCAATATACCTGTCGTATTGGTTACGGTCGTTAAATTTTCCGTTCTCTTTAAGATGGTCGCAATAGTCGATGGTAATTTCCTGTGATTTCTGAAGATTCGAAAAATGTATTTCAACCCATCCCGTGAGGTTTTTCCCCATGTCCACCAAAAAAGTATCTTCAGCAAGCTGTATTACGGCAACCGGATTTACTGTGTCCTGAATGGCATTAAGTTCAACCATTTGCGGCGTTACGTTGTGTGCCGGAACATCAATTACCGAAACAGGCTGCCAACTGCGATCAGTACTATTCTCTGTTATCAGGTCGGTCTTTGCCAGTTCACCGTTTACTATTTCACCTCCAAAACGGTTGGGACGCCAGTCGCCGTGCCGGGTATAACTGCTGGTTCTACCCTTCCATTCAGAACTGGTAGCTACTATTATTTCTCTCCGGTTATTTTCCACCTTTTCGAGTTGTGCCTTTACCAGCGGGCCACTGCTGACAACGCCCGGCAGCCCCTCGGTGTACCAACCACTGCCCAGCCAAAGGATTAAATCGTTCTGCCCTTTTTTCACCAGCGACGTTACTTCGTAAGTATTCACCTGCGAACGTTTGCCAAACTGCGAAACCGCCGGAGTAAGCACGCCACTTCCCACCTTTTTACCATTCAGATATACTTCGTGATAACCTAATGAATTTACATGAAGAAACAATTTTGAACCGGTTTCATCCATTTCAAACGACTGGTAAAACTGCGGGCATTCACGGTATCCAGCTTCGGTAGGAAACCCGATGTAGGAAGCCTGCCAGTCGGTTTCAGACAAAAGGCCAATACCAAATGAAGCAGGTTGACTCCATTCGGAAACATTTCCGCTTTCATCCCAGATACGAACTTTCCAGAATGCCGGAAGTCCGGGCTCCAGATTTTTACCCTGATAAGGAACAAAAACCGACGATACCGATTCCACTATTCCCGAATCCCAGAAGTCGGCCTCTCCCTCTTCCAGCAAATCAACATCGCTGGCTACCAAAAGCTGAAACGCCTTTTGCTCCGTCGCATTTTTTGTACTGCTGATTTTCCAACTCAACCGGGGAATGGTCTTATCAATTCCCTGCGGGTCAGAAAGTCCTTCGCACTGGAGATCGTACACAACGATGTTGTTTTGTTTTCCACAACCTGCCACAAAAAAAATCAAAATCAGGGATGCAAATAGATTTATCCTACTCATTGGTTTAAATTTTAAATATTGTTACTCTTTCCAAAGGAAGTTGTTAAAGGTTTGCATTTCAGTATTTTCAAACCCAATCAAAACATTTAACGTTTCCCTTCTCACATAATCAAAGTAGTGAATCTCAAAGTTATGTATCCCTTTTTCCAAAG
>CAYWBV010000551.1:0-2345 GCA_964455785.1 uncultured Maribellus sp.
GGTCGGAGAATTACTGGACACCGGAAGACCCCAACGCAAAATACCCGAGGGTTGCCGGTGGCTGGATGCAACCTGAATATGGCGGCGGGGCCTCGTCGTTCTGGATGAGAAATGGCGCTTATTTGCGGTTAAAAAACCTCGATATTGCCTATACACTGCCGCAAAAATGGTACGGGAAGATTGGAATAAGCCGGGTACAAATTTTCACAAATGCTACCAACCTGTTTTGTATCTCAGGACTGGATGAACATGATCCGGAACAAAACACCCTGGATTCATATCCAATCATGAGAACCTTTACAGGAGGCTTAAATATTAACTTCTAAAAATTATGAATATGAAAACATTACAATATTTCAACCAAAAGTTAACCAGGATTTCTTTCCTGATATTAACGGTAACATTATTTTTCGGGTGCGGGAATGTTTTGGATGATGTTGAAAACCTTACCAGTTACCCGGAAGCCGGAACTTTTGACGACATTTCCACCGCCAGCGCATTCCTGAACAATCTGTACGGCAGTACTTTGGGAGGATGGCCCTTCAGCATGGGAAACATTTGTGACGAAAGTGGCGGAATTATTGATAACGACTGGGTTACAACGAGTAACAGCACCATGAAATTCTGGCCTTATTCAACCATCCGGAAAATAAATATTTTATTGGAAGAACTTCCTCTTGGGAAAATTCCTCCCGAAAGGCTACATCATGGACGAAGATGCAGTTTTTGAGGGCGTATCTGTATTTCAAAATGGTTTATTATCATGGCGGAGTACCGATTATCAAAGTTCCGCAGGAGTTGACCGACGACTTAATGGTTACGCGGAATTCGACAGCCGAGTGTTTTGACTTTATCCTGGAAGATCTTGAGGAAGCAGTCGAATTATTGCCTGTGAAATATACGGGCTCTGACAGAGGACGTATTGACCAGGCAGTAGTAAAAGCATTTAAGGGAAGGGTGATGCTTTACAAAGCTTCTCCCCAGTTCAATTCGGCAAATCCTTATGGAAATGCTTACTGGGCCGACGCTTATACTGCAAATAAAACTGCTAAGGACTTTTTGGATGCCAACGATTATGGTTTACTTGACAATTATACCGACGTTTTTGAAACCAAGGGGCATAAAGAAAATATTCTTTCTGTAATTTATGTCAATCCTTCCAAAACAAACGGCCGCCGTGAAGATGGTGTCCGTCCGCTTTCAGAATCGAAAAATGCCACACAAATGGACGAACCCATTTGGGCAATGGCAGAAGCGTTTCCGATGAAGGATGGGAAAAAGCCCGGCGACCCTACCTCTGCTTATACCTATAATGTTCAGACATTCTGGAAAGATCGCGATCCGCGTTTCGATGCGACTATTGTTTGGAACGGGGCCATTTATGAATTGAGCGGTACCGCCGGCCGGCGCCAATATACAATGTCAGGGATTGCCAAATCGATGGATGCGTTTGGATATATCGTTCAGGGAGAACATTATAACCGTTCGGGTTTGTATTGCAGAAAAGGTATTATGGAAGAACTACCTTCGACCCAGGTAGCCTTAAACGATGTTGACTGGCCTGAGATTCGTTATGCCGAAGTGTTGTTTAATTATGCCGAAGCAGCCAATGAAACCGGAAAATCCGATGAGGCGCTGGAGGTATTGAAAGCAATCCGTCAACGCGCCGGAATTGAAGCCGGCACCGATGGAATGTACGGACTAAAATCAGGAATGACCCGCGAGGAAATGCGCGAGGCTATTTTAGCTGAAAAATACATCGAATTTATGTTTGAAGGGCAGCGCTTCTGGGATTTGCGGCGCCACCGTATGCTGGACAAGCTGGATGGTATTCACAAATACGGAATTATGGCTGTAAAAGTAAACGGGCATACAATGGAGCAAATTACTCCTGATGACATTGCCAGGGCCAATAAATTTGAGTTGTTACCTGAAGATTTTGAATACCAGGTGGTAGAAATGATTACTACCGGGCCGACACAAATGGTAATGCCCGATAAGTTATATTTCTTCCCCATTCAATTGTCAAACATTGATCAGAATCCGAACCTGGAACAGAACAAGGACTGGGGTGGTACTTTTAATCCCGAGTTGTAATAATATTTGCTGAAATAAGAAGGCCTGACCTCAAAATCAGGCTTTCTTCTCTTATATCTTTGGGGAAGGATTCCGGTTATAATTTTTCTGTAACCAATGTCTTTTGTGGTAAACTTGTAATATATTCATGGTTACCAATCATTTAATAATTATCAATATGGTACCACTTATTATCAACGCACTGCTTACGTTTGTCAGTTTAATTTCCTTATCATTTCCCGGAGACAAATCACCGTTTCTAACCAACG
>CAYWBV010000552.1:0-2331 GCA_964455785.1 uncultured Maribellus sp.
GGGCCAAGTATCGTAACCAGGTTGTATTGCATCTTTTCCGAAATTTCAGAAACAAAATAAGGAATAATTCCTCAAAACAATGATTTTTTCCGAAATTGCACACAAACAATTCTTTTCTTTTTTTTGACAATGATAAAGGAAGCTTGTGTTGAAACGTTTGAAGAAGCGGCGCTGGCCGAACAGCGGGGCGCCAGCCGGATTGAACTCTGCTCAGATTTGGCTAACGACGGGTTGACGCCCTCCGCCGCAGTAATACAGAAAACCTGTTCGTCGCTCCGCATCCCGGTAATGGTGATGATCCGGCCGCGTGCCGGGAATTTTGTTTACACGGAAAAAGAGATCATCCAAATGAAAACCGAAATCAGGTTGGCCAAACAGGCGGGTGCGGCAGGTGTGGTTTTCGGGCTGCTCACTCCCGAAAATAAAATTGACGAAAAAAACACCCGGCTGCTGGCGGAATACGCGCAACCGCTGTCGGTCACGTTCCACAAAGCCATCGACGAACTGGCCGACCCGGTGGAAGGCGCCAAAATCCTGAGTATGGTTCCGGGAATAACACGCATCCTCACCTCGGGCGGGAAACCCACGGCGCTGGAAGGTTTGGAAACCATTCGCGAAATGATGGAAGTTTCAAAAAATAAAATTACCATTTTGGTAGCCGGGAAAGTGTTGGATACAAACATCGAAAAAATTCAGCAGTTAACCGGAGCCGAAGAATTTCACGGGCGGCGGATTGTGGGAGAATTGGCGGAGTGATCAGTCGCAGTCGCAGTTGGCAGTACTTATCCGCTCCCGGCTTTTTGCTCTTGACTCCTGGCTCTTCGCTCTTCGCTCTTTGCCCTTTGCCCTTTGCTCTTCGCCTTGTCAAATAAATTTAAACAACAATAAACATGAAAAAACTTATCGTTATGATTCCCGTGCTGCTGGTGTTACTGGCCGGGGCGCAATACGAACACGAGGTAACGCCCTACACCTGGCCTTCCGACGAAAAGGTGTTGCAGAAACTGGAAGAGTGGCAGGACCTGAAATTCGGGCTGCTGATGCACTGGGGCGCTTACAGCCAGTGGGGGATTGTGGAATCATGGAGCATTTGCCCCGAAGATTATAGCTGGTGCGAACGCAAAAAAGGCTCGAACCCCGGCGACTATTTCACCTACAAAAAGGAATACGAAAACCTGAAACTGAGTTTTAACCCGGTAAATTTCGAACCGGAGAAATGGGCGAAAGCGGCTCACGACGCCGGAATGAAATACGTGGTTTTTACCACCAAACACCACGACGGCTTTTGTATGTTCGACTCGAAATACACCGACTATAAAATCACCGACGCCGGGTGCCCCTTCAGCGTGAACCCGCGCGCCAACGTTACCCGGGAGATTTTCGAATCGTTCCGCGCCGAAGGGCTGTGGGCAGGCGCCTATTTCTCGAAACCCGACTGGCACAACGAAAATTACTGGGACCCCCAATTCCCGCCAATGGATCGGAACGTCAACTACAACCCGGCAGAACATCCCGAAAAATGGGAAAAATACGTTCAGTTCACCCACAACCAGATTATGGAACTGTGTACCGATTACGGCAAACTTGACATCCTGTGGCTCGATGGCGGCTGGGTCTCGAAAAAATCGCCCGACGACATCAAAGACTACTACACCGGCGTTGGAGAAAGTTCTGTTTCCGGATTTCCGAAATCGCGCTCCGTCAGCCAGGACATCCGCATGGACGAACTGGCAGCTAAAGCCCGCGAAAAACAGCCCGGCCTGATTGTAGTGGACCGCGCCGTGACCGGCCCCAACCAAAACTACCTGACACCCGAAAACCGCGTGCCCGAAACACAGCTCCCCTACCCCTGGGAATCGTGTATAATTGCCGGCGGAGGCTGGGCCTGGGTTCCCAACCCGCAGTTTATGACGCCCAAACAAGCCATCCACATGCTCATCGACATTGTGGCCAAAGGCGGAAATCTGCTCTACAACATCGGACCGGCGCCCGACGGGACATGGCCCGAAGCGGCGTACCGCCTTCTCGCGGAAATGGGAAAATGGATTGATGTTAACAGCGAAGCCATTTACGCCACCCGCGCCATTGCGCCCTACAAAACAGGGAACATTTGCCTTACACAGCAAAAAAACACCAAAGCCGTTTATGCTATTTACCTGGAACAGGAGGACGCCACGGGAATTCCCGCCGCGTTGGAAGTAAAAGGAATTTTTGCCGCGCCAAATGCCAGGCTGAACCTGCTGGGCGCAACAGGAAACCTGAAATGGGAAAATACGGCAGACGGTCTTAAAATTTATATTCCTGAAAAACTACGGAAAAATCCGCCGTGCG
>CAYWBV010000553.1:0-2319 GCA_964455785.1 uncultured Maribellus sp.
AACCTTGTTATTGCGCATTTAGGTACATCTCATATCGTTTTTCAAATTCTCGCTCCCTATCAAAATCCATTTCCCTGTCGGCCCCTGTCTCCGCAAGTTCCGTGTCTATACGGTCTTCAAACATATCATACCATTCGTCGTAATTTAAAAAACGCTCGCTGTCGCCAATTGTAGCAGACATAATCTGCTGTTGACGTAACTCTATTTGTTCTATTATCTTTGCCCTTGCTTCATCAAACTCCTTTGAATTAAAAGCCTTTATTTCACCATTTGTTTGAATAACATATTTAGGTGTTGAACACCTGTATAGGTCATTCATCCTTTGATTTAATGCTTTTATTTGAGTATCATTTTGAATTACTTCTAAAACAACTGGCGATAACCGGCGGTCATAATTAATAGCCGAATCTGTACCAGTTTGTAGGTTTTCATCTGTCCTCATTTTGTCACCCCTTGTTGTTAGGCTTCTTTCTTAGGCATGACGCCGTAAGCCAAACACCCAAAACGGGCATCGTTATCCATTTCTGATTTTTTATATATCCGCTTCTCACCGGAGATGCAGCCGCAGTCCACCTCGTCAGTCAGGAACGGGAAAAGCCAGAGCGGAATGAGATACATAGAGTCTTCTGCTGCCCATTTAGCAAAACCAAGCTCACGCATTTCGGCTTCGGTAAGGTCTGCGGGGTTTATGGGGGCAAACCAATCGGTATTTTTAATCCTTTCGGGTATTTTCCTGATTTGCGAAGCGACGAAATCCGCCCCCCAGTTAGTGTAATTCATCGATTCAGCGGCTCTGGTTACAATGACCTGGCGAATGCGTTTTGCTGTCTTGAAAGTTTTTTCGTTCATAAAGTCACTCCTTGGTTGGTTTGTGTAATCATGTTGAGACTGTTGTTAACCGCTCCTCATTTCTTGCCTTGTCGATAGATTGATAAATTTTCTCAACTTCTTCATGTTCTTTCATGATTGTCTTCTCGAAATCTCGCCACGCCCTGAATTGCTTATCATACGGTTCAATCTTTTTTGCTATGGTAAGGCGTTTTTGCAAGTCAGTTTCATTATTAAACTGTTTTGCGAGTTCATCTCGTTTTTTGCCATCAATGGCTGAAAGCATTTCCTTTGACTTCTCGCACTTTTTTTCAAGTTCTTTCAACCTCGTTTGCCATCGAGCAAAAAGAAAATCGCTTTTCTTTGGCGGGTGTAAATGAAAGTGAATATCCTGGCGTATCCACTCTATTATTTCTTTTTTGGTAAACTCATTCAGAAAATCCATTTCTTCTCCTTTGTTTGTAGGTAATCCTGTTGAGGCTGTTGTTAGATGTTCGCTTCATTAATCCCTCGCTCTATTGAATTGTAAGCAGATCCAAGCTCAAGAGCTTTTTCTGTCTTGTCAAAGCTTTTACCACACATAACAAAGACATATTCAACAATCCGAATCGGGTATGGGTGGACCCCGGCAAGTAAACAGACTTGCTCTCTTTGATAGTGGTTCAACTTCTCCGTGCTGTGCCTCCGGAGACTTGCAGACCGTTTCCGGTCTAGTTTGCGTTGTTCTTCGTCCAGGGCGTCCGCAGCTTCCCGGGCCGTGGTAAAGGTTCCCACGCACTTGAGGGCCTGGAAATAGGCACGGAACTGGTCCACCCTCTCTCGCAGAATAACATGGCCTTTATATTGGAGCTTCACTTCTTACCCCCCACCATTATACGGTTCGCAGATATGATAGGAGCCATGGAATAGGCCCCCCAGGGCTTAACGTGTTCCACCCCGTCCCAGCTAGAAATCCCCAGGCGTTTCCCTTCCGTGGTGGTCAAAAATTTGGCGGTCCTTTTTGCTACGGTGATGGTGACTATGCATTCAGAATCACCCACGGACCGGGTCCAGTATGTTTTTCCAACTTCAAAGGTGTTTTTTGCGTTTTTCATTTTGTTACTCCTTTGGGTATGATTATTTTACATACAGTAATGCTTTACCAAGAGGGAATCCGTTAGTAATAAAAACAGTGTGGCTCAATGGGCTGCCCGTGTTTTTGTCCTCATGGTATCCTTCGGGCATCTCTGGATATATCTTCCACCATCGGTAGAAAAAATCATTGCCAACTCGGTAGACTCCTGCCTTTGCTATGGAGTTGTACCAACCATCGGCATATCTTTTTTCCATTTCTTCTAATGCCGTTGTTTTTTGATTGTTCATTTTTCTAGTCCTTTGCCCCGAAGGGGCGTTGTTTTGTCCTTTACGATTATAAATATAACTCTTTTTTTATTCCTCGGCTAGGGGTCTAAACAATTATTTTCGTAAATTTTTATTTACTTTTCTTCAGAA
>CAYWBV010000554.1:0-2318 GCA_964455785.1 uncultured Maribellus sp.
TTATAATTTGGAGTTTTTTTGGAATAGTGCTCCTCAATGAACTTTTTTAACGGGGCACGGCCGGTTTCAAAGTTGTAAAAGCTGCCTTTTTCCCAGTACCTTGCAGGATCGGCAATGGCAGTCAACTGCACATCATCAAGTTCAAAAAGGTCGCTGACAATTCCCTTCGACCTGCCTCCGGCCCCAATCAGACCAATATTTACTTTGTCGCTCGGCGCTTTATATCCTTTGCCTCCCAAAACATGCCGGGGTAAGATAATTAGCCCTGTCGAAACCACGGCTGCTGTTTTGATAAATGTTCTCCGGGGTAAAAAACCGTTTTCTTTTTCGTTGTCCTTCATTGTATTATATTATTTCGTTTGAACGAGTATCGTGAGGATACCCCGAAAGTATTCATTTTATAGGAGAAGAACATAAAAATGGAAGAGGAAATTTGGAAGGTTGGTCATTTTTTTGAATTTCAGGGTTTGTTTCTGTACAGGGATTTATACTGATAAGGACAAAACGAATAAAAGAGTTTTAGTTGACAGAATGAAAACAGAAGTCCACTTCAAAGTCGGCAGACTTCTGTTCCCAATGTATTACAATTTTATAAATTCAACCCTCCTGTTGAGCGCTTTATTGGCCTGCGAGTCATTTGGCGCCACAGGCTGACCTTCACCCATTCCGTCCGATTCCAATCGTGATGCATCAACCGCAAATGATTTTACCAGTTCGTTTTTTACAGAAGTTCCTCTTCGTTGCGATAAATCGAGGTTGGCAGCATCCTGACCGTCGGCATCGGTATGTCCAACGATTTTCACGCGGACATCCGGATTTTCGGCAAGTACCTTGGCAATTTCTTTCAATGTTCCGTATGATTCGGGTTTAACGACATCTTTATTAACATCAAAATAAATCCCGTAACTTACAAGTTTGCCTTCAGTAAGCAGTTTATTGCGCATATCGGGAGCTCCAACTGCAATACGAATATTGCTAATCATTGCAGCGCCGTATTCGAATCTGAGCCTGTCGGGTTTTATACAATCAACTGGCATTGCCTTCGGCAGATCAATTAATTTGGTTTGTTCCTGGTATAAACGTAGCCTGGATTTCTGAACCCAGATAGCAATATGATATTTTTGATCCATCTTTTGTTTATTATCCTCTCCATCCAGGTGTCCGCTCAATTTCAGTTCCTGGCATTCCGGCTTATTAAACCATGTATGGTAATTTGGTCTGCCGAAATATTCCACATTAAAACAAAAACCTCCTTCACCGGGAGCCGAACCTGCGTCCCATGCTCTTACATTCTTCGCCTGCATGAGCCGCACATAATACCCAGCCATCCCATTTTCTTTTCCGGCAATGGGGATAATATCAAATTCAATGGTGTAATTATCGGGCAGATTGAGTAAGGCATCGGTCCATACGCATTCATTCATTATAAATTTCATCCAGTTACCGGGAAACAAATTTGTGGTGACAATCTCAGCCGAACCATTGGTATTCCATAAAGCAGGAAAATCGCCAACGGCATCTTGACTGAAATCCTCAAAGAAGATTACTTTTTCTCCGGGAACAAAATCGAATTTTGAATAGCTTTGAAGGGAGGGCTGCCCCGGCGCGGCGGATTGACTCACTGCTTCCGGTTCGTTTTCACCCGACACCTGGTTTTCCAATGTGTCTTTGGGTTGTTCCGTCTTGCCTTTTTTTTTAAATACCCCTTTGAGCCCGTTTTCAATCGCATCAAGCCCTTTGTCAATGGCCTGATCGGTTTTTTGGTTCGCCCGGTTGTTTGTTTGATTTTTTACCTTGTCTTTCACATTAACCTGTGCATTTGCATTGGAAAGAATGGCCATTGTAAAAATAATTGCGGCCACATAAAACAACAGATTTTTCATTGTCTTTAAGATTAAGTGGTTTTTAGTTTTTTTTGTAAAAAATAATTTAAAAGTTAAGAAAATATTCTGTATTTTGACTTATAAAAAGTTGTGTTTTCTCTCCCGAAAACTATTTTTTTCGCTGAAATTAAATCCTGTAACGTTCTGTAAAAGAAATAAAACTAAACATAAAAAAAGAAACAGTTTCTCTGTCGATATTGTTATCCGGATAATTGGAACAACAGGGATTTTTTGTCGTGGTTTTGGGTTAACAAGGTTTAGGAAAACGGCTTGCTGAAATTTTGTTTTATTACCGTTAACGAAAAACAACAAACATTCGGGCAGGGCCGGCAGATCACCTAAAAACTGATGCTGGTTGAAAACAAATAAAAAACCGCTGTAACTCTTGATTACAACGGTTTTCGGTTTCAACTGTACCCCGGACGGGATTCGAAC
>CAYWBV010000555.1:0-2314 GCA_964455785.1 uncultured Maribellus sp.
CACAGCGGGATTTCGCTGCGCTCAACTTGTTGCTGGTGATTACTGATTGGCAGAATCGGAAGATTTTTCAGATATGATATTCTCTATGTCATTTTTCAGCCTGGCGATGAGACTGAAATAATCTTTTGCATCTTCAAAATCATCGGGTATCATTGAATATCTTCCTTCTACTGCATAATCTCCCAAATCGGTAAGTTTTTCGTCGTCAGTTTGAAGATTAATATTATTTTGACGAACAAGGTTCAGAAGTTCTTCCAAATCATGAATTTTAGGAGCGTTTATCTGCTTAAACGCCAACAAGGCTTTCAGAAATTTTTCGGCGGCTTGCTGCAGATGAAAGAATATCACCCCGAGATCGAGCTCACTGTCTTCTTTTTGAAAGTCTTCATAAAGATTCTGTGCCGCTTTAAAATCTACTCCTGCTTTTTTACAGAAAAGTTCATATTGTTTTAAGTATTGGGCCACAACAGTTTTCCTTTTTTGTCAATATCCATATAAACTGAACCATATTCATTTTTATAAAAATCGTATTCGCTTTTTGAAGGTATCAAAATGTCTTTCGCAAGAGTGATGTCCTTTAACAGTCTCCTGGCTTTTCTTTTTTCTTTGATTTTTGATTTTACATTTTCTTTTACAATACAAATATCAATATCGCTGTTTTCGGTTGGGGTCCCATAAGCGTAACTGCCAAACAAAATTATTTTAAGCGGGTTAAGTGGCTTTAAACGTTTTACAATTTCATCGTTTATATCCTCTTTTGTCCTGTAATTCATCTTGTCTTATTTTGTCCAAACTTACTAAAAAATCAGAGATAATCGCATTTGTCTTTCTGAACGAACCTGTTTCCCCGCTGTTAGCCTGCGGCTTGCCGTTTATGTTGTGTCGTCCCTCCGGGACTTTGGAAAATCACCCCTCTTTTGTTTCTACCATCCGTCAGTTGACGGACCCCGACGGGGCTGGAGGGTGGAGAGCGGAGTTCAGAGTTCAAAGTTCAAGGTTTAAAGTTCAAAGTTCAAAGTTCAAAGCCCGTTCGGATGAATCCGTTCAGGCGGGGTTAAAGTTCAGAGTTTAAAGTTTAAGGTTTAAAGAGCAAAGCGGCTGGATTGTTACTTCGTTGTTGTTGTCAGAGTTGTTTGTTGTTTATTGTTTGTTACTCGTGGCTCGCAGCTCGCGGCTCGTAGCTTGCGACTTGCAGCCCCGTACAGCGGGATTTCGCTGCGATTAGCTTGCGGCTCCTTGTTACTAATGACCCGCTATTTACAGGGAGTTTTATTACTCTTCGAGGTCATTTTTAATTTCAGCGAGGGCAGCCAATAAAATGGGGATATCCTCCTTTAGTGTTTTATAAATTTGTTCTGCATCTACATCAAAATAATGATGAACAATAATATCCCTCATCCCCATAACCTGCCTCCAATTGATTTGAGGATACCGGCATAGAAGTTCTTTATCGGTAACTTTATCTAAACTTTTTATACTTTCGCCAACTGCCGCCAGTTTCATACATACACTATCCATTAAGATCATCCCCTTTTCCGAAGAAGTAAACCCGTTTGGAGATTTTACTTCTACTGTTCTTTTCAGCATAGTTTTAAGGTTTTCATCTATCAAACAGATGAGACTATATGCCATTTCTTTGTCAAACATGAAGGCCTTCTTTTTTTATCCTTTTTTTTAAAAGTTGGTTCATCGATTCCCGTACCCGCACAATATCTATACGACTTCCGAGGATATTTTCGAGTTCTTCTTTCAGTGCAGCTATTTTGAACAGGCTCAATGGTTCTCCTTCGTAATAAATGTCCACATCGCTTCCTTCCTTTTGTTCTCCCCTTGCCACGGAACCAAAAATGCCCATCCGGGTAATCCCGTAAATCTCCCCTCTCCTTTTTTGAAAATCGGATAAAAGTTGAATGTATTGTTCCGTTGTTCTCATCCGTCGGTCAATTTTTAGCTAAAGTAGTTAATTTATTAATGTAATGTTCCGAAAGCGCCAGTCTGCCGTGCGATTTTAGGTACAATCGCGCGGCAGCATAAGGGTAAAGGGCAAAGCGGCTGGTTATTGGTTATTGGTTATTGGTGATTGGTTGCTGGTTGCTGGTTTGACTGCTGTCGGGTTGGATTTCGTACTGACGGTGCGGTCAGCACTATGCTTAACTCTGACGCTGCCGGTCAGGACTTCGCTTCGCTCAGCTCGTGGCTTGTGGCTTGTGGCCCAAACGCTGCCGGTCGGGACTTCGCAAACTCAAGAAGGCAGAAACGCTACTAATGACTAACTACTAATGACTAACTACTAATGACTAACTACTAATGACTA
>CAYWBV010000556.1:0-2307 GCA_964455785.1 uncultured Maribellus sp.
AATGTATCTAATAAATGCACGTTCTGAGGGAGATTTCAATAAGGAAGATGATGTAAATTACAATGGTGAAATGGGAATAGCCCAAAAACCTTCATTTAAAACCTCGATAAGATCTAAACGTTGTCTGGTAATTGCCAACGGATATATTGAGGGACCCAAGATAGAACGTCTTAGTAAACCTTATCATATACACAAAAAAAATGATGAAGTATTTACATTTGCCGGGATTTGGGACACATGGGTGAACAATACAACTGGTGAGGTTACCAATTCATTTTCAATCATTACAACTGTTGCAAATTCAATAACCCAGCAAATTGGTCATCACCGTTCTCCTGTAATTCTGGATAAAAAAGATGAAAAAAAATGGCTGGATGATAATCTGCCGTTGGAAGATGTTCTAAGTTTATTAAAACCATATCCAAGTGACAGTTTTGTTGCAGAACCGATTTCAATTAAAATTAAAGACCCAAAGAATAAAAGCAGAGATTTATTGATACCGATTGACCATGAAAGTACTTCAGAATATGATATTTCCATCAAGAAAGACCTTAAACTTCAGGGAATGGGCAGTGGAAAACGTAAGGACAAACCCAAAGACACACAGGGAACACTTTTCTGAGACACTATGCCTTTGGATTGGGCTGATAGGGAAGTTTTGCCATTTTTTCAACTTCTATGCTCGGAAACCCGAATTCTTCCACGACCTTTCCTAAGAGCAGATATATTCCCGTCCCTTTGAATGGATATTGTTTTAATGAATTCGGGAAGTGAACGGTATCAAAAAATTCACCTGAATAATCCAGAAAAGTCCCGAAATGCATAATTTCATTTTTAACGGTTTTTACGTATTTGATTGTAACTAACCTCCCTACCATTCTAATAGTTTCCCCGATATGATGAACTAATTCTCCTGCGTTAATTTTTCCCCTGAAACTGGTTTGTAATAAATCAAAATTATTGACACTTACAGGAAATCCTAACAATTCAATTTCATCGTACGCATCTTCCATATAATCGGACTCCATGACTGGAAGTTCAAAATGTTTGGATTGTGTACTGAACAAAGCATTCACGGTAATTTTCTTGGTCATTTTCTTCAGGTAATAGTGTGCCTCCCACAACAGGTTCGCTTTTGATGTCCCTGTAAACCTGAATGCACCAATTCGAACAAGAATGATTAATTGTTCCCTGGATACAGAAACCCGTTCCATAAAGTCAACACATGAAAGAAAAACCCCATTGTTTTCTCTTTCTTTTAAAATGCTTTGGATTGTTGTCTTTTCAAGATTCTGAATATGTATAAACCCCACATAAATGGTTTTGCCGACAATTCGGGTCTTGTTTTCGCTGTTGTTTACACAGGGAAGTTCCACTTTCCCGCCCATCCTTTGTACTTCGTTAAAATAGACCCATGAATCATAAAATCCACCAAAGTTGTTGATGACCGCCGCCTGAAATTCCAATGGATAATTTGCCTTCAGATAAAGGCTTTGAAAACTTTCAACTGCATAGGACGCCGAATGAGCTTTTGAAAATGAATAACCAGCAAAAGATTCAATTTGTCTCCACACTTCTTTGGTTATGTTATCGGAATAACCGAATTTCTTACAGTTATGGAAGAATTTTTCTTCAATCTTTTTAAACTCTGTCAATGAACGGTATTTTCCCGACATTGCCCGTCGAAGTACATCAGCTTCGGCTAAATCCAACCCTGCAAAATGGTGGGCAACCTTGATTACATCTTCCTGATATACCATTACTCCATAGGTTTCTTCCAATTGTTCTTTCATGACAGGATGGAGATACTTAATTTCGCTGGGGTTATGAAACCTTTTAATGTATTCTTTCATCATGCCTGATTTTGCCACACCCGGTCTGATAATAGAACTTGCAGCAACAAGGCTTATGTAATTATCGCACTTCAGTTTTTTCAACAGACCCCGCATTGCAGGGCTTTCAATATAAAAACATCCGTTTGTTTCCCCCCTTTTCAATTGCTGTTTTACCTTTTCATCCACAAAAAAATTTTCTACCTGATGGATGTCCACCCTTTCTCCCCTGTTTTCCTGAATGATGTCAACTGCTTCCCTGATGTGGCCAATTCCTCTCTGACTTAGTAAATCTATTTTTTCGAATTTAATATCTTCTGCAATATACATATCAATATGAGTTGTCGGGAAACCCTTGGGAGGAAGGTCCAAAGCTGTATAACAGGTTATAGGGTTTTCTGAAATAAGGATGCCACCAGCATGAATGGTCCGAAGGTTGGGAAAATCAACCATTTGCCGTCCAAGAGTGGTAATC
>CAYWBV010000557.1:0-2304 GCA_964455785.1 uncultured Maribellus sp.
CCGCGGGGGTGTCATTCCGTCTCGCCTGAGGCGAGAGAGGAATCTGTTGTTTTTGGTGTTGCTCAATTTTTAGCAACTATTTAAGCCATCCAACCAACCAGTTGATTTCAATACCGAGGGAACCGGATTTACTGTTATAAATAAAATAAGGGCCTGCCGATATTCCCAGATACCTGCAGAAAAGCCACTCGAATTCAGGGTTTATCAATATTCCCAGACTATTTTCTTTTTTATAACTATATGAATAATTTTCAGCTAAAGGAAAATAAGAATCAGTAATTTTTTCCCAGTTTGTCGGATTGGAGTAGGTTGTATAAATAATGCCTGTCTTTAAGTTCCAACGGATGTTTTTATTTTTCCCGTTGATGAGATATCCTCCGGTAAAACAAAATGTTTGAAGATGGTCGCGCGCTGTGTTTTGCCAAAAATTAAACGGACTGAGGAATCCAACGCTATAATCATCCGGACGATGCGCGGGTTTCTTTTTTTGATCATAATAGGCAAATCCGAGAATATAGTTTTTCCTGAATTCATAGTTTATATCCAGATGATATCCGTAATAGTTTCCGATAGTGCTGCCGGGAGATACATAAAGCACGTTCCTTCTGTTTTCTTGTCCTGAATTTTTGCCTGCGATGAATAGAAAGAGAAGCAAAAATAAAAAGTGTTTCATTTTTTTTATGGAAGACGCAGACTGTTAAACCTTAGTTGCGTGCCCAAAACATTGTTTTTGATTTCGCCGTTGCCGAAAACCAGTTCACCGTTTACAAAGGTAGAAACCACGCTGTGCGAAAACTCCACGCCTTCGAACGGCGACCACCCGCATTTATACAAAATATTTTCAGAAGAAACCCTCCAGCTTTTCGCGGGGTCGATTAAAACCAAATCGGCAAAATAGCCTTCGCGAATATAACCACGGCGGTCGATACGGAACAAATCGGCCGGGGCGTGACACATTTTCTGAATTACTTTTTCGACAGAAATAAATCCTTTCCGGCTCATTTCGAGCATGGCCACCAGCGAATGCTGCACCAGCGGCCCGCCCGAAGGCGCCTTAAAGTAGGTGTTGTTTTTTTCTTCCGCCGTATGCGGGGCGTGGTCGGTGGCAATCACGTCGATCTTATCGGCAAGCAGCGCTTCCCAAAGCGCCTCCTTGTCTTTCCGCGTTTTCACCGACGGGTTCCATTTAATCCGCGTCCCCAGCGTGAGGTAGTCCAATTCGTCGAACCAGAGATGGTGTACACAAACCTCGGCGGTAATGTGTTTATCGGTTACTTTCCCGGCGGTAAACAAACTCATCTCCTTTTCCGACGAAAGGTGAAGAATGTGTAACCGGGTACCCGATTTCGACGCGAGGTTAACCGCTTTCGACGAAGAGATGTAGCAGGCTTCGTCGCTGCGGATGTGTGCGTGGCGCGACATGGGGACATGCTCGCCATAACGGCCCCGGGCAATTTCTATATTTTTTTGAATGGTGGCTTCGTCTTCGCAGTGGGTGGCCACGAGCGTGGGCGCGTTTCTGAAAATCTCTGAAAGCGCCTGTTCGTCGTCAACCAGCATATTCCCGGTGGAAGAGCCCATAAATACTTTGATGCCGCACACGGTTGCGGGGTCGGTTTTTACAATTTCTTTGAGGTTGTCGTTGGTGGCGCCCATATAAAACGAGTAGTTGGCTGCCGAAACTTCGGCGGCGCGCCGGTATTTTTTTTCGAGCAATTCCTGTGTAACGGTTTGCGGGTTGGTGTTGGGCATTTCCATGTAAGAGGTCACGCCGCCCGCAACGGCGGCCCGGCTTTCGGAAAAAATGTCGCCCTTGTGCGTTAGTCCCGGTTCACGAAAATGGACCTGGTCGTCAATCACTCCCGGAATAAGATATTTTCCTTTGGCATCGATAATTTGGGTTTCGGCGGTAACGAAATCTGCCGGAACAACGTGCGGAAAAACCTTTTCGATTTTATCGCCGTCAATCAAAACGCTCCCTTTGAATTTTATCCCTTCGTTGACAATGGTCGCATCTTTTATCAGTGTTTTCATTTTTCCCGAATTTTGAACAAAGTTACGTTATTCCTTTGAATGGGGCATCAGAACTTAACGGCCAACTGCAACTGCGACTGATCACTGATCACTGCTCACTTCATACTTTCTGAACCAGCTCCGCATTTTCATTTTCAGCACGCCCCAGAGCGCTTCGTTAAAAATTCCGCCGCTCATTTTCGAGGTGCCTTCCTTGCGGTCGGTAAAAACAATCGGGACCTCCACAATGTTGAACCCGAATTTGTAAGCTGTAAATTTCATTTCAATCTG
>CAYWBV010000558.1:0-2300 GCA_964455785.1 uncultured Maribellus sp.
GGAATAAAGAACCACCCCGGAATCAATTAATTTTACTACCCATGAATTTCCGCTGCATCCGCCTGATGCGAAATTTATTTTTAAACAATCGCCGTTTAATTCGGCGCTAACGATGGTTAGCGGGTCGTTGGGCGCGTCGGTGTATTTGTCGCTGCTGATAATAACTGATTGGTCGCAACCTGCGGATACGTTATCGGTTTCTTTGTCGCATGAAGCAAATAACAGCCCGGTAACAATTGTCCCCAATAGTAATTTTAAAACTTTCATAATTCTGTTTTACCGGAAGATGCAAATGTTTCCTCTTTAGTTGCGTCAAAATGTTCTCTCAACGGTTGGCGATTAGGGTTTGGCGGTAGGTTTTTGTTTCCGCTTTCGAAACACTGTTCTGTCAAGGTACAACTACTTTTCACAAGGGCTGTGCCGCGCGAATACGCATTGCACCAATTAACGATACCGCGGAGTGGCTTCCGTTCCAGTTATCTGTTCGTTGCCAGATTTAGTTTCATCATAATGTCAGTCTGTTTTTCATTTCCTAACTTGAAAATATGTTTGTCAAACTCCACAAAACCATTTTTTGTATAAAAGTTAATCGCTCTCTGATTTTTTTCCCAAACGCCTAACCAGACATAATCTGTTTTTGTTTGCCTTGCAATTTGTATCACTTTTTCATAAAGCATTTGTCCAACAGCTTTTCTCTGAAAGCCTTTGAGAACGTAGATTCTTTCAATTTCAAGACCGTTGTCGTCTTTTAGTTCGGTCTGCGATTGTCCGAAGTTGATCTTTAAATAACCGATTACGTTGTTGTTAAGTGTAGCAAAATAAAACCCGGAGTTTTTGTCGTTAAGTTCGGCAGTCAGTGTGGAAACCGAAAATTTTTCGTCAAGATATTTATCCATATTCTCTTTTGTGTTTGCAGAAGAGAAAGTTTCAAAGAAAGTTTGTCTGCCAATGTTTTGTAATTGGTGGATGTCAGCAAGAGTTACTTTTTTGATTTGTGTGTTTTCCATTTTAGTGCGAAACTGCTTTTAAACCTATGACAGAACCAATTAACGTTGAAATAAAAAGTAGCCGTAAAAATGTTGTTGGTTCTTTAAATACAAAAATACCGACCAAAACAGTCCCGGCTGCTCCAATTCCTGTCCACGCAGCATATGCTGTCCCGATGGGCAAAGTTTGTGTTGCTTTGATTAAAAGTCCCATACTGATGGTAAGAGAAACAACAAATCCAATATACCACAGATACATTTCGTTTCCTGTTGTTTCTTTTGCCTTTCCTAAACAGAAAGCAAAAGCTACTTCAAATAATCCTGCTGTAATTAAAATAATCCAATTCATTTTTTTATTTCAATGCTCTGATATCCTTCAGATGAGTGTTTAGTGGTAACTCTTGTCACGAGTTTTCTAAAATATCTGTCGCTGTTTTATTTCCGAGTTGTTCCGCCAATCCAATAAGTAATCCTTCCACCCCGCGAATATAACAGAGTCGGTACATGTCGCCAAACTGAACTACATCTCCAACGAGTTTTGCGCCATGTTTCTCAAGTCGAATCAGCAGTTCGTCGAGGTTGTCAACTCTGAACAAAATACGCAGATAGCCAAGAGAGTTCACTGGAGTATTCCGGTGGTCAGCAATGGTTGTTGGCGTAAGAAAACTTGAAAGTTCAAGCCGGCTGTGTCCGTCTGGTGTAACCATCATCGCAATTTCAACCGACTGATTACCAAGCCCGGTTACCCGTCCGGCCCATTCGCCTTCAACCATCATTCGTCCTTCAAGTGTCAGTCCAATTTCAGTAAAAAAAGCAACTGCGTTATCGAGCGACTCTACAACGATACCAACGTTGTGCATTTCCATTAATTTACTTTTTGCCATAGTTCGTTTTTACTCGTCATTTAGTGAGTTAACGCCTTGGTCTTTCAGTTTGTTTAGGTGTTCTTTCATTGTTTTAACCTGTTCGGCCGGGTGTCCTTGCCAAACGGTCACTTCGCCGACAACTCTAAATGGTTCTGTCGAACGGTAAGATTTTGTTGGATTGCCGGGAAACCTTTTGTCTGTCAGGTCTGGGTCGTCTTCAATTTTTCCGGTTGGCTCTACCAAATAAATTCTTTCTTGTCCATCGCCAAAGGCAAGTTCTGCACCCCAAATCGCAGCGTCCAATGTCGCCGACAAGAAAATGTATTTTGCGTTTTTTCGTTGCCCGTAGTTTGAGTTGAAGCCCGCTTCAATCAGGTCGCCAATTTTCAAGTCTGCTTTCGTCCCGTGAAAATAAGTTTGAGCAAACGGCGTCGAACCCTGTCTGCTT
>CAYWBV010000559.1:0-2295 GCA_964455785.1 uncultured Maribellus sp.
AAACCTTTTTTCCCTTCAACCAAAACCGGCACATTATTATCGTCATAAGTTACCCCATCCCACGAATATAAATACCACGGAATTTCCCAGCGTTTATCGTTATCCAGTTGCCAGTCCATTGAAGCATTTCCCGACACCGACAAACCTTTAACCCACGGGATATTGATCTCGAGGTTGGCTTTTGTTTCAAGATTGGTGGTTTTGTTTTTATCGTATCCGGTTTGATTGGTGGTAACCACCACCGGATTGTTTCCATACTCGATATCAGGTCCGTTCATGCCGTTGGGCCAGTAGGCGTGCATGTTAGGTTTTCCTCTTCGAAGCATCGAGAAAATGTCGCCAGCCGAACGGGTGGGATAATTTCGGTTCTGTTCGCGTGCCGCTACATCAACTCCGTATTTTACGTTCGGTGACAATTCTCCGTCAAGATTAATCCTGAAGTTGGATTGTTTGTAATAAGTAGCGCTGTTTTTATAAATCCCGTCCTGAAAGGTAGTTCCTGCTGAGATAAAGTAAGTCAGTTTTTCCTGTCCGCCATTGATCGACACATTGGCTGAACGTTGGGATGCCGCTTTTTGAAAGGTTTCGCCATACCAATCGGTATTCGGATATTTCCAGGGGTCGGTTCCTTCTCTGTAGTTCTGTATTATCTCATCTGAATATTTGGGCTGCTGACCTGCATATACGCTTATTTCATTCAACATTTCCAGGTAAGTAGCTGCGTCAGCGGTTTCCGGAATAACAGTCGGCATACTCCAACCTTCATTGTAGGTTATATCAACTTTGGGTTCACCTTTTTTGCCTCGTTTAGTGGTTACCAATATAACACCGTTCGCTGCCCTGGCTCCGTAAATGGCTGCCGAAGCATCTTTCAGTACGGTTACACTTTCAATATCGGATGAGCTTAGTCTTTCCAGTCCGCGGTTTGCAATCCCGTCAACGACAACCAGCGGCGAATTATCACCCAGGGTATTTGCACCCCTGATACGAATTGTAGAACCATCACTTCCCGGTTCTCCCGAACGGGTGACGGCCACAACACCGGGAAGACGCCCGGAAATCGAGTTTGAAAAGTTGATGGAAGGCGCCGCCATTAATTTTTCACCCTTTACATCGCTAACAGCACCCGTAACTGTGGTGATTTTTTGAGTACCATAACCAATGGCAACTACCTCCTCAATGCCAATGGTTTCCTCCTCCAATACTACGGCAAATGTTACTTTCCCTGCTATCGGTATTTCCAATGTCCTCATCCCTACAAACGAAAACTGCAGGATTTCGGCATTGGCCGGAATAACCAGTGAAAATCTACCGTCGGCGGCGGTAACAACACCGATGGTAGTTCCTTTCACAATAACCGAAACCCCAGGTAACGGCAATCCCTGTCTGTCGCTTACCAGACCTGTAATCTCCTTTTGCTGTCCGGAAAGATTAAAGGATTCTGCCGGGTTGTCTTTTCCTTTCAGAATAATCTGCCTCTCATTCCTGATTTCATAATCCACCCGGGCGGTTTGACAAACTGATGTCAGAACTTCCTCGAAGGTAGTCTGTTCAAAATCGACGGAATAGCGTTGGTCCAGATCAAAGATTTCATCTTTGTACAAAAAAATGTAATCGGTTTGTTTTTCGATGGTTTCAATTACCTCCTGAATGGTCGCGTTTTTTAGTTTCAGCGACAATCGTACCTGTGAAAAACTGTTTCCAAAAGTAACGAACACAAGTAAGCTTAAGATCAGTGTCAGTTTCATTTTCCTAATGTGTAAATTGATATTCCCTAAATACGGAGAATACCGTTCTCGTTTTTTTTTCATAAATTCGAATTGTTAAATGATACATTATTAAAAAATTTAACGCTCTAAACCGGTGGGTGCGGGAACACCTGCCGGTTTTTTTATTGATTTATCTCATAATAATTTTCTCCTTTTTTTGAAATTTGCACCGAAGCTGCAACAGCGAGCCGGTTAATTATTTCTTCCCTGTTTTCGTTCAGTTCAAGCTTTCCAGAGATTTTAATTCCTCCCAAGAGCGGATCATGATAGTCGAAACGAATATTGTAAAAACGTTCCAGTTTTTTAATCACCCGGCTCAAATCGCTGTGTTCAAATTTAAACAGACCATCTTTCCACAACGTGTAATTTTCGGTATCGACGCTGACCAGTTTAACCTCTTTGCTGGTTTTGTTAAACGCTGCAAGCTGGCTGGGTACCAGGTCGGTAGTTTCGGAGAACAACCTCGAATTGTTGTGTTCCAATGTCACTTTACCTTCTGTCAGCACCGTTTCAATAATATTATCCG
>CAYWBV010000560.1:0-2291 GCA_964455785.1 uncultured Maribellus sp.
GGTTATACAACCGCGGCAGGCGATTGCCAGCGAACATTTTTCTCCTGCAAGTTGCAGCGAACCGATGTTCCACAACAATTGTTTCCTGCAAGTTGCAGCAAGGTTTCAAACCGCTTGGAAAGTCTCCTGCAAGTTGCAGCAAGGTTTCAAATCGTTTGGAAAGTCTCCTGCAAGTTGCAGCGGGGTTTCAAACTGCTTGGAAAGTCTCCTGCAAGTTGCGGCGGGGTTTCAAACTGCTTGGAAAGTCTCCTGCAAGTTGCAGTGAAGTTTCAAACCACTTGGAAAGTCTCCTGCAAGTTGCAGCGGGGTTTCAAACTGCAATACAAAATTCCGGGCACAATATCAGGGTGATAAAAATCTGTTAATCCCAACGGGAATTTTAGTTAAAAGAACCCCAGTTCGAGCCGGGCCTCTTCGCTCATCATCGATTTGTCCCACGGCGGATCGAACGTCAGATCGATGTTCACATTCTCAATCCCTTCCACCGAACGGGCAGCCTGGGTCACATCGTCCATCAGAATATCCACCACCGGGCAACCCGGGGCGGTTAAGGTCATTACAATACTGGCGTTGTTGTTTTCGTCCACATCCACATTGTATATCAATCCCAGATCGTAAATATTAACCGGAATTTCCGGGTCGTAAACCTCTCTGAGATTATTAATAATTAAATCTATTCTTTTATCCATCGCAAATCCTCCTTCATCATCCTGAAATTCTGCTATAAGCAACAGCGTATAGCCTGATTTGTTTTACCATAGCCAGCAGTCCGTTCGACCGTGTTGGCGACAGGTGTTGTTTTAATCCCAGTTCATCGATAAAATAGAGTTCATTGTCCATAATTTCTTTTGGCGTGCGTCCCGAGACGACTTTCAAAAGCAGGGCAACGAGTCCTTTTACAATCACCGCATCGCTTTCGCCGCGGAAGTCGATTTTCCCGTCGTTCATTTCGGCAACGAGCCACACCCTCGACTGGCATCCTTTTATCAGGTTCTGGTCGTTTTTATCTTTGGGATCAAGTTCTCCCAGTTGGTTCCCCAGTTCAATCAGGTAACCATATTTGTCCATCCAGTCTTCGTAAACCGAAAACTCGCTGATAATCTCCTGTTGTATTTCGTTAATAGTCATGAATTTCATTTTTCAAGCTCACAAAGTTCTAAAAATTTTGATTTATATCAACGATTCGGCGAACGTCTTATTCAGAAACTTTCAAAACAACATTTTGAATAAAAATCGCTTAATACAGGGTTAACATTTTTTCTAATTTTACGGAACAAAAAAAAACAAATATTAAAAAATCTTTGACCATGAATAATTTGAAAGGATCAAAAACAGAACAGAATTTACTGAAGGCATTTGCCGGGGAATCACAGGCACGGATGCGTTACGATTATTTTGCCAGCCAGGCTAAAAAGGAAGGACTGGAACAAATTGCAGCCATTTTTGCCGAAACCGCACTCAACGAGAAAGAACATGCCAAACGTTTTTTTAAGTTTCTGGAAGGCGGAATGGTTGAAATTACGGCATCCTATCCGGCCGGAAAAATCGGGACGACACTGGAGAACCTGAAAGCCTCTGCCGATGGCGAAAACGAAGAATGGAGTGAACTTTATCCTGAATTTGCCCAAATTGCTGAAGAGGAGGGCTTTAAAGAAATTGCCCAGGCTTTTAAACTGATTGCCAAAGTTGAAAAAGCGCACGAAGAAAGATACCGCACGTTGTACGATAACCTGGAAAATGGGAAAGTTTTTAAACGTAATGAAAAGGTAGTTTGGAAATGCAGAAACTGCGGATTCCTTCACGAAGGCACAGTGGCGCCAAAAATTTGTCCGGCCTGCCAGCATGCTCAATCATACTTCGAAATTGAGGCTACAAACTATTAAAAAGAGTTTTATTTTGTCATAGGATCCGGCTCGTTTGGGCCGGATTTTTTCTTTACAGCATACCAATAACTTTTTTCAGGGCATCAATAAAATAATCGATTTCTTCTTTTGAGGTGTACATTGCGAAAGAAGCCCGAACTGTTCCCTGAATGTTAAAGTGCTGCATCACCGGGTCGGCGCAGTGGTGGCCGGTACGCACAGCAATTCCCATTTTATCGAGCAGCATCCCAATGTCGTACGGATGGATTTCGCCCACATTAAATGAAATCACGCTCGATTTTTCGGGCGATTCACCATAAATTTTTATGCCGGGAATCTCCTTCAGTTTGGAGGTGGCCAGGTGGAGCAACTCTTTCTCCCAGGCCATAATGTTTTCCAGTCCGGTTTCAAGAAGTAAATCGACAGCGG
>CAYWBV010000561.1:0-2280 GCA_964455785.1 uncultured Maribellus sp.
CTTCTCACATAATCAAAGTAGTGAATCTCAAAGTTATGTATCCCTTTTTCCAAAGCAATAAATTTTTCCTTTTTTATTTCATAATGAATTCCGTCGTTATCAATTATATTTTCCCCGTCAATCAAAATCCTGCTGCCGTCGAAAGATTCAAGGAAAAACCGGTAAATACCAGTCTCTGGAACCAAAAAACTCCCTGAAAACCGAACTGCAAAATGATCTTTTGCGCGGGGCTGAATCTGTTCGAGACTTACCGAATCGGGGGAAAATGTTTTTACAGGTTCCAATCTATCAAAGTCGGGCAGGGCAATCCAGTCACCTTCATAATAGTCGGCTTCTATCTTTTTCTGACTTTCTTTCAAGGCTGGAAATATGGGTAATTTTTCGAATGTGCAGGTTGCAACACGGCTATTTTCCTTTCCGTTTTGAATAAAGGAGGTTAAAGTTGCAGTTTTGTTGAGAGACAGACTTATTTCCTTTGATTTTACTTTTTTGAAAGTAACAGAATCGAAACTATAACACAGTTCCCCCGATTCATTCAGATTTTGAATATTGACACTGGTTTTATCTGTAAAATATTTTTTATTATCACCAAAATACGGAGCATTTGACGGTTTAAAGTCCGGTTTTTTTTGAATCGTAAATGTATCGAAAACAATGCCGGAGGTGTCAATCACACAGCCAGATAAATGATTATCAATTACATTTATGGATAAAAAATGGTTCGCTACCCGAGTGCGGGCGTCGTACCATGATTTGTTGGCAGCGAATTTCGAATACTCGTCGTTTCCTCCGCCGGTAGTAATGTAAACCACACCGTTCTCTGTATCAATCCGATCGTTGAAAATTGGCCAGGTGCGTTCGTAAAAATGAGCGTGCCCATTCAGGACCAAATCAACGCCGTAGGTTTCATAAAGTTTTTTCAGGTGTATTTCGTTCGGGTCGCCATGAATAGAACGCTGAAACCAGGTATTTCCGTAAAAACCTTCTTCGGAAACGTAAACCGGATGATGGTGCACCATTATTTTCCAGGGCTCGGTGGCCGAAGCCAGAACTTTCTCCAGTTTTCGGTATTGTTCCGATCCAGGTAAAATATCTTTATTGGTATCGATAAAAACAAACAGGACGTTTCCCTTTTTTACCGTGTAAAACCATTCGGGCGAAGGAAGATCAAAATACTGATAGAAAAAGGGATGGTTGCCTTCATGGTTTCCCAAGACCGGATACAAAGGATAAAACCGCAACAATTCCTTAGCCGGTTTAAAAAACTCATCCACCCAATCCACTTTATTATATCCATTTTGCACCAAATCGCCCACATGAATGATAAACGACGGATGCTCCTGTGATATCCATTTGCAGATATTTTCCCAGATATCGGGCGAGTTCTGGGTGTCGCCGATAACAGCAAAAGAGACTGGCATTTTGTCGTAATCAGGAATATTCAGGGGTGTGACCGGTCCCAAAAGCGTGTCACCGGTTTCGGCAACAGCAAATGCCTGGTAGAAATATTTTTCACCTGCTTTTAACCCGTTTACCAAAACCGTGTGAAATGCGGATGAACTTTCCTCCCGAAATATTTTGTTCAGAGTCGGTTTTAGCACATTAAATTCGGCAACACCCAACCGGATAAATCCAAGGGAAGATGCCGATGTTTCCCATAAAACTTTAAATGAAGTATCGTTAAGTTGCTGCAGATAGGGTTCGACGATAAAGTCCAACTGCCTTCCGTTCCTGTTTTGCGCTGAAGCAGGTATTCCTAAAATACTGAAAATCAAAATAAAAAACATAACATACCATTTCCTGAAAATGGAATTCTTATTATTGCCTTTCAGGTATTTCTTTTTATTGAACCCGGAAAAGAGCCTGTTCTCTCGTCTTTTAATATCCGCCATCCTTATTTTATACCATTCTTTTTCCTGCTAAAAAACTGTTCGTGTCATTTCTCAAAACAGGATACTATTTTAAAATTGTATTATAAAATAATACCTCCCCGATTTTTTGGGGAGGCATTATTAAGACCACTATTCAGAAAACTGAAATAAAAATTTTCTGTTAATTACTGAGTTACGACCAAACGAACGGTTTCAGAAGTAGAATCAGAAATGACCCTAACAAAATAAATACCCTGGTTCCATCCACTAACATTGAATGACGCAAGATTTTGTCCTGCAATAGAGGAGTGGGTAATTTCTTTTAAGAGCGCACCTGTATTGCTAAACACCTGAATGTTTGCCTCTTTTGTACTTTTCGAATTAAATTTAACGTTTACAATACCATTGG
>CAYWBV010000562.1:0-2259 GCA_964455785.1 uncultured Maribellus sp.
CCGAACGGAACCTCCACGAGTGGCTCGAAACCGTGCCGGCCAATAAAATAATGGCATTTGGCGGCGATTATCACAACGCCGAGAATGTGTACGGCCACTTGCTGTTTGCCCGCGAAATTGTTACGCGTGTGCTCACCGAAAAGGTGCGTGCTCGCTATTTTTCGGAAGAAGAGGCCATAAAAATTGCTTCCATGATTTTTCACGACAACGCTGTCCGTATTTTCGGGTTGAAATAAAAAAGACCGGAAGTACCTAAAAACGCCATCAGGATAGATTCTTTTTTCCCGGTGGCGTTTTATTTTACCCGTTTGCGGGGTTTTTGCAGCCATGGGCTTCCATCGTCCACCGATATTGTGGGGATTTTTTATCAAAATGACAGAAATTGCACCAAATCGGTGCGATTTTTCACCCAATTGATGAAATTTCCACCAAATTGGTGCGTTTTCTACCAAATCGGTGCATTGTTCCACCAAATTGGTGTGATCGTTCACCCAATCGGTGAAATTTTCACCCCATCGGTGCGTTGTCCCACCAAATTGGTACGTTCGTTCACCAAATTGGTGCGTTGTTCCATCCTATTGGTGAAATTTCCACCAAATAGGTACTTTATCCCACCAAAATGGTGCGCTGCCCCACCAAATTGGCGCGTTGTTTCTTCAAAAAAATACAATTTTCTACCCGATTGGCGGGATAAAACGGGTTTATCATTCAGAAAAAGAGGAATTCAGGGGAAGAACCTATCTCCACAAAACGAAAATGTTCAAAAAAATACGGTGTTTTGAACATTTTTCTCCTTCAGTCAAAAACGGCAGCGGAATTATTTTTTCTTGTTGAACCTTTTGGTGATGTCGCCCCAGTTGGTAAAAACGATTTCATTCTCCCGGAAAAAATTCAGGACGACGGGGTCGGAAAACAGTTGGGCTTCCCAAACCCGCTGTTGCCACGAGCCGGTAATACTTTTGAGATTCTCGGTATAAACCGAGGGATGGAATATAATTTCGGTTAAGCCGGGTTTCAGCGAGCTGACCAGTTGAAAGAAGTTGGCGCGTTTTTCCTCGTAGGTTTTTCCGTTGGGCACGCTGCCAAAATTATCGAGCTTCGGGAGGTTGTAACGGGCAACAATATCAATCACTTCGTCGGTAATCGGGTACCCTGCCTGGCGGTAGAAGGCGGCCACATCAGGGTCGGAGACGTCGATGGCGTTGGCCGGGATGTTGTACTCTTCGGCCACCTTCAGAAACACCTTTACAAACTCAGCCGAGCCGTAAAGTGTGCCCATGTGCGTATCGATGTGCGACGGTTTGTAACCCATTTTGAGCATTTTGTCAATCTGGGCGCGGATTTCGGTTTCCACCTCCTGCGGTGTGGCATGGGCAACCACGTCGGGCACATCGTGCCACATCTTTCCTTCGGGGTCAATCAGCCCCGGGACTTTCGCGGGAGGGGTAACGGTAGGCCAGCGGTAGTTTTTCCATTCGCTGGTAAGGGTGAGGTGAACGCCAATGTCGGCTTTCGGGTTTTGTTTGGCCCACGTTACAATGTCGCCGGCGTTGGGGCAAGGCATCATCACCGCGGACGAAACCACGTTCCCCGATTGGATGTAGGCTTGAACGGCCTGGTTGGCCTCGTCGCACATCCCGGCGTCGTCCATGTGAAGGAGCAGAACCTTTTTCCCTTTTGGGAAACCTAATTTTTCGGCGTTGGTTTGTTTTTCGGGCGTTTCCTTTATCCACGATTCAGAAAAAGAAACGTGTTTTATCGTGTTGTTTCCTTTGATGTGCGATGAATAACTCACGTGAATCTGTCCGTCTTTGGTTTGAATGACCGTGGGATAGGAAAATCCGCCCTGGCCGGCATTTTTGTTTTCGAGGTAATTGGTCCACTTCCAGGTCTGGCCTTCATCGTCGGAAAGGCTGGCGGCGAGGCGGTGCCGCCCATCTTCGACGTCGTTGTAAATCATCACCCAGTTCCCGTTGTTCAGCGCAATCGCATCGACACTTGCCCCCGGGTTGGGGATGTCGGTTTTTAGGGCCGGTGTCCAGGTGTTTCCCTCGTCGTTCGAAATACTTTTGAAGATTCTTCCCGGGGCATCGCCGCTGTCGCGCATGTAAGCCACCAGCGTGCCGTCCTTTTTTCTGACCAGCGCCGGTTGGATATTTCCCCGCCCTACAATGGGCTCGCTTGATTTCCAGGTATCGCCGTTATCTTCTGAAATGGCCGCGAGCGAAATGTTAAACCCGTCGGAATAGAGCGGCAGTA
>CAYWBV010000563.1:0-2241 GCA_964455785.1 uncultured Maribellus sp.
ATAGCCGCGGGAAATGAAAATGCAATTTTTATTCCGAGGTGGTTGTAAAAAAAAACTACCCAGCCATCCGTTGGTCCCAAAAATGACGAGCAAAATATATCCGGTTGTTACCGGCGGTAATACAAGCGGAAGATGTAAAAAAGCTTCAACAAAAGCTTTCCCGTAAAATTGCCTGCGGGCTAAAAACCA
The DNA here is from genome assembly GCA_964455785.1 of uncultured Maribellus sp. GTDB lineage: Bacteria > Bacteroidota > Bacteroidia > Bacteroidales > Prolixibacteraceae > Draconibacterium. The sequence continues at coordinate 190 of CAYWBV010000563.1, forward strand.
ACCTGCAAAAAGGGCCAATGGCAAAACAAAAACGGTACAAAACAATGCTACTTTTAACGAAAGTTCAATCGCAACAAGTTCAGAAGAAGTATATTTAAAAAGTCCGTTCAATTATATCTAAATTTTAAATCCATATTTTTCCAAAACAGGTTTTACTTCGTCTGATAATATATAATTATAAAAATCAGCGTTGTATTCATTTTGTTCGGTATTAATCAGACCAATATAATAGCTTATCGGTTCGTGCAGTGAATCGGGAAATTCTGTAATAATCTTTACTTTTTGCGAATTTAACGCATCGGTTTTGTATACAATTCCGGCTCCTGCTTCACCCCATTCTACCACCATTAATGCCGAACGAACGTCGGCTGCAGGCAGAAAGCGCGGTTCGAGTTCTTCCCGGCAATTTAAGCCTTCGAGTGCCTGAACTGCATACCTTCCAGCCGGTACATGCTGCGGATCGCCTAAAGAAAGCCGTCCGTCAAACCTTTCATTCAAATCTGCTTCAGTAAAAAAAATAAATGGATCAACCTTGCTATCCAGTGGCGCAATTAAAACCAGCGAATTTCCGTCCACTGTTTTTTTTGACGCTGTTTAAATAAGTGTGTCAAATTATGGAATTATAAATTTTTTAATTTGGCAAAATGAAAAGAGAGACAAGTTTTGATTTTGAAGAATTTGAGAAAGAGGCTATCGAGCGACTCAAAGAAGGAGCGCCATTATCAGGTCGGGGAGGTATTTTCACCCCACTCATCAAACGGATTTTAGAAGCCAGTCTTGAAGGCGAGCTGGACAGCCATCTGGACCAGGATGCAGTTTCCAACCGGCGAAATGGCAGTATAGGGAAGACATTAAAGACCAGTCTTGGCGCTATTGATCTTCAAACGCCCCGTGACCGGAACAGCAGTTTTGACCCGCAGATAGTTAAGAAACGGCAGCGTGTTTTAAACGAAGAACTGGATGAAAAAATCATTTCACTTTATGGGCTTGGGTTGAGTTACAGCGACATTCGCAAGCATTTGCAGGAGATGTATGGCCTGGAGACCTCAGAAGCTACCTTAAGCTCTGTTACCGACAGGGTAATTGACGATGTGAAAGAATGGCAAAGCCGCATGTTAGAATCGGTTTATCCGGTTGTCTGGATGGACGCAGTCCATTTTAAAGTCAAAGAAGACGGACGGATTGTGAGCAAGGCGGTTTATTGTGTTATCGGCGTGAATCGTGACGGGCTGAAAGATATACTGGGCATGTACCTTGGCCGCTCTGAAGGTGCAAGTTTCTGGCTTGAAGTTTTGTCTGATTTACGTTCGCGGGGCGTAGAGGATATTTTCATTGCCTGCATTGACAATCTGAAAGGATTTGCCGAAGCCATCGAAGCCAGTTTTCCCCAGACTGATGTTCAGCTTTGTGTCGTCCATCAGATAAGGAATACCATGCGTTTTGTCCCGAACAAAGAAAGCAGGGCTGTAATAAAAGACATGAAGCAAATTTACCAGGCACCCAACCGGGAAGCATCAAAATCAGCACTTGACGCATTTTGCAGTAAATGGGAATCAAAATATCCTTACAGCACAAAGAGTTGGGCATCAAATTGGGAAAGGTTGAGTAATTTTTACAAGTACCCTCCGGAAATCAGAAAGTTGACTTACACGACCAACGTAATTGAAAACTTCAATGGGCGGTTAAGAAAAGTGACAAAAACCAAGCGGGTATTTAGTAGTGATATGGCCCTGATGAAACTTCTGTTCCTGATTCAGAAACAGTTCATAGAAGACAATTGGCAAAACCCAATGTTAGGATGGAGTACAATACAATCACAATTATCAATTATTTTTGATGAACGATTTACAAAATAAAATTTTTCTTTTCCAAAACCCTTGTATTTTTGGGAGGGCCCTGGAAAAGAAAAATTTATTGGATGACACAGTTAATTGAACAGACCCAATTCAGAAACGTCGTCAAGTAATTCAAAGGCCTCGTCAAGTAATTCAGAAGCCTCGTCAAGTAATTCAAAGACCGCGTCAACTGTTTTAAACTCCTCGTCAAACCCTT
>CAYWBV010000564.1:0-2234 GCA_964455785.1 uncultured Maribellus sp.
TCTAATTCAATCTTCCTGGTCTTCATAATTCTCAAATTATATTAGTGAAATATTTATTTATCAGTTTTAAGGCAGCATTTGTATCTATAATCATTAACCTGCCTCCAAAATGTATTGCACCCAATGTCTCAACATAATGGTCAATTAGTTGAGTTTTTGAAATAAATGCAATATTACCCTCATGTTCTCTTTGAAAAGACAATTTACATGCAAATGCCACAAGATTTCCCGGAACTCCGGAGTAAACCTTACTCTTCCCTTTGTTAAAAGGGGCGCTTTCAACAAGATGCATAAAAACATAGTCTGATTTAACTTCCAGGCTTATCAATCCTTGGATTATTGATTGGTTATTTACGATAGTCAATTTGTAAACATCTCTCTCCGGATACTTTAATTCTAATTTCCAGTCAAATTGCCACCCATTCTTCTTTGTAACAGTCTTTAAATCAGATTTTGTAATGCGTGTAATATCAGTAGGGAAACTATCTCCCGAAATAATATTTTTTATTGAATTTGTTAATACATCAATTTCAATGTCAACCCCTTTATTTTCTTGTTTTTTCATATACAAACTTACAAAAATCCATCTTCTTTTCGTAAATTCCTTCGTTGTAATCGGAAGCCTGTCAGCATTACCGCCGATGCAGGAAGCTTCACACCGTTGCCGGTTGCCGGTTGTTTCCCCGTCATCCCGCCTCAGGCAGAAGAGCGGAAAGAACCACGCCCCGCTCCTGTTATCAAAAGACTCATCGCCGGGCGTCGCGCACCGCTCAGAGTCCTACTTGTTAGTGGCCGTTTGTATTACTCCTTTATAATCTTTTATCAATTTAAAATCCTTGTCATCAATTAAATCCTCACTTAGGTCAAAGTAAGAAACTATATCAATCAGTGTACAACAATAGAAACTTGATGCAACTTGTAAAATTGATAATGTTTCTCCGGTAGAATCATGATATTGATAGTCCTCGTTAATATATTTCTGTCTTGCTCTGTCAATTGAGGCTGGACTACCATGAGTAAAAGTCGAGGACAATTTATAATACCAATCAACAAGTTCATTTTTTATACCTCTAGATTTCAAAATCAAATGTCGCTTAAAGTATTTATTCCTCTTATTTGTATCATCTATCAAGCAATGAATATCAGAAACCTTTGCATCCTCAATCAATGTGTTAAAAAAATCATGAGCGATAATTCTATTCTTAAAATTATCAATTGACTCTTGAGTCAAACTCCAAGAGCGCTTTTGTTCATTACTTGCATTCATTTTCTTGACAACTTCAAATCTATCTTTAGATGACATATAATTAAACATTAGCAGTCTAAATTCTTTTTCAATCTCATTTACTGAATCAAGGAAGAAGAAATGAACTGTATTTGTCAATTCAATCATAGAACGTGATAAAGCAAAAAGTGAAGTTTTACAAAAAACTCTATTTTTTCCTGTATTTAGCAATTGTAGGAGATTTAGATAAAGTAGTGTTATGTTATCAAATCCTGAAAACAAAGTCACAGATGTTTCTGAGTTCTTTTTTGAGCTTTTCAAATCTTCTAAAATATGCTCAGTAACTTTAACACCAGTCGCAGCAATTCTTTTATACTCATTTATATTTTCTATGAATTCATCCATTCAATATCGCGTTGATGTGTTTTTGCTTTAATGGCCGCTAACCCCTTAATACCACAAGATTAATCTACTTTTCTCCATTTCCTCACCCAATTTTTCCAACAGCAGATTTTTTCCGTGTACCGGTATAAAACCTTCCTGATGTTGTTCTTCGTTCATTTTTTTGTTTTTAGGGACTTCCGCGATTTTGGTGACTTACGCGCAGGTCGCACTTGTCGTGTTACTCCCCGAAACGGATTAGGATTTCTAAAATTTCCTGATTTGGGTTAAAAAAACAGAGACCAGGAAACTCCGGCATTTTGCCGAACGACCAAACTTACAACTATTTAGAAAATTAAAAAAGGTTTTTTTTTATTTTTTTTCGTCCCGCCACTGGTTTTAAAACCGGCTGGCTGTTTTTTTCTTTTTTGAAAAATGCCCAACGCCCAAAATAAAATTTTCCTTTGGGCAAACTCCCAAAGCCTGAAATGATTTTTTGCTTTGGGCAAACTCCCAAAACCCGCCGGAACGATATTTCTGCCTTTGGGCAAACTCCCAAAGCTCGCCAGAACAATATTTCTGCCTTTGGGCAAACTCCCAAAGGTCGCCAGAACGATATTTCTGCTTT
>CAYWBV010000565.1:0-2234 GCA_964455785.1 uncultured Maribellus sp.
TTTTATACCCGTTCGCGCGTGTTAGACAGCCTGAAAGTGACGGCCCTCGCAAGTGACTGGCAGGGCGGTTATTTTCCCAACTCGTCGCCCGGACTTTTCCAACCGTTTATCAACCAGAACATTTACAAACAACCCGACTGTTTTTATGCTTCACCTGAAAAACTCAAAAGCGAGGGAGTTGACCTGAACCAAAAATACTGGATAACCTACCGGCTGTTTTCGCCGTTCAACAAAAGCCTTGACAGCCTGACACTTGAAACCAAAGTACTTAACAATGCCTCTACCGGAAGCCTGGTTTGTTATGACATCGAAATTACACTGGTCGGCGAAACAGGAACTGTCGATTTCAAATTTACGCAGTTGAAGTGCTCGCGACATGCCAACCTGCGGGTGTCGGAGAAATACCTCGACGGTAAGTTTGACGACTTAAGTGCCTTGTCGGTGGATTTATCGGATTGGCTGCCAATAAAAATGAATACTTCCGGCGGACAATTTACGATTGAACTGGACGGCAAGCCTGTTTTTTCTGAAGAGTACAAACAACCGCTCGGAAATTTGCTTGGCGTGGTTTTTTCTTTTTTTGGATCGGGAAAAATTGACTACCTGGAACTAAAAGAAACCAGCGGAGATTCTTTTTATTCAAGCTCCTTTTCTCCCGCTGAATCAACGGCCGGCAAGCCGGAGTAAAAAGTTACCGTTTCCCGTGATAATTTCAGGGAAGTATAACACCATCAACCAGCAATTTACCAACATACCAGTTGTTCTCACGGTAGTCGTCCGGGTTATTCATCACATTTCCACGTTTTGAAAGGATAGCCGCTTTATCAACCGGATCGGAAAGAACTTTAAAAACTACGCGATGCTCTTTATCTTCCAGATTGTCGAAAAGCAAATAATTCATTCTCCGGTAAGTGCAGTATTCGTCAAACCGATAGATTGTATCTTTTACTACGCCATCCATTTCAAAGGTAATTTTGCCGGCATCGGGCCCCATAATGTCGTAAATCCCAACAGCTTTCCCCTTAAACCTGAAAGACAATGTTTCTCCCGGTTTTGCTTTACCCAGCTTTTCCAAATGACCACTGAATCCTGAAAATAATGGATTGGTCACTGTTTGGATATATTCCCAGCCGTTACTCAGTCGGGCACTGGTAATATCAACTAATTGTGGATTGGAAAAACAATTGAGATGGAGCGGTTGAGGCAAAACATGTTTTTGAAACCCCGGTGAATCCATTTCGTTAAGTTTTTCAAAAGAACGTTTCAGTGCGCCAAAATAAATCTGGTGACCCGTTTCCGGATAAGGATGAACTCCATCTGGACTAAAAACCGGAATACCATCCTTTTCTTTCTCTTTGGCTGTAAACACCAGCTCGTTTTTTGCGACCATCCGGCTTACTTCAAATCCAAAATTAACGGAGGGGATTCCGTACCGCTCAGCCACCTTTTCCATCGCAACAACGGAAGACGGCAGTTCGCCCGATAATTCGACCTTCAGAAAATCTTCCTTCAGCGTATAAACCAGGCAAATGTCGATCCCGGGATTCTGTTCCCAGATTTTACGGACGATACTTTCTACCGAACGAATAATTTTCTCTTCCGGGCGGTGGCTGTCGTTTACTGCAAATTCCACAAAAACCAGATCAGGATTCAGAGACAGGACCTGCTTTTGAAGTCGGAAAGCGCCAAAATCGGAAGCTGTGCCTCCAATCGCTGCATTTATCTCCGTAAAAACAGTTTTCGGATAAAGTTCCTTAAACCAGTTAAACGAAAATACCCGCCATCCAGGCTGGGCAGTGATACTCCCTCCCAGGTAGGCGACCCTAACCGTGTCGTTTAGCAACACTTTTTCAAAAAAGTTAGGCAGACCTTCCCTTACTTTTAATTCTGCAAATTCTTTTTTAACAGGACTTTCGGCTGAAATTCCGACCACACCAAAAGACCGGATTACAAAAAAGACCAAAAAAACAGGAAGTATTGTTCGTATCATGAGCTCTGGTTTATTTTATTGTTTTTGAATCAAAAGTACCCAATCCTCGCCAACATGCGCAGGTTTGGCAAAGATTTTCATTCCGCCTTTCCACCGGATAGTTTCCTCCACTGTGGAACTGTCAACTGTATCAAACGATTCAACCCGATACTTGCCCCGCGGCACCGAAATCGCGATATCACCGTCTGTATCGGGCTGGTAGATGATATACTCACCGGGACCGGCAAGGCAAAAACCGGTTGAA
>CAYWBV010000566.1:0-2229 GCA_964455785.1 uncultured Maribellus sp.
CGCAAAAATAATGCAAAATTATGTAATTATCTGATAAAAAGTTAGTTAATTATTTTTTGTTTTTTTGGCTTTGTCCAGAATTCAGACAGATTACCACATTTTTTGTTTTGTTTCGGATATGCGGACTCAGAATCAATTGCCAGATTATAGCAAACATCACAACAAAGAAAAGCTTTGGAACCAGAAACAAAACGAAAAAATCCGATATTTAAGATACCGGATTTTCAGTTGGGTGATTATTGGTTTGTTTTAAAAACGCTCCCGTTTGGTGTATTTGGTGTGAAGCAAATGATGTGAAATTTCACCCAGTGGTTCTTTCAGAAAATCTTTGTATAATTTCTGTACTTCCGGATTTTCATGTGATTTTCGAATGGGTAACCCGCTGTCTTCCGCATAAATGGCTTCTGCCCTTTTTTTTCTGATTTCGGGACTTGTAGGAATGGGCTGACCACCACCCCCGAGGCAACCTCCCGGGCAAGCCATAAATTCAATAAAATGATAATCGGCTTTCCCCGCTTTAACAGTATCCATCACGGTTTTGGCGTTGATTAACCCGTGTGCAACAGCGCATTTCAGTTCTACTCCGTCGAGGAATGCCCACTCGGGCAGCGGATTTTCAATTTTTATGTTGGCTTCCCTAATCCCTTCCATTCCGCGCACGGGTTTTATGTTGAGATTTTCGAAAGGAACTTCGCGCCCGGTGACTAATTCGTAAGCAGTTCGCAGGGCAGCCTCCATTACACCACCAGTTGCGCCGAAAATTACCCCGGCACCGGTCGATTCGCCCATCAAACGGTCGTATTTTGCCGGTTTAAGTTTATTAAAATCGAGACCGGCCTGTTTAATTAAAATGGCCAGTTCGCGGGTTGTCAAAACGTAATCGACATCGCGATAACCACTGTCGTGCATTTCTGGTCGGTAGGCCTCAAATTTTTTGGCTGTGCATGGCATGATGGAAACAGAAACAATATTTTCGGGATCGAGGTTCCTTACTTTCGCGTAATAGGTCTTGGCTAAAGCCCCGAACATTTGTTGCGGCGACTTACAGGTGGAAAGGTGAGCCAGATGTTCCGGATACATGTGTTCGATATATTTAATCCATCCGGGCGAACAAGAGGTAGCCATTGGTAGTTTTACATTTTGGTCTTTGTCAACCAGCGCTTTTTTCAAACGGGTCAGTAATTCAGTCCCTTCTTCCATGATGGTGAGGTCGGCTGTAAAATCGGTATCGAGTACCGAGTCGAACCCCAGCCGTTTAAGAGCAGCTACCATCTGTCCTGTAACTCTTGACCCTGGTTCAAGTCCGAGTTCTTCACCCAGACCTACACGTACAGCCGGGGCAGTTTGAACGATTACATGTTTGTTCGGATCGGCAATGGCTTCCCATACTTCTTCAATATAATTTTTTTCAACCAAAGCGCCGGTGGGGCAGTGGTTAACACATTGTCCGCAGTTGGTACACACCACATCTCGCATAGCTTTTTCAAAGAATGTAGTGATTTTCATTTGATCGCCCTTATGTGCAACCGTGAGTGCATTCACACCCTGGAGTTCGGCACAGGTCCTTACACAACGCTGGCACCGGATACATTTGCTGTCGTCTTTTATGATTGACGGAGAAAACATATCGATGGAGTATTTTTTTAACGGCATCAGTTCTATAAAATCCTGAGTCATAATTTTATATTCCGAAGCCAAAGTTTGCAGCTCGCAGTTTCCGTTGCGGTAGCATTTGGTACAATCGGCATTATGTTCGGCGAGCAATAACTCGATGATGTGTTTTCTGGAGTTTCTTACTTTGAGGCTGTTGGTAAGAATTTCCATGCCTTCCTCACAGGGCGTGGCGCAGGCTGCCGACAGGCGGCTTTGTCCTGCTACTTCAACAACACAAACCCGGCAGTTTCCGGCAACACACAGATCTTTGTGATAACAGAGTGTTGGAATCCTGATTCCCTGCTCTTCTGCAGCCTCCAGTATTGTTTTTCCCTTTTCAATTTCAACGGGAAAACCATTTATGGTAACATTGATTTTATTTGCCATTTTCTTTGTTTTTTCGTTTGATTAGTAAATCATTTCTTCTCGGAAATTTTCAACGATGGAAGAGAAAGAATTGGCCACAGATTGTCCAAGGCCGCATTTTGCAGTCAACTGCATGGTTTCGGTCAGCCGAAGTAGCTTATCGAGGTACGATGCAGGTTTGTCACCTCTTTTTACGGCTTTAATTCCCAG
>CAYWBV010000567.1:0-2228 GCA_964455785.1 uncultured Maribellus sp.
AAAATGCCTGACATTGAACATTTTTCCGGCATGTCGAAGGAGTTGGTGGATTATCGCAATGAAACCGGTGATGAAGCCCTGTGGACAAACCGAATGTTTGGGGGAATGCCTGCATATTTAATTTCAACTCTTTATCCAGGGAACTGGGCTGATTTTTTTGCGGGAAATATGCGTAAAATATTTTCCGTCGCTTCCTTTATCATTCTTTATTTGTTAGGATTCTATACCCTGCTTTCAAGCCTTGGTTTTAACCGGTGGCTTAGTGTTGTCGGTTCAATTGCTTTTGGATTTTCATCGTACTTCTTGATTATCATTGGCGCCGGGCACACGTCAAAAGCCAATGCTATTGGTTATCTGGCGCCGGTTATTGCCGGTGTACTGCTTGCTTTCCGGGGGAAACCGCTGGCGGGCGGGTTATTGTTTGCCGCAGCTTTATCGCTCGAAATTCTTGCCGGTCACATGCAAATTACTTACTACGGTTTTCTTTTAATTGGCATTTATGTCATTGTCCAGCTTGTTTATTCCATAAAAGAAAAGGACTTGTCTTCCTATTTCAGAGCGGTTTTGTACCTTGCTGCAGGTGCAATAATTGGTGTGGGTATGAATTTTTCGCGACTATATACCACCTGGGAATATTCAAAAGACACCATTCGCGGCCCGTCGGAACTGACCTCCGATAATGCCAATCAAACATCGGGGCTCGATAAAGACTATGTAGTACAGTGGAGCCAGGGTATTGACGAGACCATGACACTGTTAATTCCGAATTTTATGGGAGGCTCAACCTCTACCAATCCTACGGTAAAAGGCGAAACCTACCAGCTCCTGCGCGACAATAATGTACAAAACCCCCGCGAAGCTTTAAAAAGTATAATCCTCTATCACGGAGAGAAACCGGGCACTGCCGGCCCTTACTATTTCGGGGCAATTGTGGTTTTTCTGTTTGTACTGGGGCTTTTTATCGTAAAAGGCCCGTTCAAATGGTGGTTGCTTATTGCAGCAGTTGTTTCGGTTTTAATGGCGTGGGGCAAAAATTTTATGGGGCTTACCAGCTTTTTGCTCGATTACCTGCCCATGTACAATAAATTCAGGGCTCCTGAAATGACGCTCGTTATTGCAGCTTTTGCCTTTCCTCTCCTTGGATTTTTGACATTACACCAGATTACAACCGGAAAAGTGGATAAAAAAGACTTTCAAAAAGGAATGCTTTGGGCTTTTCTTTTAACCGGGGGAATCAGCTTGCTGCTTTTTGCAGCTCCCGGAATGGCAGGAAACTTTTCGGCGCCTTTTGACGTGAACTATCCGGACTGGCTTTTGCCCGGTATTTTAGCCGACCGTGAGGAACTTCTGAAAACAGATGCCATCCGCTCGTTTGCGTTTATTTTGGCCGGAGCAGGGCTCATCTATCTCTGGCATCTGAAAAAAATAAAAAACAATTTGCTGTATATCGGACTTGGTTTTTTTATCCTAATCGATTTATGGTCGGTTGACAAACGTTTTCTGAACAATGACAATTTTGTGGCAAAAAGAGAAGCTGAGAACCCGTTTCCGCTGACACCGGCAGACGAAGCCATTCTGAAAGATAAAAATTTGAGTTACCGGGTGTTGCCACTTCAGAATCCATTTCAGGATGCGCGTGCTTCCTATTACCATAAAAATGTTGGCGGTTATCATGCAGCCAAATTGCGTCGTTACGACGAACTTATTGAACACCGGTTAATTCCTGAAATCAATACGATGATCAATCAGTTTCAGTCAACCGCATCACCCGATTCTGTTTTTGCGCCACTTTCATCCATCAACATGATGAACTCAAAATACATCATTTACGACCTGAACAGCGCACCGCTTGTAAACCCTAATGCCCTCGGCAATGCCTGGTTTGTGAGCCGTTTCAACCTGGTTGAAAATGCAGATGAAGAAATCAGGGCGCTGGACAAATTCGACCCGTCGGAAGAAGCGGTTGTAGATAAACGGTTTGCCGGTTTTGTGGAGGGTAAAAACTTTCAGAAAGATAAAAACGGGTTTATCCGGTTAACAGAATACCAACCCAATTATTTGAAATATGAATCGAAAGCAGCTACGGAGCAGTTAACTGTTTTTTCTGAAATTTTTTATGAAAAGGGCTGGGATGCTTTTGTCGATGGAGAGAAAGTACCCCATTTCAGAGTAAATTATGTATTGCGGGCGATGGTCTTGCCATCCGGCGAACATACCGTGGAATTCAG
>CAYWBV010000568.1:0-2213 GCA_964455785.1 uncultured Maribellus sp.
TTCATAAAGGGCCCGAAGAATTTTTCCCGGGAAAAACAACGCTGCACAAAATGGAAATGTACCATTATTTGCTGATGCTTACCATTGTAACAATGGGTGAAATGAACATGACCCGGATAGAAGCACTCGATTGGATTGTTGAAGAAGCCGATATCGACGAAACGGACTCGTTCGTCATTGGCGAACTTATTGCCATAGCGCGAATAAATTTTATCCTGTCGCTAAAAGAAGAATAAATACAAATGGACTCAGGATTCAACAGGTATCCATCTATATTAGCCTGAAACATGAAACGTTACATCGAACAACTCATCGCCGACATTCGCAAGGCCACCTGGAACATGCGCCCGCCGCACGAAATGTGGATAGATTCGGAAGCCGACCCCGATAACGAGTTGGAACTGGAAGACATGTCGCACGTCGAAAAATACCTTTACGGTGAAAAAGAACCGGTTTCTGCCATTACCGGGATAGACCAAAACCAACTTCCCCCGCCGGAAAAACTGACGGAAGAACAACAGGCTCTGCTGGCTGCCGAACTCGAAAATCTTTTGCAATACTTTCACTTTTACCTCGATTTCCCCGACAATTATCCGCATCATTTGCGTTATCCTTTTATACTGAATTTCTGGGGAGAAGAACATGTCGTACTTTCGTTTGGCGAAAACCACATCGAATTTTGCGATTACGAAGAAGAAAACTGCCCTTTCACCGGGTATTGCAACACCTGCCGGGAATTTGCAGAAGAAACAGAAAACGATAAAAAGATAACCGGTGACGCGGAATTTGATTTCGACATAACCGATCTGTTACCCACCCCCGAAGAAATAGAACGCTGGCTGCAACAACAAAAAAATGAAAACCCGGCAAAAGATTCTCCCCCTTCCAATCCTTTTGAAGAAGAAGATGATGATGACGAGGAATGCCGCGAAAAAGTGAATGGTCTTTATGGCGACGACAGAACAAAAATCGCCCCCGAACCGGTGCCGGTCCCCGGGTTGTGTCTTTTCTGCAAAAATTACCAGGCTGACAACTGGGAGGAGAATCTGTTTTGTATGGGAACCCGTTACGACCAGCGAAACGACAAATCGTTTGGATGCGGGACTTTTGAGAAAATCTGAATGAATAATAAATCAAGTTAATACATTAAAAAAAACAACATGGAAACACAAATCAATTTAAAAAACACAAAAAACGAAATCCTTTCCGCTTATGAAGAGCTGCTGAAAAAGGTAACCGACAAAAAAACCGAAGAACCTAAAAAGCTACAGGAAGTACAAAAACAGGAAGCGGTAATTAAAAAAGCCGAAGCGCTGAACACCGAGACCATCATAAAAGGAATAGCGGGACTGAAGGTGGAAATTACGTCATCGCTCGACAAACTGGGCGAAAAGCTGGCAGAGGAATATAAAAAATTTGACGAACTGCAGCAGGCCATCCAAACCGAAAAGAAAAACCTCGAAGAGTTGTACCAGCTATCCGCCAGCGCCGATTCTCTTTCGGTAATGTTGCTGGCGCAGAAAGAAAAAAAGGAACAGTTTGAACAGGAAATGGCTGCCAGGAAAACCGAACTCGATGAAAAAATCCGTTCGGAGAAAGAACGGTTTGAAGCCGAAATTTCGGAAAAAAAGATGTTGTGGAAAAAAGAACAGGATGCCTGGCAGGAAAAGCTAAAGGAAGAAAATGAAAAAACGACAAAAACGCGGAAACGCGAGGAAGAAGAATACCAGTACTCGCTGCAGTTGACCCGGAAAAAAGAGTTGGATTTGTATGAAGAGAAAAAACAAAAGCTGGAAAAAGAGCTGGCCGACAAAAAAGCGGCCTTCGAAAAAGAGGTTGCCGACCGCGAGGCCAACCTGAAAGTAGCCGAAACCGAACTGGCCGAACTCAGGGCAAAAAGCGCGGCCTTTCCCGCCGAACTCGAAAAGGCGGTGAATTCAGCCGTAAAAATGGCAACGGAAAAAACAGAGACGGCTTTCAGGTTCGAAAAAGAACTGCGCGAAAAAGAAGTTTCCGGCGAATTAAAATTAAAAGACCAGATCATCCAGACGCTGAACGGGAAAATAAAAGACCTGGAAACATCGCTGAAAGAGCTGTCGCAAAAAACAACAACCGCCGAAATCAGCGTAAAAGACATTGCCATTAAGGCCATCGAACATTCGTCGAAACCCTATTTTATCGAAAAACAAAAAGAAACATCTGGTAAGGAATAA
>CAYWBV010000569.1:0-2210 GCA_964455785.1 uncultured Maribellus sp.
GGGGTTCGGTTACAACAAATTAAAAACCGAACAGCAGTTCTGGGTGCTTTCGAGGCTGCTGGTGAAAATAGAACGCCGCCCGGTGTGGGCCGAAAACTTTACGCTGGAAACCTGGTCGCGCGGGACCGACGGCTTTTACGGCTACCGCGACTTCAACTTTACCGACGAAAACGGGAACAACATCATCAGGGCCACCAGCAGTTGGCTCGTACTCGACGCTTCGACTAAAAGAATTATGAGGCTGAGCGATTTTAACGATTTCCCGAAGTACGAAGAGAGCGTTTTCGGCGAAAATGCAGGGAAGGTAAAACCGCCGCAAACCGAAACCCCGCCCGAGTTTACCCCGGTGCGGTTTAACGAAATCGACATCAACCAGCACTTTAACAGCGGACGATACATCGAACGGATTATCGACAGTTATAGTTTTGAATTTCACGCGGAGAACGAATTGATTGAATTTGAAGTCAATTTCCAGAAGGAAGGATTGCCCGGCGACCGGCTGGCCGTAAAAAAACAGATGATCGACGAAAACAACCACCTGTGCAGTGTGATACGCGAAAGCGACGGAGCCGAACTCATCCGGGTGCGGCTCGTGTGGCAGGCCGTAAACAGAACCTCGCAACCGTAAATCACCGGCTCCCCTTTAAAACAACAATTTTGGTCCCTCACCTACCTTTTCCTCCAGTGGTAAACGGGTGGAATCCGTTGTTTTTTTTGAAAATTATATGAACCGGCAACGAACAAAACATGGGAATATTACTAACTGGCAATTAGTAATTATTGTTATCTTTGTTCATTAGCAACAAATAATTTGTAAGTATGCCAACCAAAACCGAATATTTCGAACTGGTTACACAACAGAAGGAAATCATTTCGCGCGAAAGTAACTCTTTGATCAGGAGAGAAATTTATCCCAGAGCGTTGGATTTGCTTACCGGCGACAATCGTATCCTGGTCATCACAGGAATGCGCCGGGTGGGAAAATCTACTCTTTTGAAACAATTAATGAGTACGTTGAACAACTATTGTTATTTAAACGCTGAAGACGAGCGGTTAATTCATTTTGGAGTCGGGGATTTCAGTCAGCTTAACGAGGTATTGATTGAAGTTTACGGCGAAAGCAATTATTATTTTTTTGATGAAATACAAAATATCGACAAGTTTGAAATCGTTGTCCGCCGTCTGCAGGACTCAGGAAAGAAAGTCGTATTGACCGGATCCAACTCGTCGCTCCTGAGTATGGAACTGGGAACAAGACTGACCGGCAGATATGTTCAGATTGAACTTTTCCCTTTTTCTTTTCAGGAGTTTCTGGATTTTAAACAGGTTACCATTTCAAAAGAGAGTTTTTACCTGCCGCCGGAAAAAGTAAAACTGAAACAGCATTTTAAGCAGTGGCTGGAATCCGGCGGAATGCCTGAATTTTTGAAATACAATGATGTTGACTATTTACGTACACTCTTCGATAATATTATTTACCGCGACATTATTGCGCGTTACAATATCCGAAAACAGACCATACTTAAAGAACTGGTTCATCTGCTTGCCAATAACCTGACATTGCCGGTTACCTATAATTCGCTAAAAAACAAAGTGGGCCTGTCGAATGCCGAAACCGCAAAAGAGTATGTAAACTATTTGTGCAGCAGCTATTTCTTTTTTGAACTGAGAAAATACTCGGCATCATACAGTAAACAACTTCAAAACGCTAAAAAAATATATCTTATCGATAATGCATTCCACAACATGATTAGTTTGATTTCACCGGCCAATCATGGACGAAAACTGGAGAATATCATTCACTTGTTTTATCGTTCCAAAAGTTACGAAATGTACTATTTTAACGAGAATCTGGAATGCGATTTTATAGTAATCGATAACCATGGGAAAAAATATTTGACGCAGGTGTGCTGGGAGTTGACTGCCTCCAATAAGGATCGCGAGATAAAAGGACTAACAGCGGCCATGCAATTTTTCCAATCCAACGAAGGGACAATAATTACCTTTGACCAGGAGGACGAACTCACAACCGAATACGGCAATATACGTGTAGTGCCGGTTTGGAAATTTCTGTTGAGTTCAATGTAAATGTATCCACACCGTAAATCAATTTCCCATTAATCCAGTCACCTCCGCCACCTTTTCCTCCAGCGGTAAATGTCCGTTTATCCAGTGGATGGGGGTTCCGCGTTTTTCCATACCGCGAAACC
>CAYWBV010000570.1:0-2206 GCA_964455785.1 uncultured Maribellus sp.
AATTTAGAAAAACTATCTTAACTTTAAGAGAAAACAGTCCAATTAAATGGGGGTATAATACTCAATGATTTTGAATTATATTTAAAAGCAGATCCGGTAAAGGTTACGGCAGGACAAACCTTTAAAATTCCCGCCGTGATAGAATTAAGCAAATAAAGCAAAATATTCCTGAACAACCGCGGATAAGGTTATCTGGTTTTATCCCCTTATTTGAGATCCTCAAATAAGGGGATTTTTTTGTAACCGTGGCGATGCTCAACACACACATGCCTCGGCATTATGTGGAATAAATACCCAAAAACCTATAAAAAAAGGGCACGTATTCAAAATTCAGTTATATTAA
Organism: uncultured Maribellus sp.; assembly: GCA_964455785.1. GTDB lineage: Bacteria > Bacteroidota > Bacteroidia > Bacteroidales > Prolixibacteraceae > Draconibacterium. Next base: position 344 of record CAYWBV010000570.1, read on the forward strand.
AAATAAGTTTGCCCGTCCATAAGTTAATTTTTATTCGAAATCGAGATAAGTTAATTTTTGCATAGAAAACAGGTCTATTCTATTATGAATGTTCTAGAATTAACAAAAAATATTATACCGGAAGCCTATAATATCCAGAGGCAGGGGAATCGCAAAAATACGTCTTACCATGGTGTTGTAAAGTGTGTGTTACATTTTGACAACGGTAAATACAAGACCATTTCCAGTGATAACGCAAAGGATTTACTTTCCGTGAATATAGTAAGATACAACCATAAATCGGAAATGGAAGAGGATTTCATCAAACGGGTTCTAATGCATTATAAGGACTCCGTTTCCATAGAGGATCTCGCCAGGCGCTGTGGTTACAAATCCACTAAGACATTTACCCGGTATTTCAAACGGATATTTGACACTACACCCAAGCAATGGTTATTCTTAATCAAGAAAAATGAAGTCATACATTATTTGCAAAATACCAATATACCCATTAATGAAATTGTGTCGATTACAGGATTTTGCAACATGTCGCATTTGGCGAGTTTCTGTAAGTCCAAGATTGGCTCAAGTCCCACAGGAATAAGAAACGAAGCCATAGAGGACAACAAGGGTTCCCGATAAGGCCTGGAGTTCCTGTAACAAGGGTTTAATTTCAGAAACATATAAAAAGATCTTTTATGGACATACTTTACCTCAATGAACACCAACAATGCCGGCACTACCTTTCCGAGGTACGTTCTCTTTTTAAGGTACACGAGTTGCCCGCCCACCATCGTATCATTATAGATTCAAAAGGGTTGTATGCTTTTGTCTTCATGCTGAAAGGAGAGGTGGAGATCAACTGCTGTTACGACCAGACCCACCGGCTCACGGCAGGAAACATGTACTCCCTGAACGAACAGTACACCTATACAGGCATCACGCTGGGCGACACGGAATCCATAATATTGATGTTCGAGAATCCACATATACGGTGTGATGAGTTTTCGCTCATCAAACTCCGCAAATACATTCCGAAAGAGACTCGCTGCATCGAAAAGTTGCCCATACTGCCACAGATCACGGACTACCTGAACGGAATGCGATTCTACATCGCCCACAAAATGTATTGTGCCCATTTACAAGACATCAAGCAAAGCGAATGGTTCTTTCTTATGCGGGCTTTTTTCACCAAAGAGGAGAACGCCCAGTTTTTTCATTCCCTTATCCGGGGAAACAATCCATTCATGATTATGGTGAAGCAAAAAAGCCGGGAGGTGAAAACAGTGGCTGAACTGGCTTCAGCCTGCAATATGACGGAACGTACCTTCAGACGCCATTTCAAGCAATACTTCCAGATCGCCCCCAAGCAATGGCTACTGGAACAGAATAAACAACAGGTAGAACTGGAGCTGATGAAGTCTGAAGACGGACTTAAAATCCTCGCACCACAGTTGGGGTTCTGTTCTGATACACAACTCAGTAATTATTGCCGCCGCTATTTTAAAAAAACCTCGTCGGAGATCCGAAAGGCAAACAGTTGATCGGTTCACGAGCTCAAAATGTCCTATTTTCTATTTTTTTTGTCCGTTATTTCTTTTCGTATGATGGATTATCATTTTAATTTTGTAGCGGCTGCCAAGATCAAGAAATGCATCTGTTTTTTCATTTTTCACAATAAAGTAAAAACAAAATTAACGATATGATAGATAGGTCGATAATATTTGATTCTTTAGCATCGTTCAATCAGTCAAATGAACATAAGCTCAAAAAACATTTTCAAAATATGTTTAAGAATTATCTGCACAGTATTCTTTTTACGGTTATCGCATTTATGTGTAGTTTATTTACGCTAAACGCTCAAAAAGCGGCGGTTAAGACCAA
>CAYWBV010000571.1:0-2206 GCA_964455785.1 uncultured Maribellus sp.
CGATACCGGCACCCGATTTTTGTAATTTCATGAAGACAATCGTACTCGCAGCTGGATATGCCACCCGGATGTACCCCTTGACTGAAGACTTTCCCAAACCCCTGTTACCTGTCGGAGAAACCACCATTCTGGACAGACTTCTTTCGGACATTGATCATTTCGAAGACATTGACGGGCATATCATAGTAACAAACCACAAATTCATTGACCATTTCTCTGAATGGCAAAAGAAATGCAATTACAAAAAACCGTTAACGGTGCTCAACGATGGCTCTGTCTCCAATGAATCAAGATTGGGTGCTGTCAAGGATTTGATGTTGGCCATTGGAACCTGCCAACTTTGGGAAGAGGATTTGTTGGTTATCGCTGCCGACAATGTTTTGGATTTTTCATTTTCCGGGTTTATCGCCTATTTCAAAACGGTGCAATCTTCCCTCATCATGTATTACCATGAGCCTTCCATCGAAAAGTTGCAACGAACCGGAGTGATCACCCTGGATCCAACCGGCAGGGTCATTTCCATGGAAGAAAAACCAAAAAATCCTCCTTCTCATTTTGCAGTTCCGCCTTTTTACCTGTATAAGGCTAAGGATATAAGATTCATCCGTGATGTGGTCAGCGCTGTTACCCCCTCGAATGATGATCCCGGGATTCTTGATGCCCCCGGCAACCTGGTGCGTTTAATGCTCTCCAGAACAACTTTTCACGCCTGGCCTATGCCGGGCAATCGTTATGACGTGGGTTCCCTGGAATCCTACTACCATATCAGGGAAAACTGTCCGCCCTTAATTGAATAGAAGGTACTTTGAATCTACCCTCTCCCCCTTTATATTTGAATGCGGGTATACGAAATAAAAGCACTTTTCACCAGATGCTTGGCTTTTTACATTGACCCAGTTTACCCTTTTCCAATCGTTTTAAGCTGAAATCCAATATTGGTCAATTTTTCACGGTCCAGAATATTCCTGCCATCAAAAACGAAGGCGGGTTTTAGCATATTTTTATACACCAACGGCCAATCATAGGTTCTAAACTCATCCCAATCTGTCAGCACAGCAATGGCATGGGCTTTATGCATTGCTTCATAAGGTGATTTATGTACTGTCACCAATTCTTTTAATTCTTTTTCAGTGAATGCATATGGGTTTTCACCCGAACAATTGTATTTCTGCAGATTTAACAGATCGGCAAAAACTTGCGTGTCTTTGACCTGTAAGTCGTAAACATGTATTTCAGCCTTATCCTGCAACAGTTTATTGGCCACATAAATCGCGGCACTTTCTCGGGTATCGTTGGTGTCCTTTTTAAAGGCCCATCCCAGGAATGCGATTTTTTTGCCAGAAACGGTATTGAACAGAGTATCGATGATTTGCTTAGCGAAACGATCTTTCTGATAATCGTTCAGTTTAATGACTTGTTCCCAATAATCCGCCACTTCAGGAAGGTTGAAATGATGGCACAAATAGACGAGATTAAGAATGTCCTTTTGGAAGCAGGATCCTCCGAAACCCACAGATGACTTTAGAAATTTTGGTCCAATACGACTATCCAAGCCGATTGCCAAGGCAACTTCATCGACATCAGCACCCGTGCGTTCGCAAAGCGCCGAAATGGCGTTTATGGAACTTACGCGCTGGGCAAGAAATGCATTTGCTGTCAATTTGGACAATTCGCTACTCCAAATCCGGGTAGTGATAATCCGTTCGCGCGGGATCCAGTTGGCATAAATGTCAACCAAAGCCTGCTCAGCCTTTTTACCTTCTTCATCATCTTCGCTGCCTATCAGGACTCTGTCGGCCTCCAATAAGTCACGAATGGCCGTACCTTCGGCTAAAAATTCAGGATTGGAAAGCACACTGAACTTAAAAGGAATTTCGTAGGCTTCAAGAATGCGTTTGATGGATTCTGCTGTTCGTACCGGCAAGGTTGATTTCTCAACAATTATTTTGTCATCGTTTGCCGTTTCTGCAATCTGACGGGCACAAAGCTCCACAAACTTCAAATCGGCAGCCATCCCTTTGCCTACGCCGTAAGTTTTGGTAGGCGTATTTACCGAAATGAAGATCATTCCGGCATCACGGATAGCACCTTCCACATCGGTCGAAAAAAACAGGTTGCGCCCACGGGCTGTAGCCACTATTTCAGGAAGTCCCGGCTCATAAACAGGCAGGTTATTTAAGTCTTCACTGTTCCAGGCGCCAATGCG
>CAYWBV010000572.1:0-2202 GCA_964455785.1 uncultured Maribellus sp.
ATAGTTAAACAAAAAAGATATCAATAAGTTATCTGTGAATCTTTCCAGGCGCCTGTGCAGAAAGTGAGCGTTTCCCCTCACTCCCCCTTTTCGAATCATCCCGGGGAAAACAAAAAGGCGCCGGAGGTGCGGCAGTATGGTAGGATGATTTTAAAGAAAAGGAAACCCCTTTTTTTTGCCGTTGTACCGGCTGAGGGCAACAGAATCGGCTTTTATTCGTTAACTGAAAAGAATTGACATTCAATACAGAAAAAAAGTACAGGGATTATAAACTTAAAATGAAACAGGGATGCGAAGATTTATTTTACTTTCAGTTGTCCTGATCTCTTTTTCAATCGTTTTGCGGGCTGCGGATGCCAATGCCTGGAAAAAAGAAAAGAGTATGGAACAGCAGTACAGTGTGTTTAAAGAAAACCTTAATTTCTGGAATGGCAATTATTTTCTGAACGAAACACAACTCAACGAATTTTATAGCGCTTTGTCGGATTCGGTGGCCGTGTTGAAAGTGGCAACAGCCGGTAAAGACGAAAAAATAAACCGTCTGCAAAACCAGTTGGCTACGGCTGGCCAGCAGTTGGAAACTACAAAGGCCGAACTGGCCGACAGTATCAAAAATCAGCACTCCATCGAAGTTTTTGGAGTGAATATCAGTAAAGGGGTTTATACGTTGCTGATGTCGGCCATCATCCTCGGGCTTTTTGTATTTACCTCCATTGTTTATCAGCTCTACAAAAAAAGCAGCAAAGTTACGGCCAGGGCTAAGCAGGATTATGAGGAGCTGAAGGCAGAGTTCGAATCGCACAAAAAATATGCGCTCGACCGTTACGCCAAACTAAACGCCGAGTTGCACCACGCCCGTATGGAGTTAAAAAGGAAGTAGGGAAGGGATAGATTCCTCACTGCGAAGGAGCGCGGCGACTGAGGAATCTGTTGTTGTTCCTGCTGTTTTCCGAACGACGTGATTGTTTTTTACTCTCCCCCGGCCCGTTTTACCCCGTACGGCTACGAAATTTTCACCGGTTTGTCCACTTTGGTTTTGAGCAGGGCGATGTCGATCACATCCATAATGGTTTCGACAAAATGAAACTTTAGCCCTTTCAGGTAAATCTCCTTGATCTCTTCCAGGTTCTTCCGGTTTTCTTTGGAAAGGATAATTTCGGTAATTCCGGCGCGTTTGGCGGCTAAAATTTTCTCTTTGATACCGCCCACCGGCAACACTTTTCCGCGGAGGGTAATTTCGCCGGTCATGGCCAGGCTCTTTTTCACTTTCCGCTGCGTAAATGCCGAGGCCAGCGACGTCACCATCGTCACCCCTGCCGACGGCCCGTCTTTTGGGATAGCCCCTTCGGGCACATGTACATGCACATTCCAGTTGCTGAAAACCTCGGGGTCGAGCTCTAATTGTGCGGCGTGCGCTTTCAGGTATTCGTGGGCCAGCATGGCCGATTCTTTCATCACATCGCCCAGGTTTCCGGTGAGGGTGAGCGCGCCTTTTCCTTTGCTGAGACTGGTTTCCACGTATAGGATTTCGCCGCCCACAGCCGTCCAGGCCAGGCCGGTAACCACACCGGCAAAGTCGTTGCCCTGGTATTTTTCTTTTGAATATTCGGTAACGCCAAGGTATTCGCGAACATCTTCCTTCGTCAGTTTGATGTTGTATTTTTCTTCGAATGCAATCTTTTTGGCCACGCGGCGTATCACTTTGGCAATTTTTTTATCCAGCTCCCGCACACCCGATTCGCGGGTGTACCCGTCGATAATCAGCTCGATCACCTCTTTCGGAAAAACGACGTCTTTGGCGGTCAGCCCATGGTTTTCCAACTGTTTCGGGATAAGGTGGCGCCGCGCAATTTCAATCTTTTCTTCTACAAGATAGCCGCTCACCTCAATCAGTTCGAGGCGGTCGCGTAAAGGTGGGGCGATGGTGCTTAATGTGTTGGCCGTGGCGATAAACATCACCCTCGACAGGTCGAAATCCATTTCCACATAGTTGTCGTGAAACTCCGAGTTTTGTTCGGGGTCCAACACTTCGAGCAGCGCCGAGGCCGGGTCGCCGTGGAACTGTCTCGAAACTTTATCGATTTCGTCGAGGATAAATACCGGGTTCGACGATTTGGCCTTTTTGATGTTCTGGATGATCCGGCCGGGCATGGCGCCAATGTAGGTGCGGCGGTGTCCGCGGATTTCCGATTCATCGTGAAG
>CAYWBV010000573.1:0-2199 GCA_964455785.1 uncultured Maribellus sp.
CCCCTGCGTGGTGCCTTTTACCACCACGGTTACACCAGGAAGTGGCTGCCCCGAAGAATCAGCTACCTTCCCGGAAATAGATTTTTGCTCCTGACTGGACCTCTGATTATTATATTCGCTTCCTTTAGATTTTATGGCAATGTAATTGTTGAAAACTTCATATTCCAACTGATACTGAGGAAGTACTTCGTCCAGAATCTCAAGCACAGTTTTTTGTTTAAACTCAATATCGATAAGTTGCTTCGCCTTTAAATCTTTACTTTGATAAAAAAAACGAAAATTTGTACTTTCTTCAATTTTAAGCAGTACATCTTCTATGGTTGTGTTTTTCATTTTCAGGTCTAACTTTACCTGCCCCACAGATGGAACGGCAAAAATCTGAATAACACTAATCAAACACAGAAAAATTGTAATTCTCATAATCCTAAATCCTTTTTGCAACCAACAACGGTTGCGGCAATAAAATTTTTTTTTCATAAATTTGACACGTTTACGATTAATACTTATCTTCTCGCAGAAGACATAATTGTAAATAAATTCTGGTCGGGAAATACTCGCGATATTTTCCGGCCATTTTTTGTTCTACATAGGCTTCTTTTTTAGATGAATAATACTTGGTTTATTGTTAATGATTTCAATGGTATATTCTATTCCTGCAGTATATTTTAATATGTCGAATATTTGATCAATGGGTTTGCTTTTCAAAATGGTTCCCGTAAACTCTATCTGCTTAATTTCTTCTTCATCAAAGATCACAGATACACTATACCATCGCTCAAATTTTCTGACAATATCTTCCAGTTTCTCGTTTTTAAACACCAGATACCCATCTTTCCATGAGGTATAATATCCGGCATTCGCCTTGCTGACATGTATTGTTTTCTTTGTCAAATCAAACAGTGCATTCTCTCCCGGAGAAAGTTCTGAAACAACAATCCCTTTTGAATTTTGCAGGTTTACTTTTCCTTCTATCAGTGTTACATTTACTTCATCATCCTGGTCAAATGCCTGAACGTTAAAACTGGTTCCCATCACAGCCACTGTTAACTCCGGAGTTTGAACATAAAAAGGATTTTTCGGATTATGGCTTACGTCGAAATAAGCTTCCCCGGTTAATTTGACATCCCGTGATTTTCCTTCAAATTTTGCCGGATAAATTAGTTTCGTATTTGAGTTTAACCAAACATGTGTATTATCCGAAAGATAAACCTCGGCGCTTTCTCCTTCCGGTACAATTATTTCGTTCCATGCCAATTCATCTGAATTTTTATAACCCAGGTAATAAACAGATATACTTCCAATTAAAAACGCCAGCACAAAAATGGCAGCATATCTTAAAAGGTACATTGGAATTGTCCTTTTTTTGCGGAGCTTTTGGGTTTTGTCTGATTTTTTCGCCCTGTAAACATCGTAGTTTGCAAAACCTGAAATTGCCCACAGATTTTTTAAGGTTTCAAATTCCTGCTTATTTTCTTCTGAGCTCTCAATCCAGGTTATGACTTCGTCAATTTCCGGTTCATTGCTTAATTCATTGAGAACAAATTTATGTAGTTTTTCCCTGTTCATGCAAATACTTTTGTAAGTATGTACTGCAAACCGGAAAATACCCTATCACCTGGTTGATTTTTTTTTAAAAAAATACAACAGGCAAATACTGTTTTAACGCCGGGCGGAGAAGTTTCAACGCTTTGGTAATGCCGGCCTCTACCGTTTTTATTGAAATGTCAAGCTCATCAGCAATTTCAAGGTTTTTTTTATTTTCAAACCGGCTCATTTCAAAAATACACCTTGACTGAGGAGGTAGCTTTTCCAGGGTCTGTTTAATTATTGAGTTAATCTCATTGAAAATAAAAGGAGAAGTATCCAATTGACTTAATGAATCCTGGGTTAAGTTAAGATACCGGTGCTGTAACTTGCTGATATGTTTTTGACATACTTTTAGGTGTTCAATCTTTTTTAAACATTGATTTTTAACCAGAGTAAACAACCACGAAGAAAGGTTATTCACTTTGTAAAATTTTTCACGGTCTTCCCAAATAATGGAAAATACATCCTGAACAACATCTTTTGCCATTTCCCGGTCATTCAGATAGTGTAAAGAAAAATGCAACAAACGTTCATGATAAACCTCTACAACACGCGCGAAAGCAAGCGAATCTCCTTTAGCCAGTTTTTGCAGTAATTCTATTTCAGTTAGGT
>CAYWBV010000574.1:0-2190 GCA_964455785.1 uncultured Maribellus sp.
GTTAAAACCGGAAGAAACCGGCCTGCTAAAAACAGAGATGGCCGACGTTTATATTTATGCAGGCGACCCCTGGGAAGCGACCCTGATTTATTCGCAGGTGATCGACGCCAACAAAGACAATACGCTGGGCGACGAGGTGAAACTGAAAAAAGCGCGGCTGGGTTACTACCTCGGCAACTTTAGCTGGGCAAAAGCCCAACTCGACGTGCTGAAAGCCAGCACCTCGAAACTCACCGCCAACGATGCCATGGAACTTTCGCTCCTCATCGGCAACAACCTCAACCTCGACACCACGGCGCTGCCGCTGCAAATGTTTGCCCACGCCGACCTGCTCTTTTTCCGCAGTCAGGATTCGGCGGCAATGGCCATCCTCGATTCCATTGCAGTGCGGTTTCCATACCATACGCTGGTTGACGACATTCTCTACCGCAAATCGAAAATCGCGGGGGAACAGCAAAACTATACGCAGGCTGCCGCTTGTCTGGAACAGATAGTGACCGACTTCAGTTACGAATCGCTGGCCGACGACGCCCTGTTTGAGCTGGCTGAACTACGCAACTATAAACTGGGCGAAAAGGAAAAGGCGATGGAACTCTACAAACAGATGATCTTCAATTTCCCGGGAAGTATTTATGTTGACGAATCGCGGACCAAATACCGCGAGTTGCGCGAAACCTTTCCCGACAATGGATTACAGCCTGCCGAAGATCAACTCCGGGTGCCGGAAAACGAGATACAATGAAACCGAACCGGAAAGCGCTTTTGTTTGCCGGACTGGCGGTGTTTTTCTGGTCAACCGTAGCCACTGCCTTTAAAATTGCGCTACGCGAGCTTGATGTCCTCCAGCTTATTTTTTATGCCTCCGGCGTTACCGTTGTACTGCTTTTCCTAATCCTGCTTTACCAGCGCAAAACCGGGCTGCTGCTAAAACAAACCCGCCGCGACTGGCTTTTCTCAGCCGCCCTCGGCGTTTTTAACCCGTTACTCTATTACTTTATTTTATTGAAAGCCTACTCGCTGCTGCCGGCGCAACTTGCCCAGCCGCTGAACATGATCTGGCCCATCGTTCTGGCCCTGCTTTCGGTGCCGCTGCTCCGCCAGAAAATAGGGTGGATAAGTATCGCTGCCTTGCTGGTGAGTTTTACCGGCGTTGTTTTTATTTCGTCGCAGGGCGGGACAAACGGGTTCAGAAACACCAACATGACCGGCGTGGCGCTGGCGGTGGGCAGTTCGGTGATGTGGGCGCTCTACTGGATTCTGAACGTCCGCGACCGTCGCGACGAAATTGTAAAACTCTTTCTGAATTTTAGTTTCGGCTTCCTTTTCTTAGCCGTGGCGGTATTTTTCTTTTCTGATTTCGGCATCCCTCTTTCAACCGGTTTTTATGCCGCCATTTATGTGGGTGTTTTCGAAGCCGGGATAACCTATGTTTTGTGGATGAAAGCCATGCAACTCAGCACCAGCAGCGCCAAAATCGGCAACCTCGTTTTCCTGGCGCCCTTTCTTTCGCTGGTTTTTATCCGTTTCATTTTGAAAGAAACCCTGTACATTACTACTTTTATCGGGTTGATTTTTATTATTGCCGGAATTTTTATCCAGCAAATCGACAAAAAAAACCACTGATTGTTATGAGCCAGGAATCGTTAAAAATATTGGGAATCGACCCGGGAACCACGGTTACCGGTTATGGTCTGGTTGAAATCCGGAATAAAAAACCGGTCATCATCGACATGGGAAAGATTACCCCGAAACGAGGTACCGACCACTACGGCAGGCTTCGGTTTCTGCACGAGGAAGCCCTGAAAATTGTAAGCCGGTTCCAGCCCGACGTGATGGCACTGGAAGCCCCGTTTTACGGGAAAGACATACAGGCGATGCTGAAACTGGGCCGCGGCCAGGGGGTGATTATGGCGGCGGCGCTCATCAGTAATATCCCCATTTTCGAGTATGCCCCGCTGCTCGTAAAACAGTCGATTACCGGCATGGGCCGCGCCTCGAAGGAACAGGTGGCCTACTTCCTGCAAAAAGTATATCATTTGGATGAACTCCCCGACAAACTCGACGTTACCGACGCCATTGCCGTGGCCATCTGCCATTTTATCCACATGAACAAACCAGCCAAATCAAAAACGGTAAAAGACTGGAGCGATTTTGTCAAAAAAAATCCCGGCAGGGTAAAATAAAACACAC